>DATIAJ010000204.1:0-7341 GCA_035458105.1 Nocardioides sp. | reverse complement strand
GTCTCGCCGGCCGGCTCGAAGGTGCGTACGTCGACCCGGCGGGTGTCGACGCGGTCGCCGACCCCGGCCTCCCGGGCGTGCTCGGCGGTGCGCGCCAGCGCCGCCTCGGCGAAGTCGACGGCCGTGACCTCCCAGCCCTGTGAGGCCAGCCAGATCGCGTCGCCGCCCTCACCGCAGCCGACGTCGAGGGCGCGGCCCGGCTCCAGTGACGGCGCCTCCGCCGCGAGCTGGACGTTGACCCGTCCGCTCCACACCCGGTCGCCGGAGTAGCGCTCCTCCCAGGCCGGTTGCTCGAAGAAGCCGTCGCGCATGGCCCGGACGGCCTTCGCAGCGTCGGCGTTCGCCAGCTCCGCGTTGATCCACGCGCCGACCCGGGTGCCGTGCGCGGCCGAGGCCATCAACGTCATCGCGATGTCGGTGGCGTTGCCGGCGGCGAAGACGCCCGGGACCGAGGTGGCGCCCGTGGGCTCGACCGCGATGACGGAGCCCAGCACGGCGCCGTTCATCTCGAAGGGCCGCGGTTCGATGCCGAGCGGAGCGAGGTAGCCGGCACGCACGTGCGGCTTCGACGCGACGACGATCGCGTCCCGCTCGAGGACGGTGCCGTCGGCCAGACGCAGCCCGACCAGCGCGTCACCGTCGGTGACGACCTCCTGCGGCGTGCCGTGCGCGAACCGGACGCCGATCGCCCCCAGCTTCTCCACCTCCTCGTCGGGAAGCTCCACGCCGTCCTGCACGACCATCACGACGTCGTCCGACAGCTGGCGGAACAGCAGGCCCTGGTGGGCCGCCATCGGCGTGGTCGCGAGGATCGCCAACGCCTGGTCGCGCACCTCCCAGCCGTGGCAGTAGGGGCAGTGCAGGACGTCGATGCCCCACCGCTCGGCCAGCCCCGGCACGTCGGGCAGCTCGTCGACGACGCCGCCGGTGACCAGCACCCGGCGGGCGACGTACCGGCGACCGCCCTCGGTCGTCACCAGGAAGTCGTCGACCTCGCCGGACATCCCGACGACGCGGTCGGCGACGACCTCGACGCCGTACGCCGCCACCTCAGCGCGGCCGTCCTCGAGCAGCTGCAACGGGGACACGCCCTCGCGGCCCAGATAGTTGTGCGCGTGGTCCGCGGGGGCGTTGCGTGGCTCGCCGGCGTCGATCACCAGGACCCTCCGCCTCGACCTGCCCAGCGCCATCGCGCCGCTCAGTCCGGCCGCGCCGCCACCGATGACCACCACGTCGTACGTCTCGTTCTCACTCATGCCTCGAGCATGCAGGGGCTGGTGCGGGATTGACAAACATTCTTGCCGTAGTGGCAAACTGGTGAGCATGGACGACGACGGGGTGTTGCGGGCCGTCGGGCCGCGGCTGCGCCAGCTGCGGCTCGAGCGCGAGGCCACGCTGACCGACCTCGCGGAGGAGACGGGCATCTCGGTGAGCACCCTGTCGCGACTGGAGTCCGGCCAGCGCAAGCCCACCCTCGAGCTGCTGCTGCCGCTGGCCCGCGCCCACCGCGTCGCACTCGACGAGCTGGTCGACGCGCCCGAGACGGGCGACCCGCGGATCCGGTCGAAGCCGGTCGTGCGGCACGGCCGCACCTTCATCTCCCTGACTCGCCGGCCCGGTGGCCTGCAGTCCTACAAGATGGTGATGCCCGTCGACGACGCCCCGGCGCCGTCGCTGCGCACGCACGAGGGCTACGAGTGGCTCTACGTCCTCAGCGGGAAGGTCCGTCTCCTCCTCGGCACCCGCGACCTCACCCTCGGGCCGGGCGAGGTCGTCGAGTTCGACACCCGCACGCCACACTGGATCGGCAACCCCGGCCCGACGCCGGCAGAGGTGCTGGCGATCTTCGGCCCCCAGGGCGAGCGGATGCACGTCCGCTCCTGAGGGTGGGCCCTGTATTGGCGCGCGGTGGCACGGTGGGCGCATGGCGATCCGCACCGGCACCAGCGTGAGGTGGAAGTGGGGCTCCTCGTGGGCCGAGGGCACCGTGAAGGAGGTCCACCACGAGGAGGTCTCCCGCACGACCAAGGGCGAGAAGATCACCCGCAAGGGCAGCGACGACGACCCGGCGTACGTCATCGAGCAGGAGGACGGCACCACCGTCCTCAAGCTCCAGAGCGAGGTCGAGCGGGCCTGAGGCCGAACGACAATGGAGCCCCCGGCCGGTAGGGGCGGCCGGGGGCTCCACTGTCGCCTGATCGCCGGACTTCGCACCTGAGTTCCCCGCTTCCAGGTAGAGATCTGTACCTGTAAGCGGGGCGGTCACCGGATATCCGGTGACCGCCCCCGCGCCTCAGTTCCAGATCGCGGCGGCGTATCCCGGTCTCCTGCTCGTCGCGACGTTCCCCGCCTGGCTGTGGGGTACGCCGTCGGCTGGTGTCCGGTGACCGCCCCGTGCGTCAGCTCCAGCTGCCGGGCCACCCATCGAGGCCGCCGAGGAACCCCTGAACGCTCTTAACATCCCGCGGGCCCAGTTCTGTGAAAACGCCACGGAATGTCGCCGAACTCCTTAGGTTGAGCCTGCGCCGGTCCCACCGGTGCGTTCTGGACTTCGACGTAGTCGCTCACCAAACGCGAGGCACACATGACTCAGGATGCAGCCCAGGCCCGGAAGGGCGCTGGTCTCTCGGTCGCCGGTTGGCCACTGGGCCGGAAGATGGCCCTGGCCCTGGCGATCCCGCTGCTGCTCGCGGCCGTCCTCGGTGGACTGCGCGTCGCCGGCGACTACGGCGACTCCCGACAGGCCGCGCGGAGCGCGCAGCAGGTCACGATCATCCAGCCCGCCGTCGACTACCTGACCGCATCCGAGGCCGCGATGGTGGCGGCGCAGTCCGACAGCGCGTCGAGCCAGGGTGACCTGATCGACGCGATCAGCGACATCTCGAGCAACGCCGAGACCCTGGTCCAGGCGCGCGACACGGCCGACCTCGACGAGCTGCAGACCGCCCACGTCAACGCGCTGCTCGACCTGAGCCAGGCCATGCGGGGCGAGGGCGCCGAGACGCTCGGCCCGGCCACCTGGATCGCGCTCGTGCGCCAGCTCGAGTCCAGCGTCAGCCAGCTCATCACCAGCGTCAACGCCGCCCAGGAGACTCCCGAGCCGCGCCTCGAGCAGCTCTCGCAGGCGATGAGCGGTCGCCTGTCCCTCGCGCTGCAGCAGGGCCTCGTCGCGACCTCGCTCTCCCAGTCGAGCTCCCAGGAGCTCTTCTCCGAGATCGGCGTGGAGGCCGCGGCCATCGACCGTCTTGCCGGATCGGTCGAGGGCGCCGACGACCAGACCGCCCTCCTGCGTCAGCAGAACACCCGCCACGCCGGGCAGATCCGTGACGACGCCGCCACCGACCTCGACGGCCGCGACGCCTACGCGCCCTACGACGAGATCACCGAGACGCTGGTCACCGGTGTCACCGACACCCTCGACGAGGCCGCCGGTGCCGCCCAGCGCAACGCCCTCGTCGGCGCCGTGCTCACGCTGCTCGCGCTCGCCGCGGCGATCGCGCTCGCCTTCTTCATCGCTCGCAGCCTCCTCGGGCCGATCGGCAAGGTCCGCGACGGCGCCCTCGCGGTGGCCCGCCACCGCCTGCCCGACGCGGTCGCCCGGATCCGGGCCGGCCAGGAGCCCGAGCCGATCAAGACGATCGACGTGCACACCAACGAGGAGATCGGCCAGGTCGCGCGCGCGGTCGACGACCTCCACCGCCAGGCCATCCACCTCGCGTCCGGTGAGGCCCAGCTCCGCCAGACCGTCAACGCGATGTTCGTGACGCTGTCGCGCCGCTCGACCTCGCTGGTCAACCAGCAGCTGGCCCAGATCGAGCGCCTCGAGCACGACGAGGAGGACCCCAAGCGTCTCGAGTCGCTGTTCCGCCTCGACCACCTCGCCTCGCGCATGCGTCGTACGGCCGACTCGCTGCTGATCCTGGCCGACGCCCCCAACCGGGCCACCGGGCAGTTCAGCCTGACCGTCGGCGAGGCCCTCCAGGCCGCGACGTCGGGCGTGCAGGACTACCAGCGCGTGCAGATCCTCTCCAACCTCAACACCCGTGTCGGTGACGAGGCCGCGGCCGACGTCGTCCACCTGCTCACCGAGCTCGTCGACAACGCGCTCAGCTTCTCGCCGCCGGCCGAGCCGGTGCGCCTGGCCGCCAAGCAGGGCCCCGACGGCGTGACCATCACGATCACCGACTCCGGCCTGGGGGTGCCGCCGGCCGAGCTCGAGCAGCTCAACAGCGACCTCCAGCACGGTGCGCAGGCCACGCCCGACACCGCCCGCCGCATGGGCCTGTTCGTGGTGTCCCGCCTTGCCGAGCGTCACGACATCGACGCTCACCTGGCACGCAACCCCGGTGGCGGCATGACGGCCACCGTGCTGCTCCCGCCGTCGGTGCTGCCCGACGTGGCGCAGTCCGCCGCACCTGCGGCCCCCGCCGCGGCCGAGGCCACCACCACGAGTACGTCGTCGGCCGACTCCACCGAGCTGGCCGGCGCCGGCGCCGCGGCCGCTCCCGTCCTGTCCAAGCGCGAGGCCCGCAACCGTGCCCGCGCCGAGAAGGCCGAGGCGAAGGCCGCCGAGCGTGCCGCCGCCACCGAGGCGAAGGCCAAGGCCAAGGCCAAGGCCGCCAAGGCGGATGCCGAGCTGGAACCGCTCCCCGTCACGACCGGTACGACGGACGCAGCCGCCGACACGTCCAGCGAGCCGGCCGCTGCTGCTGCCGCGTCCTCGTCCTCCTCGTCGGAGCCGACCCCGGACCGTCCGCCGCTGGGCACCCTCCTGCCGCGTCGCGACCCGGGTGCCAACATGCCCCGCACGGGTGCCGAGGCGTTCCTGCCTCCGGAGACCTCGGGAGCGACCGGCCCGCTCTTCGGCAAGCGCGCCGACACCGCGGGTGCTACCGCCGACGCCAAGGCCGACACCGCCGGCGGCGAGGGTGCCGCGACCGAGCGTGCCGAGAAGGTCGCCCGCGTCGTCCCGATCACGGCCCTGGCCTCGCGCCAGCGTGCCCAGGCCGAGCAGGAGGCCCGGAGCGCCGAGGTGTCCGCCGAGGAACCGGCAGCCGAGCAGCCGGTGGCCGAGGAGCCGACCGAGCAGCCCGTCGAGCAGCCCGCCCGGGCCTTCGACCCGCTGTCCGACCCCCTGCCCGCCGAGAAGTCCGACGAGCCCGCCGCCGAGCAGGCCGAGGCCGAGGTCCAGCTCGAGGCCGAGCCCGAGGTCGCCGAGCCCGAGGCTGAGGCCTCGGCGGAGCCCGAGCCCGAGCCGGTCGCCGAGGCCGAGTCCGCTGCCGGCGTCGACCGGGACGAGGTCGAGGTCGACGCCGCCGACCCGCTGGGTCTCGACACCCCGGCCCCGGTCAGCGAGCCCGAGCCGGTCAGCGAGCCCGAGCCGGTCAGCGAGGTCGCAGCCGAGCCGGTGCCCGAGACGGTGGCCGAGCCCGAGGCGCGGCCGGAGCCGGAGCTCGAGCCTGTGCCGTCGTACGACGCCGCCGCCCTGCTCACCGACGGCCACGGCCTCCCCGGAGCGAACGGCCACGGCACCAACGGTCACGGCTCCAACGGTCACGGCTCCAACGGCCACGGCTCCAACGGCCTGTCGCACGGCGCCGAGCCCGCTCGCGCCGGTGGTGAGTCGCCGATCTTCAAGTCGATGCGCTCCGGATGGCTCGCCGGCGAGGGCAAGGGCGAGTGGCACGAGACCGAGGTCGACCGCGGCTGGGAGATCGCCGAGCACGTCACCGAGCCGGTGCCGGTCGCCGAGTCCACGCCGGTCGGACTCCCGCGGCGTGCCCCCGGTGAGCGTCTCGTTCCCGGTAGCGTGACACCGCCCACGGCAGCCAAGACGCGCGACCCCGAAGCGATCCGCCGCCGTCTCCAGGCTCACACCGCGGGTGTCTCCCGCGGACGACGAGCAGCCCAGAGTTCCACCCAGCACACGGAAGCAGGCCCCGCATGACTCACGACACCTCCGCCGCCCCCGTCGCCAGCACCGCTGGTGACGACCGAGACCTCGACTGGGTGATGTCGCGCTTCGTCGACGACGTACCCGACGCGGCGCACGCGATCCTCGTGTCCGCCGACGGTCTCCTCATGGCCTCGAGCACCAGCATCCCGGGTGAGCGCGCCGAGCAGGTCGCGGCCGTCTCCTCCGGTCTGGCCAGCCTCGCGGTCGGCGCCGCCCGCCTCTTCGAGGGCGGTTCGGTGATGCAGACCATCGTCGAGATGGAGATGGGCTTCCTGATGCTCATGAGCGTCGGTGACGGCTCCAACCTCACCGTGCTCACGACCGAGGAGGCCGACATCGGCCAGGTGGGCTACGAGATGGCCCTGCTGGTGGACCGCGTGGGACGTACCGTCGAGGCCCAGGCCCGCGTCGGTACGGGCGGCTGAGCCGGACCCGTGCCATGACGCCGCCACCCGAGCCGGACGACGAGGGCTACCGCCCTCGGCTGATCCGGTCCTACACCCTCACCGCAGGCCGGACGGCCACGAAGGTCGAGCTGGCCATGGAGGCCACGCTCCGCCTCCAGGCGGGTGCGGAAGCCCCCGTGCTCTCCCCGTCCGCTGCGCAGGTTCTCGAGGTCTGCGACAGGCGTTCCGTGGCCGAGGTGTCGGCCCTCACCAAGATGCCGATCGGCGTCACCCGGGTGCTGCTGGGTGACCTGATCGAGCAGGGCCTGATTCGCATCCAGGCCACCATCACCGACAGCACGTCGACAGATGAGCGTCTCGAGCTCATCGAAAGGACCCTCCGTGGACTTCGAAACTACTAAGGCACAGCGCGCGGCCGCGTCGACGAAGATCGTCATCGCCGGCGGCTTCGGCGTCGGCAAGTCGACGCTCGTGGGCGCCGTGTCCGAGATCGACCCGCTGCGCACCGAGGCACTCGTCACCAACGAGTCCGAGGGCGTCGACGACCTGGCTGCCGTGCCCACCAAGGCCACCACGACCGTGGCGATGGACTTCGGCCGCCTGACCCTGGCCGAGGACCTGGTGCTCTACCTCTTCGGCACGCCCGGTCAGCGCCGGTTCTGGTTCATGTGGGACGACCTGTGCCGCGGCGCCATCGGCGCCATCGTGCTGGTCGACGTGGCGCGTCTCGACGAGTCGTTCTCGCCGCTGGACTACTTCGAGTCCAAGGGGATCCCGTTCATCGTCGCCGTCAACGAGTTCGACGGCGTCCCGCGCTACCCCGCCGAGGAGATCGCAGCCGCGCTGGCCCTGCCCGCCGACGTACCGATCATCAGCCTCGACGCCCGCGACCGCGAGCAGGCCAAGGGTGCGCTCGTGAAGATCACCGAATACGCCCTCATGCGACTGCGCGAGTCGCTCACCGTGAATGCGAACTGA
>DATIAJ010000203.1:0-16163 GCA_035458105.1 Nocardioides sp. | reverse complement strand
GACCGGCTGCTCGGTGACCGGCTGCTCGGCGGTGGGGTGATCGACCGGCTGGGTCGTGGTCGACGCGGCCTCGACCTCCGACGGCGGGGTCGGGGCCTGGTCGGCCGTTCCGGGCACCTGCGGGGCGTAGTCGTCGGCCTTGTGGTTCACACGCGGGTCGATGCGGTCGGCCGCGCGGACCTGGCCCTCGTGCGTCGCCTCGACCTGCTGGGCCGCGATCCGCGCTTCCTCGGCCTCCGCCTCGGCCCTGGCTGCCGCGGCGCGAGCCTGCTCGGCCTCGGCCTCCGCGGCCGCCGCGCGCTCCTGGGCCGGGGCGATCGTGGACTGCGCCTGCGTCGCGGCCTGCGCGCGGAGCTGGTCGGCGCGGACGACGTTGGCCTCGCGATTCTTCTTCCGGACGAGGAACGCCGCGACAGCGATCACGACGGCGATGATGACGAGGACGATGATGAGCGTGGTCACGGGGCTTCCTCTTTCACGGGACAGGGACGGCCAGTCTTCCAGTACTGGCCGTCCCTGTCCTGCGTTGCCGTCCCGGCGCGTGTGCCGGTCAGGCCCGGCGCGTGCCCTCGGTCCCGTCGGTGCGTCGCGGGTCATCCGCGTCGAGCACCGTGTCGGGGTCGTGGCCGTGGCCGTGGTCGTGGCCGTGCGCGGACGTGCCCGGGGCGTAGTCGTCGGACGAGGTGTCGACGCGCGGGTCGACCTCGTCGGCCGTCCGCAGCCGGTCCTCGTGCACCGCCTGCTGCTGGGTGGCGGCGACCTGGGCCTCGCGGGCCTTCGCCTGGGCGCGCTCGGCCTCGAGCCGTGCGCGCTCCGCCTCGGCCTCGGCCTCCTTCGCCCGCACCTGGGTCTCCGGGATCTCGGTCGCGTGCTCGTGCGCCTCGGCACGCAGGTGCTCGGCGTGCTCGTGCTGCTTCTTCGTGCGCTGCTGGGTGACCAGCCAGGCGACGAGCGCCGCCACGACCAGCACCACGACCAGGACGATGATCCATGTCATCGCGTCCATGGGGGTCCTCCTTGCCTCCGTGACCCGGGTGGGTCATGTCGTCCACCGTGTCACGCGACGCGTGTTTTCGGTGTCCTCCGAACGGGTGAGTAGCGTTGTCTCGGATGTGAGACTGGGACGCGCGTCCGGCTCTGGTGAGCGCCCCGTCACGGGCGTTGGATGAGGGCATGCAGACCATCCATGTCGGGGTCGGACCCGTCTCGTTCGACGACCTCCTCAGCGTCGCCCGTGGGGGCGCCCGCGTCTCGCTCACCGACGAGGCGCTCGCCGCGATCGACCGTGCCCGGTCCGTGGTCGAGACGCTCGCCGCCGCCGAGACACCGGCGTACGGCGTCAGCACCGGCTTCGGGGCGCTCGCCACGCGCCACATCCCCACCGAGATGCGTGCCCAGCTGCAGCGCTCGCTCGTCCGGTCCCACGCTGCCGGCTCCGGGCCCGAGGTGGAGCGCGAGGTGGTGCGGGCGCTCATGCTGCTGCGGCTCTCGACGCTCGCGACGGGTCACACCGGCGTACGCCGCGGGACCGCGCAGCTGATGGTCGACCTGCTGTCGCACGGCATCACGCCGGTGGTGCGCGAGTACGGCTCGCTCGGGTGCTCGGGCGACCTGGCGCCGTTGTCGCACTGCGCGCTGGCGTTGATGGGTGAGGGCGAGGTCCGCGACGCGGACGGCACCGTGATGCCGGCCGCCGAGGCCCTCGCCGCAGCCGGGCTGGAGCCGGTCGAGCTGGTCGCCAAGGAGGGCCTCGCGCTCATCAACGGCACCGACGGGATGCTGGGCATGCTCGTCATGGCGATCGCCGACCTGCGGATGTTGCTGCGAACCGCCGACGTCGCCGCCGCGATGAGCGTCGAGGCGCAGCTCGGCACCGACCGGGTCTTCGCCCCCGAGCTGCAGGACATCCGCCCCCACCCCGGTCAGGCGCTGTCGGCGGCCAACCTCACCGCGCTGATGGCCGGCTCGGCGATCGTCGCCTCGCACCGCACCGGCCCGGACAACACGGTGGAGTGCAACAAGGTCCAGGACGCCTACTCCCTGCGTTGCTCGCCCCAGGTGCACGGTGCCGCCCGCGACACGGTCGAGCACGCCGCCACGGTCGCGGGCCGTGAGCTCGCCAGCGCGATCGACAACCCGGTCGTGGTCGGCGACCGCGTGGAGTCGAACGGCAACTTCCACGGCGCACCGGTCGGCTACGTGCTCGACTTCCTCGCGATCGTCGCCGCCGACGTCGCCTCGATCAGCGAGCGACGCACCGACCGCTTCCTCGACCGGGCGCGCAGCCACGGGCTGCCGCCGTTCCTCGCCGCCGACCCCGGGGTCGACAGCGGCCACATGATCGCGCAGTACACCCAGGCCTCGATCGTGTCCGAGCTCAAGCGGCTCGCCGTCCCGGCCTCCGTCGACTCGATCCCGTCGAGCGCGATGCAGGAGGACCACGTGTCGATGGGCTGGAACGCGGCCCGCAAGCTGCGCCGGTCCGTCGACGGGCTCTCGCGCGTGGTCGCGGTGGAGGTGCTCACCGCGGCCCGGGCCCTCGACCTGCGCGCCCCCCTCACCCCGTCGCCCGCGACGGGCGCGGTCGTCGACCTGCTGCGCAGGAACGGCATCGAGGGCCCCGGCCCCGACCGCCACCTCTCGCCCGAGATCGAGGCCGCCGTCGGCCTCGTCCAGTCCGGCGCGGTCCTCGCCGCCGCCGAGTCCGTGATCGGAGAACTCAAGTGACCTCGTCCAACCCCCGCCTGCCCATCCACGCCGCCCACGGGATCGAGCTGACCGCGAAGTCGTGGCAGACCGAGGCGCCGCTACGGATGCTGATGAACAACCTCGACCCGGACAACGCCGAGCGCCCCGAGGACCTCGTCGTCTACGGCGGCACCGGCAAGGCGGCGCGCAGCTGGGAGGCGTACGACGCCCTCGTCCGCACCCTGCGCGACCTCGAGGACGACGAGACGCTGCTCGTGCAGTCGGGCAAGCCGGTCGGCGTGATGCGCACCCACCCGTGGGCGCCCCGCGTGCTCATCGCCAACTCCAACCTCGTCGGCGACTGGGCCGACTGGGAGGAGTTCCGCCGGCTGGAGGACCTCGGGCTGACGATGTACGGCCAGATGACCGCCGGCTCGTGGATCTACATCGGCACCCAGGGCATCCTCCAGGGCACCTTCGAGACCTTCGCCGCCATCGCCGACAAGAGGTTCGGCGGCACGCTGGCCGGCACGATCACCGTTACCGCCGGCCTCGGCGGCATGGGTGGCGCCCAGCCGCTCGCCGTGACGATGAACGACGGCGTCGCGATCTGCGTCGAGTGCGACCAGCACCGCATCGACCGCCGCCTCGAGACCCGCTACCTCGACGTCCAGGCCCGCGACCTCGACCACGCGATCGAGCTCGCGCTCGAGGCGCGCGACGAGCGACGCGGCCTGTCGATCGGCCTCCTCGGCAACGCCGCCGAGGTGCTGCCCGAGATCCTCGAGCGCCACCTCGAGAGGGCGGCCAGCGGCGAGGGGCCGCTCGTCGACGTCGTCACCGACCAGACCTCGGCGCACGACCCGCTGTTCTACCTCCCCGCGGGGACGGCGTACGACGACTGGGAGCGCGAGCGCACGGAGGACCCGCGCGGCTTCACCAAGCGCGCGCAGGAGTCGATGGCGACGCACGTGCGCGCGATGGTGGAGCTCCAGGACGCCGGGGCCGAGGTCTTCGACTACGGCAACTCCATCCGCGACGAGGCCCGCAAGGGCGGTTACGACCGGGCTTTCGAGTTCCCCGGCTTCGTGCCGGCGTACATCCGCCCGCTCTTCTGCGAGGGCAAGGGCCCCTTCCGCTGGGCCGCGCTCTCCGGTGACCCCGCCGACATCGCGGCGACGGACCGCGCCATCAAGGAGCTGTTCCCGGCCGACGAGAAGCCGGAGTACGCCCGCCTCCACACGTGGCTCGACATGGCGGCCGAGCGCGTGCAGTTCCAGGGCCTGCCGGCGCGCATCTGCTGGCTCGGGTACGGCGACCGCGCCAAGGCCGGCGCGCGGTTCAACGAGATGGTCGCCAGCGGCGAGCTCTCGGCGCCGGTCGTGATCGGGCGCGACCACCTCGACTGCGGCTCGGTGGCGTCGCCCTACCGCGAGACCGAGGCGATGCTCGACGGGTCGGACGCCATCGCCGACTGGGCCATCCTCAACGCGCTCGTCAACACCGCCTCCGGCGCCACCTGGGTCTCCTTCCACCACGGCGGAGGCGTCGGCATCGGCCGGTCGCTGCACGCCGGGCAGGTCACGGTGGCCGACGGCACCGAGCTCGCGGCGGAGAAGATCCAGCGGGTCCTCACCAACGACCCAGGCATGGGCGTCATCCGCCACGTCGACGCGGGCTACGACCGCGCGGTCGAGGTCGCCGAGGAGCGGGGCGTGCGGGTGCCGATGTCCGAGGCCCCTCGGCCTGAGCCTGCGAAGGGCGAGTGAGAGCCGAGGAGGTTGAGGAGCGTCGGCTTCGTCGGAGCCTGCGAGGACGGAGCGACGCGTCTCGAAACCTGTGCCTTCGCCCGTAGAGGGGTGACCGGCGGGTAGCCGTTGACACCCCCGTGGCCCGGTGCGTGGATGGGGCGCGAGACCACCTATCGGGAGGACAGGCTCATGCACCCATCCATCACCAGGCGCACCCGGACGTGCGCCCTCGCCGCGGCAACCCTCGCACTGGCGGCCGCGGGAACCATGGGACCGGCGGTCGCCGGACCCGACACCACCCCGGGCGGTCCGTGGCCGCAGGGTCCGGAGAACACCAACGCCATCCGCAGCTACGAACAGCTCTGGAGCACGCTCGAGTCCATCGAGGGCCGGGCGCAGGGGAGCTTCGACCTCAGTCCGGCACCCTTGCAGTCCAACACCGGCCGCGACATCCCCGTGGTGACGATCGGCGACGGCGACACCGACATCATGTTCGTCGCCAACCAGCACGGCGACGAGTACATCGTCTCCAACGCGATGATCAACGTGGTCCGCGGGCTCGCCGGTGGGTCTGCACAGGCGAAGGCGATCCGGGACGCGCTCACCGTCACCATCGTCCCGCGCGTCAACGTCGACGGCTTCGACGCCGACGTGGTCGACGAGGCCGGCAACACCACGCCGTGGCGGCAGAACTTCGACACCGACTGCCCAGACTTCTGCCAGTTCTACCAGGCCGGTCGCGGCTACGACATCAACCGCTACCACTCCTACTCCGAGAGCGCGTACGACCACCCGTACGAGCCCGGGCCGGACACGAACAACCCGGTGCCGGAGGCGATCGCGATGCGGCTGCTGTGGGACGAGCGGCAGCCGCGGCTCGTCGTGGACTTCCACCACCAGGGAACCTACGTCGACGACGACGGCCGCATGATCACCGGCTCCGTGATGTGGCCCAACGCCGACGCGGAGGCCGAGGCCCTGGGCACCAGCGAGGAGTTCGCCGGCGTGGTGACCGACTCCAAGCGGGTGGTGTCGGAGATGCTCGATGCGCTGGAGGGCAAGGGCTACGCGAACATCACGCGCTACCCGAGCACCCCGTTCCCGGGCATCGCCCGCAACGCCTACGGCCTGCTCGGCTCGGCCTCGGTGCTCTACGAGGCCCGCGGCGACATGGGCCAGGCCAGCAGCGGCATGATCGCGAAGCAGACCGAGGTGGCCGGCACGGCGATCCTCGAGGCCGCCGCCGACGGGTCGCTGTGGACCCGCGACACGGTGCCCGCCGACACGATCCGTGAGCGCGGGCCGTACGTCTCCGACCCGCACGGCTGAGCGGAGGCGCGCCGTTCCGCCTGGCCGGAGTCTGAGCGGTGCCCCAGCCACGTTCCGCTCACAGGGAACGTGGCTGGCGCACCGCTGCCAGGGCGGTGAGCCGGGTGGGGCGGCCCGTGCGGTCAGCGGACGAGGTCGAGCAGCGCGCTGGTGAGCCGGGCGACGGTGCCGGTGAAGTCGCCGGAGCCGTCCTCGGACGCGGTCGCGATGTGGGCGAACGTGACGGTCTGGAAGACGAGGTCGGCCAGGGGCGCGAGCTCGAGCGCGCGGTCGACGTCGGCGTCCGGGAAGGCGTCGCGCCACGGCCCCGCGTGCGCCTGCATCACCCGCTCCGCCTCGCCCTCGCCGGTGCCGTACCAGTCGAGCACGCGGGCCAGGTGGCTGCCGTCGAGGAACGGATGGCTCACGCACCCGTCCGTCCAGTCGAAGATCCGTACCTCGCGTCCGTCATAGGCGATGTTGCCGGGGTGCAGGTCGCCGTGGGAGAGCGTGTCGGGGATCCCGCATCCCCAGAACTCGCGCACCAGCGCTTCGGCGCGCGCGGTGGCGGTCGGCAGCGCCTGCCGCTCGGCGTCGGTGAGCAGCGCCAGCTCCGGGCTGGTGGCCAGGACGTCGTGCCACGCCGCTAGCGTGACCTCCAGACCACGCTCGGGACAGCCCGCCGCGCGCAGCTCCTCGAGCCAGTCGAGCGCCGCGATCTGGGCCTGCGCCCACCGCGGCGCCACCACGTCGACCGCGCCCGGGGCGCGGTCGCGGTCGGAGGCACCCCGCAGCGGCTCCATGAGCAGCCAGCCGGCCTCGTCGTCCGCCCCCGCCAGCACCGGCACCAGGTGGCCGATCCGCTCGGCGAGGCGGTGCACGATGGCGGCCTCGGCGATGAAGTGGTCGCAGCACGCCTTGAACCACAGCGGGCCGCGGTCGGTCGGGACCTCGAACACGGCCGAGATGCCCCAGACCCGATGGGTCCGGAGCGGGCCGGCGCGCCGACGCCCGGTCGCCGACAGCTGCCGGTCCACCCACGTCTCGACGCGGTCGTGCCAGCCCGGGCGGAACCAGTCCGGTCGTCGCGGCGGGGCGTCGCCGGCGTACTCCTCGAGCGCCGTCCGGACCGGCGCCCGCCACGGCTCGGCGAGGTCGTCGACCCGGCGCCACGAGGTGCCCGCGGGCACGGCGCCCCGCAGTGCGAGGACGTGCAACCGGTCGAGCGGGGCGTCGGCGTCCACGCGTGGCAACGTCACGACCGGGGCCAGGTGCACCCCGTCGCCGACCAGCGTGGTGGCGTACGCGGTGGGCTCGGGCGCGTCGTCGTCCGCCAGGTCCTGCACGAAGCCCGGCAGTGACCCGTCGCCGGTGACCACGACGGTGTCGTCGCGGACGAGGGCGACGTGGTGCGTGCGCTGCGGGCCGGCCATGCGGAGAATGATGGCTGCGGAGGTCGCCCGCTGGCACCCGATTTCGACGTGGTCCGAGCGAACACGCGACACGACGTGGTCGCGTAGGTCAGGATCCCTCCATGGCATCGGGGGAGAAGAAGCCGGCGCGTGCGCGCGTCGTGCTCACGGACATCAGCTCGCGGGCGTGGGAGCACCCCGCCGACAAGGGCGCACTGGTCGCGCTGCGCAAGCTCAAGGGCTTCGACGTGCTGCTCAAGACCATGTCGGGGGTCTTCCGCGAGCGGGCCTGGCGGCTGACGCTGCTCGGCTCGGCCGTGCGCGTGGACGAGCGCCAGTTCGCCCGCCTGCACCGGCTGCTCGCGGAAGTGGGCCGCAGTCTTGACGCCACCGACCTGCCGGAGCTCTACGTCCAGGCCGATCCGGCGTTGAGTGCCGCCACGATCGGCATGGACCGGCCGATCATCGTGCTGTCCTCGGGCATGGTGCACCACCTCGACGACGACGAGCTGCGCTTCGTCATCGGCCACGAGCTCGGCCACGCCCTCAGCGGCCACGCCGTCTACCGCACGCTCCTCATGCGACTGCTCGGGCTCAGCGGCCTGCTCAGCGCGATCCCCGGCGGATCGATCGGCATCAGGATGATCACCGTCGGCCTGCTGGAGTGGTCGCGCAAGGCCGAGCTGTCCGCTGACCGCGCGGGCCTCCTGGCCAGCCAGGACCCCACCGCGGCGCTGCGCACCCACATGAAGCTGGCCAGCGGTGGCACCCTCGACGAGCTCGACGTCACGTCGTTCCTCTCCCAGGGTGCGGAGTACGACGAGGGTGGCGACGTCCGCGAGTCCCTCATCAAGCTGTCGCTGCTCCAGCAGCAGAGCCACCCGTTCGCTGTGGTCCGGGCGACCGAGCTGCGGCGCTGGATCGACTCGGGCGCCTACACGACGATCCTCGCCGGTGACTACCCGCGCCGTGCCGACGACGACACCGCCTCGATGAGCGAGGCCGCGCAGGAGGCGGCGGCCAGCTACACCGCCGCGTTCGAGCGGACCCAGGACACCCTCGGCAGGCTGGTGCACGACCTCGCCGGCTGGATGGGCACCGCGAGCACCTGGCTCAACGAGCGCATCCGCCGCGCCAACGAGAGCGCCTGACGGGCGCGGCCGGGCCCGGGACGCAGCAGGGCCTCGGACACCAGTGGTGTCCGAGGCCCGATCGCCAGGTGTGGCGAAGCCGCTACCAGACCCGTCGGCTGGAGCCGCCGATCGGCACGAAGTTGAGCACCAGGCCGACGACGATGAGGATGATGCCGAGGGTGGTCAGGATGCTCTGCGGGAGCAGGAGTCCGAGGATGAGAAGGATCAGTCCGAGGACAATCATGGGTGTGCCTCCTAGGTGATGCGGGGGGATGCGGCCGGCCCATGGTGGGGCGGCCGGCCCACTCTGGCGGTCCACCGTGGGTTTCGCAAAGTCGGTTCCATCCTTGTGGGTGAGCGCCTGTCCATGCTCTGTCCACCCCGCCGGGTGGGGGTCAGGCGGTGCCGAGCGCCCGGATCGCCTCGTCGATCGCCAGCGTGCGTCGGGCCGACTCGACGTGGAGGTTCTCCACCATCTTGCCGTTGTACGTCACCACGCCAGCGCCACCCCCCGATTCGTGCAGGGCGTCCTCCCACGCCGCGATCAGGCCGCGGGCGTCCTCGACGGCTGCCTCGCTGGGGGCGAAGGCCCGGTTGGCGCCCTCGACCTGACCGGGGTGGATGAGGGTCTTGCCGTCGAAGCCCATCTGCCGGCCCTGCTCGCACTCGGCGAGGAAGCCCTCGGTGTCCTTCACGTCGTTGTAGACGCCGTCGATCACGGCGATCCCCGCGGCCCGGCCGGCGAGCAGCGCGGTGTGGAGGCTGGGCAGGATCGGCACGCGTCCCGGCACGTGCTCGGCGTACAGCTCCTTGACGAGGTCGTTGGTGCCGAGGACGAAGGCACCGATCCGCTCCGAGGCACGCGCGATCTCGAGCGCGGACAGGATCGCGACCGGGGTCTCGACCATCGCCCAGAGCCGGGTGTGGTCGGGGGCGCCGGCCTTCTCCATCGCGGCGACGAGCCGCGCGACGTCGTCGGCGCTGTCGACCTTGGGCACGACGATCGCAGCAGGACCGGCCTGGCTGGCGGCGACGATGTCGTCGTCGTGCCACTCGGTGCCGAGGCCGTTGACGCGGATGGTGACCGTACGCCGGCCGTACTCGCCGCTGGCGGCCGCGGCAGCCGCGGCCTCGCGGGCAGCGGGCTTGGCGTCGGGCGCGACGGCGTCCTCGAGGTCGAGGATCAGGCCGTCGCACGCGATGGTCTTCGCCTTCTCCAGCGCCCGCTCGTTGGAGCTGGGCATGTAGAGGACGGAGCGGAGCGGGGTGAATGTCATCTCTCGGCGAGTCATCTCAGGCCTCCAGCTCGATGGCGTCGTACTGCTTCTTCAGCTCCGGGTCGATCGCGGCCAGCTCCTCGGCGAGCGCGACCATCACCCGGCACTGCTTGACCGAGGCGTCGTCCTCCATCTTGCCGTCGATCATCACCGCGCCGGTGCCGTCGCCCATGGCGGCGATGACGCGGCGGGCGTGCGCGACGTCCTCGACGCTGGGGGAGAAGACCTTGTTGGCGAGCTGGATCTGCACCGGGTGGAGCGACCAGGCGCCGACGCAGCCGAGGAGGAACGCGTTGCGGAACTGGTCCTCGCACGCCACGGTGTCCTTGATGTCGCCGAACGGCCCGTAGTAGGGGTAGATGCCGTGCATCGCGCACGCGTCGACCATCCGCGCGATCGTGTAGTGCCACAGGTCCTGCTGGTACGACGTCCGCTGGGCGTCGTACTGCGGCACGCCGAGGTCGTCCTTGACCGGGTCCTGCCGCACCAGGTAGCCGGGGTGGCCGCCGCCGACGCGGGTGGTCTTCATCCGCCGGTCCGCGGCCAGGTCGGCGGGGCCGAGGGACAGGCCCTGCATGCGCGGGCTGGCGGCGCAGATCTCCTCGATGTTGGCCACGCCGCGCGCGGTCTCGAGGATCGCGTGGACCAGGATCGGCCGGTCGAGGCCGGCCTTCGCCTCGAGCTGGGCGAGCAGCCGGTCGACGTAGTGGATGTCCTCGGCACCCTGCACCTTCGGCACCATGATCACGTCGAGCTTGTGGCCGATCTCGGGCACGAGGGTGGTCAGGTCGTCGAGCACCCACGGGCTGTCGAGGGAGTTGATCCGCGTCCAGAACTGCGTGGGCCCGAAGTCTGTCGCCTTGCCGATGTCGACGAGGCCCTGCCGGGACTTCTCCTTGTTCTCCGCCTTGACCGCGTCCTCGAGGTTGCCGAGGAGCACGTCGACGGTGCCGACCATGTCGGGCACCTTGGCGGCCATCTTCTCGTTGCCCGGGTCGAAGAAGTGGATCGCGCGGCTCGGTCGGGCCGGGATCTCGCGCGGGGGAGTCGGTGCACCGACGGCGAGGGGAGCGAAGAAGTCCTTGGCGGGGCGTGTCATGGGCGCAAACTACCGTCGCCCGTCGGGCGCCGGATATGACGCATGTCTCCCCGGGGCGGTCACCGGACATCCGGTGACCACCCCGCTTTGCACCCCAGATCCGGGGTGCGAAGCGTGAGTCCTGGGTGCAAGGTGGAGCCCGAGGAGGGCCGAGGCTCAGGCGAGCTCCCCTGTGGCGTCGCTGAACCAGCCGAGCTGGGTGAGCACCGCGTCGTCCACCCGTGCGTCGATGATGCCGAGGTCGTCCACGATCATCCCGGCGCGGATGTGGAGCCGCTGGAACTCCTCGCTGGCCCTCATCGTGGCCAGTCCCTGGGCCGGTCCCTTGATGAGGAAGAACCCTTGCAGGTCACCACCGTGGGGGTCGAGCAGGACGGGATCGAAGCTCTCGATCGAGCCGTCCGCCACGCGTGCGCCGTAGTAGGTCACGGCGTCGTTGAACACGTCGAGCGCGCGCTTCTCGCGACCCCGCACGGTCTGGCCCCACCCGACGAACAATGCTGCTTCGGACATCTGAATCACCTCGTTCCTCCGGCGATGTCCATCGCCCACCACGGTAGGCACGCGGGGCCGCCCACGTCATCGCCCAACGATGGGAATCGGTCAGGGGCGGGCGACGAAGTAGGCGTTGAACGGGTCGGCCTCGAGGTCGTGCACGACCACGTCGGAGAAGCCGGCCTCGCGGAGCATCCGCTCGGCGGCCTGGACGCCCCAGACGGTGCCGAGGCCGTCTCCGCCCTGGCCGAGCGACACCGACATGCAGTGGACGGTCGAGACGGCGTAGAGGAAGGACGCCCACGGCAGGTCGAGGTTGTCCTCGAGGTTGCTCGACGCCTTGATGTCGACCATCAGGTAGCGGCCGTCGGGCCGGATCGCGCGCCGGATGTTGGCGAGCACCGTGGCCGGGTGCGCCTGGTCGTGGATGGCGTCGAAGGTGGTGACGAGGTCGTACGCCGACTCCTCCGCCAGCCGTGCCACGTCGAGCTCCTCGAAGCGCGCGTTGGCCAGGCCCCAGGCGGCGGCCTCCTCGCGCGCGGTCGTGACGGCCTCGGCGCTGAAGTCGTAGCCGACGAACGTGCTGCGTGGGAACGCCCGGGCCATGAGGTTGATCGCGTGTCCCTCGCCGCAGCCGATGTCGGCGACCGCGATGCCCTGCTCGAGCCGGTCGGTGACGCCGGCGAGCGGGAGGATCGTGTCGAGCAACGACGCGTCGTTGACGGCCGCGCTGTCGCCGGCCTGCAGGTGGTGGAAGCCGGGATAGTCGTCGTACGACAACCCGCCGCCGTTGCGGAACACCTCGGCGACCTTGGGCTGCACCTGTCCCATGAGCGAGATGAAGCGCATGGTCCGGGCGAGGTTGTCGGGCCCGGTGCCGGTGAGGAAAGGCGCGTGGTCGGGGCAGAGGTAGTAGGTGCCGTCGGCAGGGACGTACTCGACGAAGCCGGCGGTGACCATGCCGCCGAGCCACTCGCGCACGTAGCGCTCGTCGAGGCCCGCCGCGTCGGCGACCTGGGTGCTCGTGGCGGGTGGCAGTGCGGACAGGGTCTCGAAGATGCCGAGCTCGTGGCCGATGCTGGCGAGGAGGCAGATCGCGCCGTCGTTGAGGATCCCGACGACCCGGTCGGCGACCTCATCAGGGTCGGCGGACTCGGGGGTCGTGGTGGGTGTGGACTCGAGCGTGGTCATGACGTCCTCCTGCAGTCGGATCGGGTGGTGGCTGTCCTCGGACGGTAGGCGCGTGACGGCACCCGCCGCGTCGGGCAGACGCCCCATCCCGGCACGGCCCCGTGGTGCGTACGCCTCAGGTCAGGTCGTGCTCGCGAGCCCAGGCCGCGGCGGCCGTGCGGGTGCGCACGCCGATCTTGGTGAAGATGTTGGCGAGGTGGCGCCCGACGGTCTTCTCGCTGATCACCAGGTCGGTCGCGACCTCGCGGTTGGTCGCGCCGGCCGCGACCGCGGCCAGCACCTCGACCTCCCGGTCGGTCAGCCCGCACGGCCGGTCCCGGCCGGTCGTCAGGCGGGCGACGTCGGGCGCCGCGCCGAGGCGCCGGTAGATCGCAAGCGCGGTGGCGGCCGCCGCGTCGGCACGGTCGGCGTCGCCCGCCGCCCGGTGGGCGTGCGACAGGGCCTCGTGGACCGAGGCGATGGCGTAGCGGTGTCGCTGTTCGCGGTAGACCCCGGCTGCCCGCTCGAGCAGTGGTGTCGCGTCGGCCGGGCGCCCCTCCGCCATCAGCAGTGCGGCCCTGCCCTGGTCGGCCCGCGCGCGGAGCCCGGGGGTCCCGAACCACGCCGCGGTGTCCTCCAGCTCGGCCACGAGCGTGCGGGCGTAGCCCGGCTCGCCCTCGGCCAGCGCCAGGTCGACGGCGGCGAGCAGCATCCGCGCCCGGCCGAGCCGCGTCGCGTCCGCGAGTCCGACCCGCAGGGCGGCGAGGGCGTCGGCGGGTCGCCCCTGGTCGCGGACCAGCAGCGCGGCGCCGGGCAGGGCGTCGTGGCCGAGGTTGCGGGCGGTGGCGTACGCCGACGCGGCCCCCGCGGCGTCCCCGCGCAGTCGGCGTACCTCCCCCAACGTGTAGTAGCCCTCGCCGGCGAGCCACCCGTGCGCACCGACCAGGTCAGCACTGCGTGCCCCGAGCTCCGCCTCGACGGCCTCCCACGACCCCTCGGCCACCAGCAGCTGCAGCTCGTGGACGCGGGTGACGTGGGCATACATGAACGTCCGGCCCTGGGGCTCGGCCCACCGCGCCATCGACTCCGTCCACGCTCGCATCCGGGCGAGGTCGCCGAGCTCGTCGCACAGGTGGACGACCGTGCAGTAGAGGTCGCCGGACCAGAGCGCGTCGACCTGTCCCGCCACGACCGGGAGCATCGCCTCGTCGAGGTCGGCGAAGCCCTCGAGCGTCGCGCCGCGGCGTACGGCCGCCATCCCTCGCAAGGCCAGGGCGAAGCTGCGGAGCGTGGGATCAGCGAGCTGGTCGGCCAGCTCGGCGATCTGGCCGGCCGCGGCCTCGGCAGCGTCGGCGTCGCCGGTGAGGTCCAGGTCGAGGGCCTGGTCGAGGTAGAGCAGGTAGCCGTGCAGGACGCCACGGGGCAGGCCGGCGATCACCCGGCGTGCCCGGGAGAGCCAGGCCGTCCCCACCGGGACGTCACCCCTGACGACCCACAGCAACGACAGCCGCAGCGCACAGTCGGCGGCCAGCTCGGTCCGTCCCTCGGCGACCAGGCGGTGGTAGAGGTCCTCCGCGACCTCGATGGACTCCGGCCCGTTGCCGATCCACCACGCCGCCTCCGCGAGCAGGCCGAGGTCGCCGGTCGACAGCCCGTCGCGGGCGCCGACGAGGTCCGAGTGGACGGCGCCCCAGTCCTGCCGGCCGGGTGCCGCTCCCGCCGCCGAGACCGCGTCGGAGGTCATCGTCCGAGTGTCGTCCCGCCGGGGGCGACAGGCAACGACCGGTCAGGACCGGGTGGTCAGCGGCTGCGCCAGCGAGACCACCACGACCGCGGGCGTGGTGCGGGCCGGCTCGCGGCCACGGCTGCACGCTGCGCCTCGATCCGGGCCGTACGCCGTTCGCGCCAGGCCGCGACCTCGGTGTCGACGTCGCGTGTCGGGGTCACCACCGGCGGGCCGCCCTGCAGCTGCCGGCGCGTCTCGACCACCCTCCTGTTGAAGTCGTCGAGCTCGCGCCGCACCTCGCTCTCGGCCGTGATGTCGTCGAGCCGGTCGTCGAGCTCGGCGTCCTCCTTGCGCAGGGCGATGGCGGGCGGCAGGAGGGCGATGTTCTCGCGCTCGACGAGCTTCTTGACCCACCAGTCCGGGTCGTGCTCGACGCCGAGGTCCTCGATGGGCTTGCCTTGGCCGGGCAGGTCGTCGAACTCGCCGCGTTCCATCGCCCGGCGTACCTGCAGGTCCACCCAGCTGGCCTGCTGCGCGATGCGGGCGGCTGCGGCGGAGCGGCCGGTGCGGTCGTCGCGCTCGCGCTCCTTGCGGGCGGGCTCCGGGTCGGACATCACGATCACCTCCGTCCGTCCAGCCTAGGCGTCCCGGGGGAGGCTCGGGTCATGGCTCGGGGTGGGGCAGGGGCTGACCCCGATGGTGCGGCGGCGTGGTGCGAGGCATTCTGGAACCCACACCCGCACCGACCGGAGGAACACCATGGACGACGTACGCGCCTTCTTCGCCCGCAACGGGCTGGTCCGCTCGACGGACCGCGGCATCCTCGGCGGCGTCTGTGCCGGGATCGGTCGCCGGGTCGGCCTCGGCCCCTGGGTCTCGCGCCTGCTCTTCCTCGTGCTGCTGATGGTGCTCCCCGGCAGCCAGTTCCTGGTCTACCCGATCCTGTGGTTCGTCATGCCCGCCGACGACAGCGCCGTCGCGCTCGCCAACCGGCCGCACATCGGCAGCTGAGGCCCCGCCCGGCCACCCTGGTGCCGGCCCGCCCGACGGTGGCGGGACCGCCGGCGACGGGAGCACACTGACCGGGTGCTGCGTACCGAGCCGATCGACAAGTGGGTCCGGGGCCGCCTCGACGGAGAGGTGGTCGTGGAGTCCCGCGAGCCCCTGCTCGTCTGGCAGGGCGCCTTCCCGCCGGTCTACGCGTTCCGCGTCGCCGAGGTCGCCGACGGAGTGCTGAGGCCCACCGCGCCGCCTGTCCGCGACGGCTTCTCGTTCTTCGCCCCGCAGGCCGCGGTGGCGCAGTGGTACGACGTGGTGGCGGGTGGGACCGTCCTCCCCGCCGCGGCGTGGACGCTCGCCGATGACGCGGTCCGCGACCGCGTCGTGCTCACGTGGGAGCCGGGAGTGCTGGCGTGGACCGAGGAGGAGGAGCCGGTCACGGGACACCCGCGCGACCCGCACAAGCGCGTGGAGGCGATCGCGAGCTCACGGCAGGTGCAGGTGGCCGTCGACGGGGTGACGCTCGCCAGCAGCAACCGACCCGTGCTGCTCTTCGAGACCGACCTCCCGACCCGGTTCTACCTCCCGGCCGAGGACGTACGGCTCGATCTGCTGGAGCCGACCGACAACGTCTCGTACTGCCCGTACAAGGGCCGGACCGACGGGTACTGGACCTGGCCGGGTCCGCCTGCCCTTCCCAACCTCGCCTGGACCTACTCCTCGCCGGCACCGGCGGTGGGCGCGGTGGCCGGCCGGGTGGCGTTCTACAACGAGCTGGTCGACCTCACCGTCGACGGGGTGCGGCTGGAGCGCCCGCAGTCACCGTTCAGCTCGCGCGAGCAGCGGCCCGGGGGCTGAGCCGGCCGGACGTGGCAGGCGGTCCCTGAACATGTCAGGCCGTGCACGGGCCGACATGTGCAGGAACCCCCGGTCAGCCGGGGATCGCTGAACTTGTCGGCCGATCGCTGAAGGCATGGCGGGGTGCGGCGAGGAGCGCGAGCGCGGCGAGGAAGGACGCGCCGGCGCAGACGGCCCAGACGGTGAGGTAGCCGCTGAACGGCGCGACCTGCTCCGACGTGGCGTCGAGCGAGCCGGTCGCGGTGAG
>DATIAJ010000202.1:0-2983 GCA_035458105.1 Nocardioides sp. | reverse complement strand
TCACCTTCGTCCGTGACCACTACACCGACTACGAGGCGCCCCGGCTCGTCGTCCGGGCGCTGCGCGACAGCGCCGGTACGCCGTTCCTGCTGCTGGCCGGCCCCGAGCCCGACATCCGGTGGGAGGCCTTCGCGCGTGCGGTCCGCGAGGTCGTCGAGCGCTTCGACGTGAGCCGCGTCGTCAGCATGGGAGCCGTGCCGATGGCGGTGCCGCACACCCGTCCGATCGCCATCACCCCCCATGCCAACCGCCCCGACCTCGTCCCCGGCGAGAGCCCGTGGCAGGGCGAGCTGCGCGTCCCGGCGAGCGCCCAGGCGCTGCTGGAGATCCGGCTGGGGGAGTGGGGCATCGACGCGTTGGGCTTCGTCGCCCACATCCCGCACTACCTCGCCCAGATGGAGTACCCCCAGGCCGCACTCGTGCTCCTCGAGCACCTCGAGATCGGCGGTCACCTCACCATCGACCTCGGCGAGCTCCGCGAGGCTGCCGAGATCACCGAGACCGAGGTCGACCGCTACCTCTCCACTCACGACGAGGTCGGTGACGTGGTGCGCGGGCTGGAGCAGCAGTACGACTCCTTCCGCGAGGCCGAGGCCAGCGGGTCGTCGCTGCTCTCCGACGACGAGCCGCTGCCCACGGGCGAGGAGATCGGCAGCGCGTTCGAGGCATTCCTGGCCGACCTCGACGACCAGGGCCGCGACCAGTCGAAGGACAACGGCGACGACGCCGGCGGCTGGGACGGCCGCTGATGGCGGGCAGCGCCGACGAGCTGGCGACCCTCCTCGACCTCGAGTGCCTCGAGGTCGACCTCTACCGCGGGGCACAGGCGCGCACGGAGCGGCAGCGGGTCTTCGGCGGGCAGGTGGCCGCCCAGGCGGTCGTCGCCGCCACTCGCAGCGTCGAGAGCCAGTTCGTGCTGCACTCGCTGCACTCCTACTTCCTGCGTCCCGGTGACACGACCGTGCCGATCGTGTACGACGTCGAGCGCATCCGCGACGGCCGCTCCTTCGTGACCCGGCGCGTGTCGGCGCGCCAGCACGGCCGGCCGATCTACTACATGACCGCCAACTTCCAGATCCCCGAGCCGGGTCTGGAGCACCAGGACCGGATGCCCGACGTGCCCGGTCCCGAGCAGGGCATGCCGCTGGTCGAGCTCGCCCGCTCGCGCGGCCCCGAGGCCGCCGAGCACTGGGAGCGCGAGTGGGCTGCGCTCGACATCCGGCACGTCGGGATCACCGGCCAGGGTCTCCCGGAGGACCCCGAGCACCCGGCTCGCGCCCGGCTCTGGATCAAGGTCGACGGCGAGCTCGCCGCCGACCCCACGGTGCAGCAGGCGGCGTTCACGTACGCCAGCGACCTCACGCTGCTGGGTGCCGCGCTCGTGCCGCACGGGATCCACATCGCCTCGCCGCGCCTGCAGCCGGCGTCGCTCGACCACACGATCTGGTTCCACCGGCCCTTCCGCGCGGACGAGTGGTGGCTCTACGACCAGTTCTCCCCGTTCGCCGGCGGTGCGCGCGGCCTGGCGCTGGCGCGGGTGTTCTCGCAGGCGGGCGAGCTCGTCGCGACGGTCGCCCAGGAGGGCCTGATCCGGCTGCGTGACGACCGGTCGTAGGTCAGGCCGGGGTCGCGCGTCCGAGCAGGTGCGGGGACCCGTCCTTCGGGTTCGTCATCGCAAAGGACCAGCCACCGTCGTCCTGCTGGGCCGAGTAGCGCACCGTGCCCGGCAGGAAGACCGGCTTCTTGAACGCCACCTCCACGGTGACGGCGTCGGGCAGGCGGTTCTCGATCGCGGCGACCGAGCGCGCCAGGGTCCACATGCCGTGGGCGATCTGGCGCCGGAAGCCCAGTGCCCTGGCGGTCAGCGGGGAGAGATGGATCGGGTTCGCGTCACCCGACACCCGGGCGTACGAGCGGCCGAGGTCGCCCGGCAGGCGCCACTCGACGCCGCCGGCCGGCGGGTCGGGCACGTCCAGGCCCGGGGCGGGGTCGCCCTCGACGGACCGGCCACGGCGCAGGTAGGTCGAGGTCGACTCCCACACGGTCTCGCCCTCGGCGGCCACGGTGGTGGTGAAGTCGAGCAGGACACCGCGAGGGTGCGGGCGGGGGGCGGCGACCGAGGTGGTGACGTCGAGCGCCTCACCGACGCCGATCGCGCGGTGCGCCGTGATCGCGTTCTCGACGTGGACCATCCCGATCGCGGCATAGGGGAACGCCGGGTCACCCATGATCGCCATGTGGAGCGGGAACGCCAGCAGGTGCGGAAAGCTCACCGGTACGACGTCGCGGCGCGGGAAGCCGCACACGGCGGCGTACGCGTCGACGCGGACGCGTTCGGCCACCACGGACTCGCGGGCGTAGGAGAGGCCGGTGAAGTCGCGCGCCGGGGCCTTGCGGACTCCCGGCAGCCGGTTGACGCCCGGAACGGCCGGCAGCGCGGCGCGGGCGAGCGTGGCGAGCCCGCCCGGCTCGCCGGTGAGGACCTTGGTGTCGGCCATCAGGCGCCCAGCATCATCTGGCCGCACACGCGCACGACGTTGCCGTTCACGGCGCCGGACCCTGTGCTCGCGAACCAGGCGATCGTCTCCGCGACGTCGACGGGCAGACCGCCCTGGGCCATCGCGTTGAGCCGCTGGCCGACCTCGCGGGTCGCGAACGGCACGGCGGCGGTCATCTGGGTGATGATGAAGCCCGGCGCGACGGCGTTCACCGTGATGCCGTCGGCGAGCTCGTCGCGCAGGCTCTCGACGAGGCCGATCACGCCTGCCTTGGACGTCGCGTAGTTGGTCTGGCCGACGTTTCCGGCGATGCCTGCGATCGAGGCCACACCCACGATGCGTCCGCCGGGGTTGATGACGCCCTGGTCGAGCAGCTCGCGGGAGATCAGCTCGGGTGCCGTGAGGTTGACGGCGATGACGCTGCTCCACCGGTCCTCGGCCATGTTGGCGAGCTTCTTGTCGCGGGTGATGCCCGCGTTGTGCAC
>DATIAJ010000201.1:0-21081 GCA_035458105.1 Nocardioides sp. | reverse complement strand
CGACGTCGACGGCGTGACGGTCCACAAGGTCAGCGACCGGACGTTCCTGCTGCACCTCGGCGGCAAGATCGGCGTGCAGTCCAAGGTGCCGCTGCGCACCCGCGACGACCTGTCGATGGCCTACACGCCCGGCGTGGGTCGCGTGTCGATGGCGATCCACGACAACCCCGAGGACGTCCGCAAGCTCACCATCAAGGGCAACTCGGTCGCCGTCGTCACCGACGGCTCGGCCGTCCTGGGCCTGGGCAACATCGGCCCCGGCGCGGCGATGCCGGTGATGGAGGGCAAGGCCGCGCTGTTCAAGCGCTTCGCCGACATCGACGCCTGGCCGATCTGCCTGGCCAGCCAGGACACCGACGAGATCGTCCGGGCGGTCGAGATGATCGCGCCCGGCTTCGGCGGCATCAACCTCGAGGACATCGCGGCCCCGCGCTGCTTCGAGATCGAGGCTCGGCTGCGCGAGTCGCTCGACATCCCCGTCTTCCACGACGACCAGCACGGCACCGCCATCGTGGTGCTCGCCGCGCTCACGAACGCGCTGCGCTGTGTCGAGAAGCAGCTCGCCGAGGTGCGCATCGTGGTGTCCGGCGCCGGTGCGGCCGGTACCGCGATCGTGACGCTGCTCCTCGCCGCCGGCGCGAAGGACGTCGTCGTCGTCGACCGCGAGGGCGCGCTGGCCGCGGGCGACGAGTCGCTGTCCGCGGCCCACGCCGAGCTGGCCGGGGCGACCAACCCGCGCCGGGCCACCGGAACGCTCCGCGAGGTGCTCGTCGACGCCGACGTCTTCGTCGGCGTCTCTGCGCCCGGCATCCTCGACCCCGAGTGGATCCCGACGATGGCGCCCAAGCCGGTCGTCTTCGCCCTCGCCAACCCCGACCCGGAGGTCGACCCGGCGGAGGCCGACAGGTACGCAGCCGTCGTGGCCTCGGGCCGCTCCGACTACCCCAACCAGATCAACAACGTGCTCGCCTTCCCCGGTGTCTTCCGCGGCCTCCTCGACGCCGGTGCCCAGCACGTGACGACCGACATGCTCCTGCGCGCGGCGCAGGCCATCGCCGACACCGTCAGCGCCGAGGAGCTCCACGCGGCCTTCATCATCCCGAGCGTGTTCCACCCCGACGTGACCAAGCGCGTGGCGTCGGCGATCAGCGGCCGCGAGAGCTGACGACCGGCTCCCCCTCGGGCGCCGGGCGGGGCGTCGTACCGGCTCCCGCGTCCGAGGGACCCACCTTCCGCGGCCACCAGAACTTCTCGCCGAGGGTCAGTGCGAGCGCGGGCACCAGCACGGTGCGGACGACGAGCGTGTCGAGCAGCACGCCGACGAAGATGATCGCGCCGAGCTGGGCGAGCACCACCAGCGGCAGCACGCCGAGGACGGCGAACACCGCGGCGAGCAGGATCCCCGCGCTGGTGATCACGCCTCCGGTCGCGGTCAGCGCCCGGAGCATGCCGGTGCGGGTGCCGTGCTCGCGCGCCTCCTCCCGGGCCCGGGTCACCAGGAAGATGTTGTAGTCGACACCCAGCGCGACGAGGAACAGGAAGGCCAGGAGCGGCACGCCGGTGTCCATCGCCTCGAAGCCGAAGACGTTCTGGAACAGCCACCACGACGCGCCCATGCTGGCGGCGTACGTCGCCACGACGGTCGCGACGAGCAGCAGCGGCGCGACGATCGAGCGCAGCAGCAGGAGCAGCGCGCCGAGCACCAGCAGCAGGATGAGCGGCAGGATCAGCATCCGGTCGCTGGCGGCGTACTCCTCGGCGTCGAGCGCCTCGGCGTCGCCACCTCCGACATGGGTGTCGTCGAAGTCGGCCACCGCGTCGCGGACGTCGAGCACGACGGCCTGCGCCTCGTCGCTGCCGGGGGCGGCGTCCGGCACGGCGTCGATGCGGGTGATGCCGTCGCCGCTGCTGGTGACGCGGGCAGAGTCCACGCCCTCGACGTCCTCGACGGCAGCGAGCACCTGGTCGGCGTCGTCGCGGGTGAGGACCTGGATCGGGTCGCTGGTGCCGGCGGGGAACGACTCGCCGAGCCGCTCGGCGGCGGCGATGGCCTCGGGGCGCTCCAGGAACTGGTCGGCCGGGTCGAGACCGGTGGTGATGGTCGTGGTGCCGAGGGCCATGACCGCAAGGACGGCGACGGTGCCGGCGACGAAGGTCCGCGGACGGCGGGAGACGGCGCTGCCGACGCGGTGCCAGATGCCGCGCGAGTCCACCAGGACCGGGTCGCCGACGTGCGGCACCCGCGGCCAGAAGACCCACCGGCCGAACAGCACCAGCGCCGCCGGCAGCACGACGAGGGCGAACGTCGCGGCGATGAGGACGCCGACCGCACAGGCGAGGCCGAGGCCGCGCGTGGTCGGGATCGCCGACAGGAGGAGGGTCAGCAGGCCCAGCACGACGGTGGTGGCGCTCGAGAGCACCGCCTCGACGGTCCGGCTGAGGGCGTGCGCCATCGCCTCGTGGCGCGACTCGGTGGTCTTGAGCTCGTCGCGGTAGCGCGAGATCAGCAGCAGGGCGTAGTCGGTGCCGGCTCCGAAGACCAGCACGCTGAGGATGCCGACGGTCGACTCGTCCCAGGCGACGCCGACCACCTCGAGCACGTTGGTCGACACGATCGCCGCCAGCCGGTCGGCGATGCCGACGACCGTCAGCGGGACAAGCCACAGCACCGGGCTGCGGTAGGTGATGATCAGCAGGATGGCCACGACGGCGGCGGTCGCGGCGAGCAGCCGGATGTCGGCGCCGTCGAAGACCTGGCCGATGTCGGCCTGGATGCCGGCCGGTCCGGTCACCTGGACCTCGACCCCGTCGGGGACGTCCGCGCGCAGCTGGTCGCGCAGCTCCTCGACCCGGTCGATGTTGTCGGTGGCGGACGTCGAGGAGACGGGTACGGCGACGAAGGCCGCGGTGCCGTCCTCAGCCACCACGAGGGGGGACTGCTGCCCCTCGCCGGCGCCGGGCGGGCCACCCTCGGTTCCCCCGGCGCCGTCGTCCGGCGCGCCCTCGGGGGCGCCCCCGCCGCCGGCCTCCGACAGCAACGAGACCGCCTGCTGGGTCAGCTCGTCCTGGGTCGCGGCGTCGAGCTCACCGGACTCGGCGGTCCACAGCACGATGGCCACCTGGCCCTCGTCGTCGGGCAGCTGCTCCTCGAGCTCGACCGCCAGCGTGCTGTCCGCTCCAGCGGGCAGCGTGTCGAGGGGTGAGGCCTCGCGCTCGCCCTCGGGCACGAAGGCGATGACGAAGAGCGCCAGCAGGATCGGCACCAGCGCGAAGAACCAGGCCAGTCGGCGTCCGGCGATCGCCCGGGCCGGGGCGGGGGTGCGGTGGGAGGACACGGGGGACTCCTCGAGGAGGTAGCTAGGGGAGGTGATTGCTAAGCAAGTTACTTATCAAGTTAGCGGTAGTATCATCGACGAGCAAGTACCAGGCGACGATCCGGAGGTGGGACGCCCGTGACGGACGAGCAGCACGTCGTCGCGCCCCCACCCTGGGTGGACCGGGGGCGCGAGGACGCCCAGCCGCCGACGCTCCTCGCGCTGCGCGACCTGGTCGCCGCAGGCAGCCGCGTGAACCACGTGGTCTCGCGACGGGCCGGCCTCAGCGAGACGGAGCTGGTCACGCTCGAGCACCTCAGTCGCGAGCAGATCGGACCCGCGGAGGTCGCGCGCCGGCTGGAGGTCTCGACAGCCGCGGCGACGGGCATCGTCGACCGCCTGGTCGCGCGGGGTCACGTCGAGCGGCGGCCGCACGAGGTCGACCGGCGGCGCACCGAGCTGCACATCACCGACTCCGGGCGCGAGGAGATCATCGGCCACCTGATGCCGATGTTCGCTGCGCTCCACCGGCACGACGGGAGCTTCTCGGAGGAGGAGAAGGCCGTGGTGCGGCGCTACCTGCGCGGCGCGACCGAGGCCTTCGAGCGGGTGCTGGACGGCTGATCAGCCCAGTGCGGGTGTGTTGCGCGCCCTCGTCTGGAGTCGCCGGATATCCGGTGACCGCCCTGCTTATAGGTACAGATCTCCACCTGTAAGCAGGAAACTCGGGTGCACAGCACCGCAGACCGCGGTCCGGGTTGCGGGTTCCTCCTCGCGCACCGCAGAGCAAGCCCTCCGAGGTCAGGCATCGTCCCCGCGGGGACGCCGTACGAGATCAGTCCTCGGTGCCGGCCATGCGGTGGGCGACGAGCGCGGCGCCGACGATGCCGGCGCGGTTCTGCAGCGTCGCGGGCACCATCTCGGTCTCGACCTTGATGAGGTGGCCGAACTTGTCCCACGACTTGCTCACCCCGCCCCCGATCACGAAGAGGTCGGGGGAGAAGAGGCGCTCGAGGTGGCGGAAGTACGCCGTGAGCCGCTCCGACCACTCCTCCCACGACAGGCCCTCGCGCTCGCGGGCGCTGGTCGCCGTGGTCGCCTCGGCGACGGCACCGTCCAGCTCGAGGTGGCCCATCTCGGAGTTGGGGACGAGCTGGCCGTTCCAGATCATCGCCGAGCCGATGCCGGTGCCGAGCGTGATGACCATGACCAGGCCGCGGCGGCCCTTGGCGGCGCCGTACTCCGCCTCGGCGAGCCCGGCAGCATCGGCGTCGTTGACGACGTGCACCTCACGCCCGAGGGCCGCGGTGAAGATCGCGTCGGCGTCCTCGCCGATCCACGACTTGTCGATGTTGGCTGCCGAGTGCACCACACCGTGCCGGACGATGCCGGGCACGGTCACGCCGACCGGACGCGAGGACGCGGGGAAGCTGCCGACGATCTGCCCGAAGACCTCGGCGACCGCCTGCGGGGTGGCGGGCCGGGGGGTGTCGATCCGGATCCGGTCGTGCGCGAAGTCGCCGACCTCGAGGTCGACGGGGGCGCCCTTGATCCCGGGGCCGCCGAAGTCGATGCCGAAGGGGTGTTCCATGGCGCACAACCTATCGCCAGCCGTCCGGTGGTGTGACGGGGGCAACACCCGTCGAGACCGCCGGCCCGGGGTCCGCCGAGGAAAAGGCCGACATCTTCAGCGATCCCCGGCTGACCGGCCGTTCCTGCACGTGTCAGGCCGTGCACGGGCCGACATGTGGAGGGAGCGCCGGCCGGCCGGGGATTCCTGATTTGACAAAGGCGGCCCTCTTGTCAAGCGAGTTTACAGATCCTATGGTCGTGTAAACCCCACGGCAGGAGGTCAGGAAGATGGCCGGCTACCCCACCCGACTCGCCCCGAGCGGCACGGTGCCCGAGGGCACGACCGAGATCTGGACCGACGGCAAGCGCTACCTGTGGCTGATCGGTCTGGTGGTGCCGAGCCTGGCGTTCGTCGCCTTCGCCGGGTACGTCGCGACCGGTTGGGGGGTCTGGTTCTGGGTGGGACCGATCGTCATCCTCGGGATCGTCCCCGCGATCGACCTGGTCGCCGGGCTCGACCGCTCCAACCCGCCCGACGACGTCATCGAGGCGCTCGAGCAGGACCGCTACTACCGGTGGATCACCTACCTCTTCCTGCCCATCCAGTACGCCGGGTTCCTCGGCGCGATGGCGATCGTCGGCGGCTGGGACGTCCTCGGCGTGCTGGCCGACCAGCCGCTGTCGACCCTCGACAAGATCGGCCTGGCGGTCTCGATCGGCTGTATCGGCGGGATCGGCATCAACACCGCCCACGAGCTCGGCCACAAGAAGGAGGCCAACGAGCGCTGGCTCTCGAAGATCGCGCTCGCCCAGGTCTGCTACGGCCACTTCTACATCGAGCACAACCGTGGCCACCACGTCCGCGTCGCCACCCCCGAGGACCCGGCGAGCGCCCGGCTCGGCGAGAGCTTCTACGCGTTCTGGCCGCGCACGGTCGGCGGGTCGCTGCGGTCCGCCTGGCGGCTGGAGAAGCGGCGCCTCGCGCGGCGCAAGCAGTCGCCGTGGCGCCTCGACAACGACGTGCTCAACGCGTGGCTGATGACGCTCGCTCTGTGGGCGGGCGTGCTGGTCGCCTTCGGCGTCGAGGTGCTGCCGTACCTCCTCGTCCAGGCGGTCGTCGGCTTCTCGCTGCTCGAGGTCGTCAACTACATGGAGCACTACGGGATGCTGCGGCAGAAGGTCGGCGAGGGCGATCGGCAGCGCTACGAGCGGGTCCTGCCCAGCCACAGCTGGAACTCCAACAACATCGCGACCAACGTGCTGCTCTACCACCTGCAGCGCCACAGCGACCACCACGCCAACCCCACGCGGCGCTACCAGACGCTGCGCGACTTCGAGGAGAGCCCGGTGCTGCCCACCGGCTACGCCGGGATGATCGTGCTGGCCATCGTCCCCGCGGTGTGGCGGCGGGTGATGGACCAGCGGGTCGTGGACCACTTCGGCGGTGACGTGTCGCTGGCCAACATCAGCCCGCGCAAGCGCGAGGCATACCTCGAGCGCTACGGCTCGGCGAGTCGAGTGCCGGCCCCCGCGGGCGACACGACCACCTCCGCACTCGACCCGGCAGGCGAGGTCCTGGCCGCCCGGTGCCCGAGCTGCGACTACGTCTACGAGGTCGCCGCCGGTGACGAGCACGAGGGCTTCGCCGCCGGCACGGCCTGGGCGGACGTCCCCGACGACTGGTGCTGCCCCGACTGCGGGGTGCGCGACAAGGTCGACTTCGTGCCCTGCGCGCCCGAGCGCGCGGTGGGCTGAGCCGGAGGCCACTCCAGCAGCCTCAGCGCACGACCTCGCGCCGGTCGTCGGCGAGTCGGCGGGTGAGCCCGGCCCGGTCGAGCCGGTCGAGCAGGGGCAGCACCACCCGCCGCGAGGTGTCGAGGTCCTGACGGGCGGCGCTGGTGGTGAAGGGCTGCTCGAGCCGGGCGAGGCGGACCGCGGCGTCGCGGTCGGCCCCGGGCAGCAGGACCAGCCCCGGCGCGATGCGCCACAGCAGCCCGGCGCGCTCGGCGGCACCGAGGGCACGCTCGTCGAGGCCGAGCTCGCGCAGCCGGTCGGCGGTGGGGGCGGCGAAGGGCGCGGCCTCCAGCTCGCGGCGTACGACGTCGACGGCGGCGGCGACCTCCCTCGGGAGCCCCGACCCGGGCGTGCGCACCCGCCCGCCCACGACCAGCAGCGGGGGACGCACCAGCGGCAGCACCAGGTCGGGGCTGGGCAGGCGGAGCCGGTCGGCGAGGACGGCCAGCGGCACGTCGGGGTCGAGCGGGTGGGAGCCCGCGTGCTCCTCGACGAGGCGCGGCAGCCGGTCGGCGAGCGCCGCGGCCAGACCGCGGCTGACCAGCCACGGTCCCGACTCGAGGTGGTCGCCGGGCGTGATCGGCACGCCGATGCGGCGCAACCGGTCGCGGTGGGCCAGGCCGCGCCGGGCGAGCTCGTCGGTCAGGCGGGGCCTGCCGTCCGCGCTGCCGAGCACGGCCGCCCGTCGCGCGGCCGCGCCGCGACGGCGCAGCCGCGGGGGGTCGGGATCGAGCACGTCGACCCGCCAGAGCCGCCGGTCGCCCGGGTCCCGCAGCAGCATCCGGTCGCCCACCCGCAACGGCAGGGCGCGCTGCAACGTCAGCCGGGCGATGCCTGAACCCGGGTCGCCGAGCGGCCGGTGGCGCACGGCGACGTCGGCGGCGCCGACGTGCAGCTGCGGGTTGAGAGGAGGACCGCTGTCGGGCCCCGCGAGGCGTACGTCGACCACCTCGGTGTGGTGCCACGCGTCCGGGGTGGTCAGCGCCGTCCCGCGGCCGATGCCGTCGAGCTCGCCGGTGAGGTTGAGCGCCACCCGGGCGGTGCCGCTCGCGGCGTCGGTGTCGCGACCCAGGGCCTGCAGCCCGCGGACCCGCACCAGCCGCTCGCCGTCGGCGAGGGTGTCGCCCACCCGGACCGTGCCCGCGGGCAGGGTGGCCGTGACCACCGTGCCCGCACCCCGCACGCTGAACCGGCGGTCCACCCAGAGGCGTACGTCGGCGTCCGCGTCAGGCACCGGGAGCGCCCCGAGCATCGTGGCGAGCGCAGCCCGCAGGTCGTCGAGGCCGGCGCCGGTGCGGCCGCTGACGGCGACGACGGGTGCGCCGGCCAGGCTGGTGCGCGACACCTCGGCGGTCGCTCGCGCCACGGCGGGGCCGGGGTCGGCGAGGTCGCTTCGCGTGACCGCGACGACTCCGTGGCCGACGCCGAGGGCGTCGAGGGCGGCGAGGTGCTCGGCCGCCTGGGGCATCCACGGGTCGTCGGCAGCGACGACCAGCAGCGCCGCCGGCACGGGCCCGACGCCGGCGAGCATCGTGGTGAGGAAGCGCTCGTGGCCGGGTACGTCGACGAAGGCCACCTGATCGAGGCCGCCCGGCTCCGACCACGAGGTCCACGCGTAGCCCAGCTCGATGGTCAGCCCGCGTCGCCGCTCCTCCGCGAGCCGGTCGGGGTCGGTCCCGGTGAGCGCCCGCACGAGGGTGGACTTGCCGTGGTCGACGTGACCCGCGGTCGCGACGACGTGCATCAGGCGCTGCCCGCCCCCGCGGCACGGCGTACGGCGTCGGCGAGCGCGGCGTCGTCGGCCGGGTCCACGGCAAGGAGGTCGAGCAGCAACCGCCCGCGCACCGTGCGGCCGAGGACCGGCGGCTCGCCGGCGCGCAGCGGCGCAGCGAGGTGCTCGGGCAGCGCGATCGCCGCGCTGGGCACCTCGACGCCGGGCGCCCCGCCGCCGCCGACCGCTCCGGCGGAGTCGACGACCTCGGCCCCGAGCGACGTCACCAGCTCGGCGGGCCACGTCCCGACGATCGCGCGTGCTCGCGCCCGGAGGTCGTCGACGGACCGCGCGAGCGCGGCCCGCACCGGCGGCACGGGTCCGACCAGCGTCGCCTCGAGGGCGGCGAGGGTGAGCTTGTCGACGCGCAGGGCCCGCGCGAAGGGGTCGCGCCGCAGCCGCTCGACCAGTCCGGCCTCACCGAGCAGCAGGCCCGCCTGTGGGCCGCCGAGCAGCTTGTCGCCGGACGCGGTGACGAGGTCGGCGCCGGCGCGCAGGGCGGACGCGGCGTCGGGCTCGTGGGGCAGGCGGGGGTGGGCCTCGAGCAGGCCCGAGCCGATGTCGACCACGAGCGGGACCCGGCGACCGGCGTGCTCGAGCCCGGCGAGGTCGCGCGCGGGCACCGAGGAGGTGAAGCCGGTGACGGCGAAGTTGGAGGGGTGGACCTTGAGGACGAACGCGGTCGAGTCGTCCAGTGCGGCGGCGTAGTCAGCGAGGTGCACCCGGTTGGTCGTGCCGACCTCCCGCAGCCGGGCGCCGACGGACTCCATCAGCTCGGGGATGCGGAAGCCGTCGCCGATCTCGACGAGCTCGCCCCGCGCGATGACGACCGTGTCGCGTCCGTCGTCGCCACGCGCGAGCACCCGGGTCACGAGGGCGAGCGCGGCCGCGCCGTTGTTGACCACGTGCACCCCACCGGCGTCGGGCACGGCCGAGGCGAGCGCCTCGAGCGCGCCGCGGCCGCGACGTCCGCGCTGTCCGGTGGCGAGGTCGAGCTCCACGTCGGTGGCACCGGCAGCGACGCGCACGGCCTCGACGGCGGCACGGGACAGCGGCGCCCGGCCGAGGTTGGTGTGCACCACCACGCCGGTCGCGTTGAGGACCCGCCGCAGCGTCGTGGCCGACGCCGGCAGCGCGCCCACGGCCGCGGCGACGACCTCGTCCGGGGCGACCTCGCCCGACCGGCACCGCTCCTGCGCCCGGACGACGGCCTGCTTGACCAGCGCCGGCCCCAGCCGCGTCGAGGCGGCCTGCAGCCGCTCGTCGGCCAGGACCTGGTCGGTGCGCGGGACGGCCCGTCTCGGATCCGGCACGTCCTCCCCCACCTCCGACTGCTCCCACGTCTGGCGGAGGCGGACGGGAATCGAACCCGCCCGACCCAGCTGCTGGGTCGCAACGGTGTTGAGGACCGCGTCCGTCACCAGACGAGAACCGCCTCCGCCCGCAACACTATCCACCTGCGCCCTAGGTTGGGCCCATGACGTCACCCCTCCGGTTGACCCAGTACGCCGCCGGCGGGGGGTGTGCGTGCAAGGTCCCGCCCGGCGAGCTGGAGCGCGTGCTGAGCGGGCTCGGTCGGGGCCGGGCGTCCGGCGACCTGCTGGTCGGTCTCGACCACGGCGACGACGCGGCCGCCGTACGCATCGAGGACGCGCCCGACGGCACCGGTCGGGCCGTCATCGCCACGGCCGACTTCTTCACCCCGGTCGTCGACGACGCCTACACGTTCGGGCGCATCGCCGCGGCCAACGCGATGTCGGACGTCTGGGCGATGGGCGGCACGCCGGTGGTCGCGGTCAACCTGCTCGGCTGGCCCCGCGACCGGATCCCCTTCGACCTGGCGGCGGAGGTGCTGCGCGGGGGCGACGACGCGTGCACCGAGGCGGGAGCCTTCCTCGCCGGCGGCCACAGCATCGACGACCCGGAGCCGAAGTACGGCCTGGCGGTCACCGGCATCGCCGACCCGGACGCGCTCCTGCGCAACGACGCCGCGCAGCCCGGGATGCCGCTGACGTTGACCAAGCCGCTCGGCCTCGGCGTGCTCAACAACCGGCACAAGGCGACCGGCGAGTGGTTCGAGGAGGCGGTCGCGGTGATGACCGCGCTCAACCGCGACGCCAGCCGCGCGGCCCTCGACGCCGGCGTGCGCGCCGCGACCGACGTCACCGGCTTCGGCCTGCTCGGCCACCTCATGAAGATGATGCGCGCCAGCGGCACGACGGCGGTCGTCGACGCGGCCGCGGTGCCGTACGTCGACGGGGCGCGGCAGTCGCTGGCCGACGGCTTCGTGCCCGGCGGCAGCCGCCGCAACCTCGACTGGGTGCGGTCCCACCTCGCGTCCGACCTCGACGAGGACGAGCTGGTGCTGCTCGCCGACGCGCAGACCTCGGGCGGTCTGTTGGTGGTGGGTGAGCTGCCCGGGCATCCCGTCGTCGGCGAGGTGGTCGCGGCCGGGGAGCACGCGCTCGTCGTCCGGTGACGCGCCCACCCCTCTGACGGTGGACGACGCCCCACGACCGTCCCTAGGGTCGAGGTCCAGCACACAGTCGGAAGGTGGCGTCCATGGCGGAGTCGAGGTCGCTCCTCCCGTGGCCGGTGCTCCGACAGCTGACGAGTGGCGACCTCCTCGGACGTGGCAAGGCCGTGCGCTCGCGGCGTACGGACGAGGTCGAGCCGCGCACCAGCACCGCCGACCGGGTCGCGCGGAGCGTGTGCCCCTACTGCGCGGTCGGGTGCGGGCAGAAGATCTTCGTCAAGGACGAGAAGATCGTGCAGATCGAGGGCGACCCCGACAGCCCCGTCAACCGCGGCCGGCTGTGCCCCAAGGGCTCGGCCAGCAAGAACCTCGTGACGAGCTCGCTGCGCGAGACCACGGTCAAGTACCGCCGCCCCCACGGCACCGAGTGGGAGGACCTCGACCTCACCACCGCGATGGAGATGGTGGCCGACCGGGTCGTGAAGTCGCGCCGCGACGCGTGGCAGGAGCTCGACGAGAAGGACCGTCGGGTGCGCCGCACGATGGGCATCGCCAGCCTCGGCGGCGCGACGCTCGACAACGAGGAGAACTACCTCATCAAGAAGCTCTTCACCGCGATGGGCGCGATCCAGATCGAGAACCAGGCACGTATTTGACACTCCGCCACCGTCCCCGGTCTGGGGACCAGCTTCGGACGCGGCGGCGCCACCGGCTTCACGGCTGACCTGGCCAACGCGGACTGCATCATCATCCAGGGCTCCAACATGGCCGAGGCCCACCCGGTGGGCTTCCAGTGGGTGGTGGAGGCGCAGAAGCGTGGCGCCACGGTGATCCACGTCGACCCGCGGTTCACCCGCACGAGCGCGGTCGCGGACAGGCACGTCCCGATCCGCGTCGGCAGCGACATCGCCTTCCTCGGCGGGATCATCAGGTACGTCCTGGAGAACGGCCTCGACTTCCGCGACTACGTCGTGAACTACACCAACGCGGCGACGATCGTCAGCGACACGTTCGAGGACACCGACGACCTCGACGGGCTCTTCAGCGGCTTCGACCCCGACAAGCGCACCTACGACCCCACCAGCTGGCAGTACGACGTCGAGGACGAGCCCGGCGAGCAGAGCGCGGCGCAGGCCGACGACTCCGAGGAGACCCAGGAGCAGCGCGACTCGGCGGCCGGCCTGCAGCACGAGGCCCACGGCATGCAGGTCGAGGGCACGCCGCGCCGTGACGAGACGCTCCAGCACCCCCGCTGCGTCTACCAGGTCCTCCGGCGCCACTTCGCCCGCTACACCCCCGAGGTGGTCGAGCAGACCTGCGGCGTCAGCCAGGCCGACTTCCTCGAGGTCTGCCGGGCGTGGACGGAGAACTCCGGTCGCGAGCGCACGACCGCGCTCGTCTACAGCGTGGGCTGGACCCAGCACAGCGTCGGCGTGCAGTACATCCGCACCGGCGCGATCCTCCAGCTGCTGCTCGGCAACATGGGCCGTCCCGGCGGCGGCATCATGGCGTTGCGCGGCCACGCCAGCATCCAGGGATCGACCGACATCCCCACCCTGTTCAACCTCCTCCCGGGCTACCTGCCCATGCCGAACCCCGACCAGCACCCGACGCTGACCGACTACGTCGACAGCCTCCGCAACCCGGGCAGCAAGGGCTTCTGGTCGAAGGCCGACGCCTACACCGTCAGCCTGCTCAAGGCCTACTGGGGCGACGCGGCGACGCCGGACAACGACTTCTGCTTCGACTACCTGCCCCGGATCACCGGCGACCACGGCACCTACCGCACGGTGCTCGACATGATCGACGGCAAGGTCTCGGGCTACTTCCTCCTCGGCCAGAACCCCGCCGTCGGCTCGGCCCACGGCCGGGCGCAGCGCCTCGGCATGGCCAACCTCGACTGGCTCGTCGTGCGCGACCTCTTCGAGATCGAGAGTGCGTCGTTCTGGAAGGACGCGCCCGAGGTGGCGACCGGCGAGATCGTGCCGGAGGAGTGCGGCACCGAGGTCTTCCTCTTCCCGGCAGCGTCCTACGCCGAGAAGGAGGGCACGTTCACCCAGACCCAGCGGATGCTGCAGTGGCGCGAGAAGGCGGTCGACCCACCGGGCGACTGCCGTTCGGAGCTGTGGTTCTTCTACCACCTCGGCCGGATGGTCCGTGAGCGCCTGACCGGCTCGACGGACGAGCGCGACCGACCCCTTCTCGACCTGACGTGGGACTACCCCGTGCACGACGAGGGCGTCCTCGGCACCGAGGGTGCCCAGGCGTGGGGCGAGCCCAGCGCCGAGGCGGTGCTGAAGGAGATCAACGGCTACGAGGTCGCCACCGGCCGGCCGCTCTCGGGCTTCGTGGAGATGAAGGCCGACGGCTCGACTGCCGGCGGCTGCTGGATCTACACCGGCGTCTTCGCCGACGGCGTCAACCAGGCCAACCGCCGCACGTCCCGCCACGACCAGTCGTTCGTCGCCCCCGAGTGGGGCTGGGCCTGGCCGATGAACCGCCGCATCCTCTACAACCGCGCGTCCGCCGACCCCGACGGCAAGCCGTGGAGCGAGCGCAAGGCCTACGTCTGGTGGGACCCCGACGAGGGCGAGGCCGGCGAGTGGGTCGGCGACGACGTACCCGACTTCGAGAAGACCAAGCCGCCGTCCTACCGCGCACCTGCGGGCTCCGACGGTGTCGAGGCCATCGAGGGCATCGACCCGTTCATCATGCAGGGCGACGGGAAGGGTGCGCTCTACGTGCCGCAGGGCCTCATCGACGGCCCGATGCCCACCCACTACGAGCCGGTCGAGTCGCCGTTCCGCAACCCGCTCTACGGACAGCAGGCCAACCCGACCCGCAAGGCGTACGACCGCAACGACAACCAGCTGAACCCGGCGCCCCCGGAGGAGCACAGCGACGTCTTCCCGTTCGTCTTCACCACCAGCCGGCTGACCGAGCACCACACGGCCGGCGGCATGAGCCGCTACCTCGAGCACCTCGCCGAGCTCCAGCCCGAGATGTTCGTCGAGGTGTCCCCGGCGCTGGCGCGGGAGCGGGGCCTCGAGCACATGGGGTGGTGCCACGTCGTGACCGCCCGCTCGGCCGTCGAGGGCCGGGTGCTGGTGACCGAGCGGCTGCGGCCGCTGCGGATCGAGGGCCGTACGGTGCACCAGGTGTGGATGCCCTATCACTGGGGCGGCGGTGGCCTCGTCACCGGCGACTCGGCCAACGACCTGTTCGGCATCTCGCTCGACCCCAACGTCCTGATCCAGGAGAGCAAGGTCGGCACCTGCGACGTGCGTCCGGGGCGGCGGCCCACCGGTGCCGCGCTGCGCGAGCTCGTCACCGACTACGGCCGGCGGGCGGGGATCGTCGACGACGTCTACCCCAGGGTCGTCACCGCGTCCGAGGAGGCGCAGGCCCGGTCCCTCGCGGCCGCCGACACCAGCGACGACGACCAGGACGACCAGCACGACCAGGAAGGCCAGTGATGGGCCGCAACAGTCTCTTCGGACCGCTCGACCCGGCGCCCGACGCCGGCTACACCGACGCGCCGAAGCGCAAGGGCTTCTTCACCGACACCAGCGTCTGCATCGGCTGCAAGGCCTGCGAGGTGGCGTGCAAGGAGTGGAACGACGTCCCGGAGAACCTCTTCGAGATGCTCGGCACGTCCTACGACAACAGCCACTCGCTCAACGCCAACCAGTGGCGCCACGTGGCCTTCGTCGAGCGGCCGGCGAGCCCCGCCCGGCCCGCCACCGACCTCGGCATGCCGGGCGTCGGCGCCCCGCCCAGCGACGTACCCGAGGACGAGAAGCCCGACTTCCAGTGGCTGATGTCGTCCGACGTGTGCAAGCACTGCACCCATGCCGCCTGCCTCGACGTGTGCCCCACGGGCTCGCTCTTCCGGAGCGAGTTCGGCACGGTCGTGGTGCAGGACGACATCTGCAACGGTTGCGGCTACTGCGTCGCGGCCTGCCCCTACGGCGTCATCGACCGCCGCCGCGGACCGGAGGGCGACCCCAAGGTGGGCATCGCCCAGAAGTGCACGCTCTGCTACGACCGCCTCACCGACGGCCAGCGCCCGGCCTGCGCCGCGGCGTGCCCGACGGAGTCCATCCAGTACGGCGACGTCGACGAGCTGCGCGAGCGCGCCACCGCGCGCGTGGAGCTGCTCCACGAGCGGGGCGTCATGGACGCCCGGCTCTACGGCAACGACCCCGACGACGGCGTCGGCGGCACCGGTGCGATGTTCCTGCTGCTCGACGAGCCCGAGGTCTACGGCCTGCCGCCCGACCCGGTCGTGACGACCAAGGACCTCCCGCAGATGTTCACCCGGGCCGGGATGGCGGGCACGGCCCTGCTCATCGGCGCGGCCCTGTCGTTCGTGCGGAGGCGGCCATGACCGAGGGCTCCGGGACGCAGGTGCAGCACGGCGGCAGCCCCGGCCGCTCACGGGGCAGCTCGCGCGGCGGCGACCGGGTGATGGTGCCGGAGGCCGACTTCACCTCCTACTACGGCCGCCCGATCGTCAAGGCCGCGCCGTGGGAGCACGACATCGCCTACTACCTCTTCACCGGCGGCGTCGCGGCCGGCTCCTCGCTGCTCGCCGGCGGTGCGGACCTGACCGACCGGCCCGGCCTGCGACGTGCGGGGCGGATGGGCTCGCTCGTCGGGCTGCTCCTCAGCGTCGTGGCGCTCGTGCACGACCTCGGGAAGCCGAGCCGCTTCCTCAACATGCTGCGCGTGGTCAAGCTGACCTCGCCGATGTCGGTCGGCACGTGGATCCTGTCGCTGCACGGGCCGTTCGCGGGACTGGCCGCGGGCGCCGAGCTGGCCGGCCTGCTGCCCACCCGCTGGCAGCGCGGGCCGGTGCGGCTGCTGCTGCGCCTGGGACGCCCGGCCGGCCTGGTGGGGGCCGTGACGGCCCCGCCCGTGGCGGCGTACACCGCCGTGCTGCTCGCCGACACCGCCACGCCGGCGTGGCACTCGGCCTACGAGGAGCTGCCCTTCGTCTTCTGCGGCTCCGCCGCCGCGGCCTCCGGTGGCTGGGCGATGGTCACCGCTCCGGTCGCCGAGGCCGGACCCGCCCGCACGTTCGCCGTCGGCGGTGCCGCTGTCGAGCTGCTGATGGCCCACCGCATGGAGTCGTCGATGGGCCTGTCCGCCGAGACCCTCCACACCGGCAGCGCCGGCAGGTGGATGCGGGCCAGCAAGGTGCTCACGGCGGCCGGTGCCGCCGGCGCCCTCCTCGGCGGTCGCAGCCGGGTGCTCTCCGTCGTCTCGGGCACGGCTCTCATGGCCGGCTCGCTCTGCACCCGCCTGGGTGTCTACGAGGCCGGGATGGCCTCGGCCAGGGACCCGAAGTACACGGTGGTGCCGCAGCGCGAGCGGGTCGAGCGCGGCGAGCAGGTGCGCTACCAGGGCTGAGGCCTGCCAGACTCCAGCCATGGCGACGACCACCCGCGAGCGCATCGTCGCGGCAGCCGTGGAGATGACGACCTCGTCGGGCTGGGCCGCGGTCACGATGGCCCGGCTCGCAGATGCGGCCGGCGTGAGCCGCCAGACCGTCTACAACGAGGTCGGCTCCAAGCCGGCGCTGGCCGAGACGATGATCCTCGAGGAGCTCGCCCGCTTCCTCCAGGTCGTCGAGCGGGCCTTCGACGCCGAGCCCGACGACCTCACCCGCGCCATCGAGCGCGCCGTCACCGACGTGCTCACCTACGCCCGCGCAAACAAGCTGCTGCACGCCGTCGTCAGCGCGACCCACGGTGCCGACACCGAGCTGCTGCCCCTGCTGACGACCAACGCCGGCTCGCTGCTCGGCGCGGCCAAGGACGTCGTCAGCGCCCGCGTGGCGCCGTACGCCCCGGGCATCGACGCCGCCCACCTCGACCCGGCCATCGACATGGTCGTGCGCGTGGTGCTGAGCCACGTCATGCAGCCCTCGGGCTCACCCGAGCAGACGGCCACCGACCTCGCCTGGCTCGCCGGTCACGTCCTGCGCGGCTGAGCAGCCCGCGGCCGGCGTCGGCTGCGAGCCCTAGGGTGTGCGGGTGAGCGGAGTCGCCTGGGGTACGCCGACCGCGCGGGGGATCGTGGCCGCGGCCACCCTCGGGTCGGGGCTGACGCTGCTCGACGGCACCGTCGTCAACGTCGCCCTGCGGCGGATCGGTGCCGACCTCGACGCGTCGCTGGCGCAGCTGCAGTGGATCACCAACGGCTACTTCCTCTCCCTCGCCTCGCTCATCCTGATCGGCGGGTCGCTCGGCGACAGACTCGGCCGCCGTCGGGTCTTCGTCATCGGCACCGTGTGGTTCGCGCTCGCCTCGCTGCTGTGCGGGCTCGCGCCCACCGCCGAGGTGCTGATCGCGGCGCGCGTGCTCCAGGGCATGGGCGGCGCGCTCCTCACGCCGGGCAGCCTGGCAATGATCCAGGCGTCGTTCCGGGCCACGGACCGCGGTCGCGCGATCGGCGCCTGGTCGGGGCTGGGCGGCATCGCCGCAGCCGTCGGGCCCCTCGTCGGCGGGCTCCTCATCGACTACGCCTCGTGGCGCTGGATCTTCCTCATCAACCTGCCCCTCGCCGCCCTGACCGTGTGGCTGGCGCAGCGCTGGGTGCCGGAGAGCCGCGACGAGCAGGCCAGCGGGCGCTTCGACGTCGCCGGAGCGACCCTCGCCGCGCTCGCCCTCGCCGGCACCACCTGGGCCCTCACCGACGCCGGTGGCACCGCGACGCCGTACGCCGTCGCCATCGGGGTCGTCGCCGCGGTCGGCTTCATCGTCGTCGAGCGCCGGCTGCACGACCCGATGGTCCGGCTGGAGCTGTTCGCCGACCGCACGTTCAGCGCGGCCAACGGCATGACGCTGCTGGTCTACGCCGCCCTCGGGGCGATCCTGTTCTTCCTGGTGCTCCAGCTGCAGACGGTCGGCGGCTACTCCGCCCTCCAGGCGGGACTCGCGACCCTGCCGATCACGGCCTGCATGCTGCTGCTCGCCTCCCGGGGCGGCGCGCTCGGCCAGCGGATCGGTCCCCGGATCCCGATGACGGTCGGGCCGCTGGTGATGGCAGCCGGCACCGTGTGGCTGCTCGTGGTGGGTGAGGACGTGACCTGGTGGCGCGACGTCCTGCCCGGGCTCACCGTCTTCGGCCTCGGCCTGGCCCTCATGGTGGCGCCGCTGACGTCGACCGTGCTCAACGCCGCCCCGGACGACAGTGCCGGCATCGCCAGCGGCATCAACAACGCCGTCGCGCGCGCCGGTTCGCTGCTCGCGGTCGCCGCGCTGCCCGCGGCCGTCGGCCTCGCCGGCGACGACTACCGCGACCCGGTGCTGTTCGACGCGGCGTACGGCACCGCGATGCTCGCCTGCGCCGCGCTGCTCGCCCTGGGCGGGCTGGTGTCGTGGTTCACGATCCCGAGCGGTGTCCAGACACCGATGGCCCAGACACCGATTGCCTAGGGTCGGGGGCGTGGGCGTACGACGACGGGCGGGCGCGGCGGCGACAGCCGTCCTCCTGACCGTGCTCGCCGCGTGCAGCGAGCCGGCCTCCCCGGACGCGCCGGACCCCGCGCCGGCCACGACCGCCGGGCCGAGCAGCCCGAGCGAGCCGGCCGAGCCGACCGGGCAGACCTCGACGGCCCCGGTGGCCGACCCCGACCACGCCGTCGACCCGCCCGGCACGCGCGACGGGCGGCTGTGGAGCGCCGACATCCTCGTGCAGTGGGACCGGGCGATCGACGACGAGCTGCTCGAGCGGGTCGAGCGGCTGAAGGGGGTCGCCCACACCGAGCGCATCGGCCTGGGCCAGGTGAGCCTCGAGAACCGCGTGCTCACCGTCGCCTCCGTCGACCCCTCCCGCTACCGCAACTTCACCCAGGCGCAGGTCGCCGACCTCCAGGAGGCGTGGGACCGGGTCGCCGGCGGCGAGCTGGCCATCGACCCCACGGTGGCCCGGCGGTTGGTCGACGAGGAGGAGATGATCCGGCTCGGGGTCGAGGACGACGCGCCCACCCTGCACGTCGGCGCCTACACCCCGCAGATCCCGACCATCGACATGGTCGTCAACACCGCGTGGGCCGAGGACATCGAGATGGCCACCGACAACGGGCTGCTGATCTCGACCGACCGCAAGACCCCGGCCAGCATCCGCAAGCCGCTCGAGCGGCTCGTCGGCAAGGACGCCTCGGTGCAGATGCTCGACGTCGCCTCCCGCATCGGCCTCGACCCCGACGCCAAGCTCACGGCCGTCCCCACCGGCGGCACGCTGGGCAGCGTCGTCGGCGTCTTCCGCTACCGCGTCATCGGCGGCGGACGGATCGCTCCCGACCCGGCGTGGGTGTCGGCCAACATCCGCACGGAGGCGGTGCCGATCCTCGGCAGCGTCACCTGCCACAAGGACCTCTTCCCGCAGCTGCGCGCGGCCCTGCTCGAGGTGCAGCAGCGCGGCCTCGCCGACGCGATCGACCCCGGTCAGTACGCCGGCTGCTACTACCCCCGCTTCATCGCGAACACCACGACGCTGTCCAACCACTCCTTCGGCCTCGCCCTCGACCTCAACACCGCGGGCAACCAGCGCGGCACCGTCGGTGAGATCGACCGTGACGTCGTGGCGATCTTCAAGACCTGGGGCTTCGCCTGGGGCGGCGACTGGCGCTGGACCGACCCGATGCACTTCGAGCTCGCCGAGGTGAAGCGGGTCGGCTGACCCGGGGCTTTGCACCCGGGATCCCTGCTTTGCACCCGGGATCTGTACCTGTAAGTGGGGCGGTCACCGGATATCCGGTGACCGCCCTCCGCCCGCCGGAGGCCGTCCTGACGACCGTTTCCCGGTGGACTACATAAGGTCGGAACATGAAGGCAGTGCAGGTCGTCACGCTCACAGGTCCCGGCGACGTCGAGGTGCGTGACGTCGACCCGCCGACGCCCGGCCACGACGACGTCCTCGTCGAGGTGCACAGCGTCGGCGTCTCGTTCCCCGACCTGCTGCTCAGCCGGGGGGAGTACCAGTTCAGGCCGGAGCCGCCGTTCACCCTCGGGGTCGACTTCGCCGGCGTCGTGCTCGACCCGGGCTCGCCGGAGTCGAGCGGGTTCACCGTCGGCCAGCGGGTGGCCGGCGTGAACCTCCACGGCGGGGCGGCCGAGCAGGTCGCGAACCCGGCGATCTTCACCTTCGCGCTCCCCGACGCGATGTCGTACGACGAGGGGGCGGCGCTGCCGATGAACTACCTGACCGCCCTCTTCGCGCTCGAGGAGCGCGGGGGCCTGCGCGAGGGCGAGACGGTCCTCGTCCACGGCGCGGCCGGCGGGGTCGGCACCGCAACCCTGCAGGTCGCGAAGGGCCTCGGCGCCCGGACGATCGCGGTGGTGAGCACCGAGGAGAAGGCGGCCTTCGCGCGCGCCGCGGGGGCCGACGAGGCCGTGGTCGGTCCCGACTTCAGGGGCGCGGTCAAGGAGCTGACCGGCGGCCGGGGCGTGGACGTCGTCCTCGACGTGGTCGGCGGCGACGCGTTCACCGACTCCCTGCGCTGCCTCGCCGAGCAGGGTCGCGTCCTGGTCGTCGGCTTCGCCGCCGGCCAGGGCATCCCCGAGGTCAAGGTCAACCGGCTCCTGCTGGGCAACACCGACGTCCGCGGCGTGGGCTGGGGGGCGTACGCCATGGTCCGGCCCGGCTACATGCAGCAGCAGTGGCACCGGCTCGTCCCGATGATCGAGTCGGGCGTCGTGAAGCCACCGGTAGGGACGACGTACGACCTGGCCGGCTTCGGGCAGGCGCTCGTCGACATGGACGAGCGGCGCACCCTCGGCAAGTCGGTCGTGCACGTGCGCTGACGCTGGGACGTCAGGGTTATCGTCGGGCGCGTGACGATCCTCGACGCCGCCCGCGACGGCATGAACCCGGACATCCGCCCGCAGGACGACCTCTTCGGCCACGTCAACGGCCGGTGGCTCGACGAGACGGAGATCCCGTCCGACAAGTCGAGCTGGGGCGCCTTCATCGCGCTCGCCGACACCGCCGAGCAGCAGGTGCGCGACATCATCACCGAGCTCGCCGACCGACCCGCTGACGAGCTGGACGAGGACGAGCGCAAGATCGGTGACCTCTACGCCTCCTTCATGGACACCGAGACGATCGCCGCCAAGGGCCTCAGCCCGGTCCAGGGCCTGCTC
>DATIAJ010000200.1:0-4128 GCA_035458105.1 Nocardioides sp. | reverse complement strand
ATCGCCTTCCGGGAGTACCGGATGCTGCGCGACCTCCAGCGCATGGGGATGCCGTCGGTCGTGCCGCAGGGCGTGGTCACCGGGCGCGAGGACCGCGACGGGGAGGACCTGCCGGCCGCCCTCATCACCCACCACCTGAGGTTCTCGCTGCCCTACCGCAGCCTGTTCAGCCGCGGCATGGACGCCGAGCACGTCCCGACGCTCATCGACGCCATCGTCGTGCTGCTGGTCCGTCTCCACCTCGCCGGCTTCTACTGGGGCGACGTGTCGCTGTCCAACGTGCTCTTCCGGCGCGACGCCGGCGCGCTCGCGGCCTATCTGGTGGACGCCGAGACCGGCGAGCTGCACGAGGCGGTGGGCGACCGGTTGCGGGAGTACGACATCACGGTGGGCTGCGAGAACATCTTCGCCGAGCTGATGGACCTCAGTGCGAGCGGCGCGGTCCAGCGCCCCATCGACGGCTTCGAGATCATCGAGCACCTGCGCTCGCGCTACGAGGCGCTGTGGCGTGAGCTGACCGACCTCGAGGAGTTCGGCGCCGACGAGATGTGGCGCATCGAGCGCCGCGTCGAGCGGCTCAACGACCTCGGTTTCGACGTCGACGAGCTCGACATCGTGACCGACCTCGGCGGCGACACGATCCGCATCCAGCCCAAGGTGGTGGACCTCGGTCACCACACCCGCGAGCTCCGCGACCTCACCGGCATGTCCGTGGAGGACAACCAGGCTCGCCGCCTGCTCAACGACCTGGCATCGTTCACCGCCCACTACGACCTCGGCCGCGAGGACCGGCACCTCGTCGCGAGCCGATGGATGCACGAGATCTACGAGCCGATCATGACCATGATCCCGCCCGACGCCACCGGCAAGCTCGAGCCGGCCGAGATCTACCACGAGATCCTCGAGCACCGCTGGTACCTCTCCGAGCAGGCCGGCCACGAGGTCGACATCCATTCGACCGCCCGCGACTACATCGACCGCTTCCTGACGACCAAGCCGGACGAGGCCATCACGGGGCAGGAGTGACCGCAGCAGGAGTGATCGGGTCCCACTCGCCGACCCGCCACGAACCGTCGGTGCGCAGCCGGACCCACTGCAGCCCGACCGGGCGGCCGTCCTCGTAGGTGACCAGGCTGACATCAGCGTTGCGGCGCGGCTTGCTGCCCAGCGCGATGGCGTACGCCGCTCCGCCGGTCGTGCCGTTGGTCCATCGGTAGCCGATGGAACCGTCGTCCCCCACCACCGGGTCGGGGCCGGCCTGCACGTGGGTGTGGCCGCCGACCACGAGGTCCACACAGCCCCGGGCGAGCGCCTCGCGGCCGAGGTTGGCGTCGTGGACCAGGACGGTGCTCACCCGCTCGCCGTCCTCGGCAGCCGCGCACGCCACGTCGGCGAGCCTCGTCTCGACCTCACCGAAGCTGAGGCCGGTCTCGTCGCGCCAGCTGCCCAGGCCGCTGCTGCGGGGGTCGTCGACGCCGAGAAGGGTGCCACCCCACGGCGCGTCGACCACCTCGCCGTCGAGCATGGTCCAGCCGAGGTCGGCGAGGTAGGTGCTGACGAAGTCCCCGTGGTCGTGGTTGCCCGCGACACCGATCCGCTCCCAGTCCTCGAAGGCGGCCTGCAGGGAGTCGAGGCTGAAGGCCTCCCACGGTTGGCCCGTCGAGGTGTCGTCACCGGCGTCGAGCACGACGGTCGCCCCGCCGGCCTCACCGATCGCCCGGGCGACGCGGTCCATGCCGATGTTGTCGTGCCGGTCGCTCACCAGCAGCGCCACGGTCTCGCCCTCCTCGGGCTCGCGCAGCTCGAGGTCGGCGGCCTCCTCGGCGGCGGTGGAGTAGAACGTCTTGCTCGTGCTGTAGGTGCCGAGGGCGCTGAGCACGAGACGCCTGCTCTGGTTGGTGACCGCGTTGGTGCGGATCTCGATGTCCTGCACCTCGGGCGGCAACGTGGCCTCCGGCCCGACGAAGTCGGCCAGCGTCTCCCACCTGCCCTGGTCGGCCTGGGTCTCCTCCGTGGACTCCCACGGCTGCCAGACCAGGACCGACAGCGCCAGCAGGAGGACGACCGCGACAGCTCCTCGGCGCGTCCGGACACCCCTGAAGAGCTCACCGCGCCGGTGGCGCCCGAGCAGCAGGAAGACGACCAGGGGGAGCAGCCCGACCGCCAGCCCCCTGATCGCGGCCGAGAGCGCCATGTCGAGCACCACGTCCTCGACCTTGGCGATGGGCGCTGCGGGGTCGCCGGCGATGAGGGCGTAGCGATCCACCAGCTCCTCCACCGACCCGACCTCCGTCTTGCCGAGCCTGAGGTCGACGCCGATCGGTCCCACGTCGCGGAGCCGGAAGTCGGGCAGCACCGGCCCGGTCCGGACCACCGCATCCTGGGACAACGTCGGACGCACCTCGGTGTCGTGGCCGACGAGCACGACGGTGCGGCTGCTGTTGAGGAACAGCGACACCGCGACCACGAGCCCGAGCGCCACGCTGCCCGCGAGCAGCACGGCGCCGACGAGGAGCCGTCGCGGGGTGGAGCTCATCGTCAGGCGCGCGCCTGGGAGATGGCGTAGAGGGCGACCGAGGCGGCCACGCCGGCGTTGAGCGACTCGAGCTGGCCGGCCATCGGGATGGACACGACCTGGTCGCACGTCTCGGCCACCAGCCGGCCCAGGCCCTTGCCCTCGGAGCCCACGACCACCACCAGCGGCCCCTCGGCCAGGCCGCCGGGGGCGACCAGCTCGGGCAGCGAGATGTCACCGTCGGCCGCCAGGCCCACGACCATGCAGCCCGCCTCCTGGTAGGCCTTGAGCTGCCGGGTGAGGTTGACCGTCTGGGCGATCGGGAGCCGAGCCGCAGCGCCCGCGCTGGTCTTCCACGCCGAGGCGGTCATGCCGGCGGCGCGGCGCTCGGGGATCAGCACCCCGTGGGCCCCGAAGCCCGCCGCGGAGCGGACGACCGCGCCGAGGTTGCGCGGGTCGGTGACCGAGTCGAGGGCGACGACCAGCGCCGGCTCCTTCGCCTCGGCCGCCCGCTCGAGCAGGTCGTCGGCGTGGGCGTACTCGTAGGCCGGGAGCCGCGCGGCGAGACCCTGGTGGACAGCACCGCCGGTCATCCGGTCCATCTCGTTGCGGGTGACCTCGAGCAGCGTCAGCCCCTGCTCGGCGGCGAGCTTGAACGCCTCGCGCATCCGACCGTCGCGCTCGGCTCCCTCGGCGACGTACACCGCCGCGACCGGCACACCGGCCTGCAGCAGCTCGACGACCGAGTTGCGACCGGCAGCCCACTCGGCGTCCGCGGTGGTCCGCCGCTTCGGACGGGTGGTCTTGTCGCGCTCGGCGCGCTTGGCCGCCTTGTGCGCCTGGTGGTAGGGCCGGTCCTTGGCCTTGGGCGTCGGCCCGCGGCCCTCGAGCCCCCGGCGCACGCGCCCGCCCGAGCCGGCGGTGGGGTTGCCCTTGCCGGTCTTCTTGATCGCGCCCTTGCGCTGCGAGTTGCCTGCCATCTTCATACGCTCCACTTCGGGCCGGTCGGGGTGTCCTCGATCTCGATGCCCGCAGCCTTGATGCGGTCGCGGATGGCGTCGGCGCGAGCCCAGTCCTTGGCCTCGCGCGCCGCCGTCCGCTCCTCGAGCAGGCCCTTCACCAGCGCGTCGACGACCTCGGTCAGCCGGTCGTCGGACTGCGCGGTTGCCCAGGCGGTGTCGGCGGGGTTGAGCCCGAGGACGTCGAGCATCGCGATCACCTCACCGAACTTCTGACTGAGCTCGTCAGACGGCCCGTCGGCCAGCAGTCGGTTGCCCTCGCGGACCGAGTCGTGGATGACGGCGACAGCAGCGGGCGTGCCGAGGTCGTCGTCCATCGCCTCGCGGAACGCGTCCGGCACCGAGGCGAACCACGTGCCCACGACCGGCGCGGCTCGCTCGAGGAAGTCCTCGATCCGCCGGAACGCCGTGGCCGACTCCTCCAGCGCCTCGAAGCTGAACTCGACGTGGCTGCGGTAGTGCGCGGCGACGACGTAGTAGCGCAGCTCGACGCCGCGGAACCGCTCCAGCACGGATGGGATGAGCAGGGAGTTGCCGAGCGACTTGCTCATCTTCTCGCCGGCGGTGGTGATCCACGCGTTGTGCATCCAGTAC
>DATIAJ010000199.1:0-2678 GCA_035458105.1 Nocardioides sp. | reverse complement strand
TCCCGCGACGGCGGACGAGACCGCGCCCCAGGCGCGCAAGCTCGCCTCGCAGCGCCAGATCGCCCTCGCGACCCCGGGGGACTTCACCGGCTACGGCTTCGACCAGTGCGTCGCCCCGACCCAGTCGGCGATGGACGCCTGGTGGAAGAAGTCGCCGTTCACCGCCGTCGGCATCTACATCTCCGGCGACTCCCGCGCCTGCCGCACGCAGCCCAACCTCAGTCCCACCTGGGTGGCCACCCAGGTCGCGCGCGGCTGGCGACTCCTGCCGATCGCCCTCGGTCCGCAGGCCTCCTGCCAGCCGCGGTTCCCGCGCTACAAGGACGACTTCAAGATCTCCCCGAGCCCGACCGGCGGCTACGCGACGGCCGCCGCCCAGGGTGCGGCCGAGGCCGACAAGAACGCCGCCGACGCGACGGCGTACGGCATCGGCGCGGGCAGCACGATCTGGTACGACCTCGAGGGCTTCGACCTGGGCAACACCCACTGCCGCGAGTCGGCGCTGGTCTTCACGTCGGCGTGGGTGAGCCGGATCAAGGCGCTCGGCTACACCGCCGGCTTCTACTCCAGCGCCAGCTCGGGCATCAAGATGCTCGACGACGCCCGCCGCCTGCGCCCCGGCCAGTTCGCCCTCCCGGACCGCATCTGGATCGCCCGCTGGGACGGCGCGGCCAACACCTCGACGACCTACATCCCCGAGGACGGCTGGCGTCCCGGTGGTCGGATGAAGCAGTACCTCGGCGGCCACAACGAGACGTGGGGCGGCGTGACGATCAACATCGACAGCAACTTCATCGACCTCGGCGCCGGCTCTCAGCCGCGGCCCGAGGGCCGCTGCCCCGGCACCCGGCTGGGCTACTGGAAGTACCCCCAGCTCTCCCCCACCTCCGCCCGCGCGACGAGGGTCAAGGTCCTGCAGTGCCTGCTCACCGAGCAGGGCACCTACTCCGGCCCGGTCAGCGGCACGTACGACGCCGCCACCATCGCAGCGGCCCGCGCGTGGCAGTCCGCCCGCAGGTTCACCCCGAGCGACACCTTCGCCAAGCGGCACTGGACCGCGCTGCTCGCCGCCGGATCCCGTACGACGGTCAAGCGCGGGTCGGTCGACGAGTCGGTCCACCGGCTGCAGCGGGCGCTCAACGCCGCCGGCGCAGGCCGCTTCCGGGCGACCGGCGTGTTCGACGCCAAGACCGAGGCGGCCGTGCGGGCCTACCAGAAGCGGCTGCGTATCGGGGTCTCGGGCGTCGCCACGCGGCAGACCTGGAACAAGCTGCAGCGGGGGCTCTGAACCCGGGCTCGGCAGGAGGTCAGACGGGCGGGCCGACGACGAGCGCCACGCCTGTCAGGCCTACGACGGCGACCAGGCCGACGAGCGCGCCCTGGGCCGGGCGGCGGACCAGCCAGGCCGTGAGCCTCTCGAGGAGGCCGTGCGGCGCGTCGGAGCGCAGGCGCCAGGCGTCGCCCAGCAGCCCCGCGCGCTCGGCGTACCGCTCGAAGGGCACCGTCGCGAACGGCGGCACCGCTGCACCGAGGCCCAGCGCCAGACGGCTGACCGGCCACCTCTGGTCGACGAACAGCAGCGCGGTCACCAGGCAGTAGGCGATGAAGACGACCCCGTGGACCATGCCGAAGACCTGCACGCCGAGCTCGGTGGTCTCGGTGACGTACTTGAGGAACATCCCGGTCAGCAGCAGCGCCCAGGTGACGGCCTCGGCCACGGCGACGGTGCGGTAGAGGGTGCGGGGGTTCATGCGAACGCCTTCTCGGCGAGCGAGGTGAAGAAGCCGAGCCCGTCGGTGCCGGGGCCGGTGAGGTCCTCGACCGCGTGCTCGGGGTGGGGCATCAGGCCGACGACGTTGCCGCGCTCGTTGGAGATGCCGGCGATGTCGCGGAGCGAGCCGTTGGGGTTGTCGTCGAGGTAGCGCGCGACGACGCGGCCCTCACCCTCGAGCCGGTCGAGGGTCGCCTCGTCGGCGACGAACCCGCCCTCGCCGTTCTTGAGCACGATCGTGACCTCCGCGCCCGCGGCGTAGGCCGACGTCCACGGGGTGTCGACGCGCTCGATGCGCAGTCGCTGGTCGCGGCAGACGAACTTGCGGTGGTCGTTGCGGATCAGCGCGCCGGGCAGCAGGTGGGACTCGCACAGGATCTGGAAGCCGTTGCAGATGCCGAGCACGGGCAGGCCCTTGCCGGCCGCCTCGATCACCGACGTCATCACGGGCGCGAAGCGCGAGATGGCACCGCAGCGGAGGTAGTCGCCGTACGAGAAGCCACCGGGCAGCACGACCGCGTCGACCCCCCTGAGGTCGTCGTCGCCGTGCCACAGCGCGACCGCCTCGTTGCCGCCGATGGTGACCGCGCGGCGCGCGTCGACGTCGTCGAGCGAGCCGGGGAAGGTGACGACGCCGACCTTCATTCGCGACCGGCCTCGTGCGCGACCTCGGCGACCGAGTGCTCCTCGACGTGGACCTCGAAGTCCTCGATCACCGGGTTGGACAGCAGCGTCTCGGCGACCTTCTCGATCTCGGCGAGCACCTCGTCGGTGATCTCGCCGTCGACCTGCAGCTCGAACCGCTTGCCCTGCCGGACGTCGGTGACGAGGTCGAACCCGAGCCGGGGCAGTGCACCGAGCACCGCCTTGCCCTGGGGGTCGAGGATCTCGGGCTTGGGCATGACGT
>DATIAJ010000198.1:0-6509 GCA_035458105.1 Nocardioides sp. | reverse complement strand
GACGGGCGAGCCCCGGCACGACGAGACCCGCGACTCCGGACCCGGGCCGCCGCCGGGGGAGGTGCATCCCCTCGACGAGCTGGACTGGGCCGACACGGCCCGCGAGCGCGCGTTCGGTGCGATCGCCAGCACCGTGTGCCTGCCGGTGGTGGAGCACGGCCGAGCGGTGCTCAACATCGACCTCTACGCCTCGACGGCCTACGCCTTCCGCGACCGCATCGACGGGCTCGTCGAGGCCCTCGGCGCCTGGCAGGCAGGTGCCGTCACCAACGCCGACCTCGGTTTCGAGACCCTCCGCCGCGCCCAGCAGGCGCCCGAGCGGCTGCGCGAGCAGCGTCTCGTCGACGTCGCCGTGGGCCTGGTCGCGGCGCGGATGGCGGTGACCACCGACCTGGCCGCGGTCATGCTCCAGGAGGCCGCGGAGCGGGCCGGCGTCTCCGAGTCCGAGGCGGCGTGCGTGGCGCGGGTGCTGCTGGCGTAGGCGCACCCCATCACCGGGCGTATGCGCCCCGCCCATCGGGGTACTGCCTGGCCATGCAACGACCTACAGCCCCCGTCACCCGCCACGTCAAGGTGGCGATCATGGAGGAGAGCGAGCTCGTCGTGCACGGTCTCCGGACCATGCTCGAGCCGCACTCCGCGCTCGTCACCGTGGTGGCGCACCGGGCCGACGGTCCGGCGCCCCTGTGCGACCTCACCCTCTACGAACCCCACCGTCGCTCCGCCGGCGTCCGCCCGGCTCCGCAGCGCTTCCCGACCCGGATGGTGGCCTTCGGCTGGGACTGCAGCCCCGAGGCGGTCTCGACCGAGATGTCGCGCGGTGCGGCCGGATTCGTCAGCAAGTGGCTGCCGGCCCGGCGCCTGGTGTGGAACCTGCTCCAGATCGCCGACGGCCGTGTCGTCGTCGACGCCTGGACCGGCCAGGCCGAGGCGGAGAAGGCGGCTGCCGAGAAGTGGCCCCTGACCCAGCGCGAGACCGAGGTGCTCTCGATGATCGCCTCGGGCAAGGCCAACCGGGACATCGCCGAGGAGACAAACCTCAGCATCAACTCGGTGAAGTCCTACATCCGTGGCGCCTACTCCAAGATCGAGGTGACCTCGCGCTCGCAGGCGGTGCTCTGGGCGATCCAGCACGGGCTGCTCATGACGCCCGAGCCCGAGCCGACCCGCGCCGCCCGGGTGCCCCTCCGCGCCGCACGATGACCCGGTTCGGCTACTTCCTCTCCTGCGAGGAGTACGCGCCGGACGAGCTGCTCGAGCAGGCGCGGCTGGCCGAGCGCGCCGGCTTCGACAGCCTCTGGATCAGCGACCACTTCCACCCGTGGACCAACGCGCAGGGGCAGTCGCCCTTCGTCTGGTCGATGATCGGTGCGGTGGCGCAGGTGTGCGACCTGCCGGTCACCACCGCGGTCACCTGCCCGACCGTGCGCACGCACCCGGCGATCGTCGCCCAGGCCGCGGCCACCTCCGCGGTGCTGCTCGGCGAGGGACGCTTCACCCTCGGCGTCGGCACCGGCGAGGCGCTCAACGAGCACGTGCTCGGTGACGTCTGGCCGCACGCCGAGCGCCGCCTCGAGATGCTCGAGGAGGCCGTCGAGGTGATCCGCGAGCTGTGGACCGGGGAGGTCGTCTCGCGCCACGGTCGGCACTACACCGTGGACACGGCGCGGATCTACACGCTGCCCGACGAGCCGCCGCCCATCTACATGAGCGCCTTCGGGCCGAAGGCGCTCGACGTGGCGTGCCGCATCGCCGACGGCTTCGTCACCACCCAGCCCGACGCCGAGTCGGTGGAGACGTTCCGTGCCGCCAAGGGTGCCGACGCCCCCACGCAGGCGGGTTTCAAAGTGGCCTGGGGACCCTCGCGCGATGAGGCGATCGACGCGGCGTACGAGCTGTGGCCCAACTCCGGCGTCCCCGGCGAGCTCGCGCAGGTCCTGCCGAGCCCACAGCACTTCGAGCAGGCCAGCGAGCTGGTCACGCGCGATGCCTTCGCCGAGAAGGGTGCCTTCGGGCCCGACGTCGCCGAGCACGTCGAGGCCTACGCGCCGTTCGTCGCCGCGGGCTTCAGTGAGGTGTACGTCGCCAACATGGGCCCGCACTACGCCGACATGATCGCGGCCTACGGGTCCGACGTGCTCCCGCAGCTGCGCGGCTCGCGCTAGTCGACGGGCGGCCTCACGCGTCGTACTCGGGGTGGCCCTCGACGTCGGCGGGCCTCGCCTCGTGGCCCTCGCGGCCGCGGGTGCGCCGCAGCTCCTTCATCTCCGCCTCGAAGACGTGGCGCTGCCCGTCCACGAGCTCGTCGAGGATGCGCTGGTGCAGCTCCTTGGTGCGCGCGTAGAAGCCGTCGTCGAAGGCCTCGACCATCTGGAACGACCACATGCCGGGCAGCGGGTTCTGCCCGAGGACGTCGCGGTCGAGCGCGTCGGCGAGCTCGCCGTGGCCGGCCTCGCGCACCAGCGCCTCGGCCTCTTCGAAGGTCGACTCGGCGCTGCCCATGAGGCGGTGGAAGGCGTAGAGGTGGCCCCGCGCGTCCTCGACGTGGTCGAGCGCGGCCGAGACCTTGCCGACCGCCTCGACGGTCTCGTCGGAGACCCCGTCGGGCCGCTGGTGCTCGGGGGCTGGCTGGTCGTCCATGATCCGAGGTTCACAGACCGCGCCCGCCCGGCACCACCTGCCAACGGGCGGGTCCTCACTCGGTGGTGACCGTCTGCCCCGGGAGCTCGCGCGTGGCGACGACCTGGGCCGCCAGGTCGCGCAGCTTGACGTTCTGCTGCGACGACAGTCGTCGCAGGACGTCGAAGGCGCGGTCGTCGTCGAGGCCGTAGCGCTCCATGAGCATGCCGACGGCCTGTCCGATGACCGTGCGACTCTCGATCGCCCGGACGAGCTGCTCGTCGCTGATCGACCTCGCGAGGGCGACCGCGGCCATTGCGGCGATCGTCCGGCCCTGCTCCACGTCCTCGTCGGTGAACGCGCCCGGGGTCGTCGAGTAGACGTTGAGCGCGCCCCACGTGCGGTCGGGACGGGTGAAGAGCCGGAAGCTGAGGCTCGAGCGGATGCCGAGGCCCTCGACCATGGCGCGGCCCCATGCAGGCCACCGCGGGTCGGTGGCGAGGTCGTCGACCACGACGGTCTCGTGGTCGACGATCGAGGCGCGGCACGGGCCCTCGCCCAGCTCGTACTGCGCCTCGTCGAGCTCCCGCAGCCTCTCGTCGGTGGCGACGGGCGTGCGGATCCGGTCGCGCTCGACGAGCGAGATGCCCACGTAGTCGCAGGACTCGAAGAACTCCGGCGTCATCTCGGCGAGGCACTGCAGGGTGTGGGGCGGGTCGGGCTGGGCGTCGAGCTCGCGCACGGCGTCGGCCAGCTGACGTTCGAAGACGTCGTTGATGGGACACCTCGTTCGGCGGGGATGGGGAGGGCCCGTCCCATCACGGTCCCACCGAACGAGGGCTCCCGCAACCTGATCTGCTGCATGCGTCTGAAGGCGCATGGAACGCATGGACGGGGCCGTGCTGGGCACTGGCTGGGCACGCATTCCGCACACAGCACGACGGACGAGCACGACGGACCGAGGAGGTCACCGCTTTCATGAAGGCAGTCACGTGGCAGGGCAAGCAGGACATGCAGGTCAAGGAGGTCCCGGACGCGGTCATCGAGGAGCGCACGGACGTCGTCATCGAGGTGACGTCGACCGGACTGTGCGGGTCCGACCTGCACCTCTACGACCCGCTGACGCCCTTCATGACGGCTGGCGACATCGTCGGCCACGAGCCGATGGGCGTCGTGCGCGAGGTCGGGTCGGCGGTCACCACCCTGACGCCCGGCGACCGCGTGGTGGTGCCCTTCAACATCAGCTGCGGCACCTGCTGGATGTGCACGCGCGGCCTCTACAGCCAGTGCGAGACCACCCAGAACCGCGACACCGGCACCGGCGCCAGCCTGTTCGGCTACAGCAAGCTCTACGGCCAGGTGCCCGGTGGTCAGGCCGAGCTGCTGCGGGTCCCGTTCGGCGACACCCTGCCGATCAAGGTGCCGCACGGCCCCGACGACGACCGCTTCCTCTTCCTCTCCGACGTGCTGCCCACCGCGTGGCAGGCTGTGGAGTACGCCGACGTCGAGGACGGCGGCACGCTCCTGGTCGTCGGCTCGGGCCCGATCGGCGACATGGCCGCCCGGATCGCCCTGCACCGCGGCCTGCGGGTCATCGTCGTCGACTCCGTGCGCGAGCGGCTCGCCCGCGTCCACGGCCGGGGCGCCGAGACGATCGACTTCACCGAGGTCGACGGCGTCGGTGATGCCGTCCGCCAGCTGACCGACGGCCGCGGCGCCGACGGCGTGATCGACGCTGTCGGCATGGAGGCACACGGCTCGCCCGTCGCCGAGACCGCGCAGAAGGCGCTCGGCCTGCTCCCCAAGAAGGTGCAGGAGAAGGTGATGCTCAACTTCGGCGTCGACCGCCTCGCCGCCCTGATGAGCTGCATCGACAGCGTGCGCCGCGGCGGCACCATCTCCATCTCGGGCGTCTACGGCGCCCCCACCGACCCGCTGCCGATGTTCCAGCTCTTCGACAAGCAGGTGCAGGTGCGGATGGGCCAGGCCAACGTGCGGCGCTGGAGCGACGACATCCTCGCGCTGCTCGAGAAGGACGACGACGTGCTCGGCGTCGAGTCGTTCGCCACTCACCACCTGCCCCTCGACGACGCCCCCGAGGCCTACCGCAAGTTCCGCGACAAGGAGGACGGCATGGTGAAGGTGGTGTTCCGGCCGTGAGACTGCCCAAGCCGCGCGGCGGGCTGAGCGAGTGGCTCGTCGCCCGGCTGGCCGATCCGGGGCTGACCGGCTCGGCCCCCGCCGCGGATTCGTGGGACGACGAGTCGATCTCGCTGTGGACGCTGCACGAGCTGTCGTTCCGCGGGTTCGAGGACGCCGACGATCGCGCCGAGTGGGACCCCGACCTGCTCGGCGTACGACGTGACCTCGAGGTCGCCCTCGAGGAGCGGCTGCGCGAGCGCTGGTCGGCCTCGGGCTCGTCCACCGCCGCGCCCGCGGCCGCCGACGTACCCACCGCCCTGGAGGACATCGTCGCCGCGGACAACGGCCCGTCGCTGGCCGACCGCGTCCGCCGGCACGCTGACCGCGACCAGGTGCTCGAGCTGCTGCGGCAGCGGTCGGTCTACCACCTCAAGGAGTCCGACCCGTCGGCCTTCGTCGTCCCGCGCCTCCCGGTGCGAGCGAAAGCGGCGCTGATGGCGCTGCAGTTCGACGAGTACGGCGACGGCGACCCCAACCGGCTCCACTCCCACCTCTTCGCGCGCGGCCTCGTGGCCGTCGGCCTGCGGGCTGAGTACGGCGCCTACGTCGACGACGCCATCGTGGAGAACCTCGAGATGAACAACGCCGGCTCCCTCTTCGGCCTCCACCGACGCCTGCGCGGTGCGGCGATGGGGCACCTGGCGGCGTTCGAGATGACCAGCTCGCTGCCCTCGCGCAAGATGGTGCAGGGGCTCGAGCGGCTCGGGCTCGACGGCCCGATGTCGGCCTACTACGACGAGCACGTCGAGGCCGACGCCATCCACGAGCACCTCGCCGCCCGCGACATCTGCGGCACGCTGGCCGAGGACGAGCCCGACCAGGCGGCCGACATCCTGTTCGGCGCCTGGACCTGCCTCGACGTCGAGGCCCGCTTCGCGACGGCGATGCTCGGGGCGTGGGAGGAGCAGCGGTGAGCGACCTCGATTTCGACCACCCCGACGTGGTGCTCGTGCCCCACGGGCCGATGCTGCTGCGCGGCGCCGAGTCGGTGCAGGACCTCGACGGCACCGTCCACGCCGTCGACCGGCCCGTCGTCGCCCTCTGCCGCTGCGAGAAGTCCAGCCGCCTGCCCTGGTGCGACGGGACGCACAAGGTCATCCCGCGCTGAGGCGTCGTACCCCGACCCGCCCCGCCGGCGGTGAGTGAGGCAGCTTCTGCGGCGCGAAAACCTGCGTCACGCACCGCTGGCCGACGCTCCGTGATGTGGCGGTGAGTGAGGCAGGTTCCGCGGCTCGAAAACCTGCGTCACGCACCGCTCGCCCGGCCGCAGCCGTCGACGAGGCGGCGGGCGGCGGGCCATGGTGTACGACGTCAGGCGCGGTCGATGCGCGCGAGCACCCCGCGCACCTGCTGGCGCACCTCGACCATCGCGAGCCGGCCCTCGGTGAAGCACGGCTCCCGGCGCAGGGCGTCGGTCTGGGCGCGGGTGCCGACCTGGAGCACGGCCGAGCCGCCGGGAGCGAGGTGCGCGTCGACGACGGCCAGGCAGGCGCGGGCCACGTCGAGGCCGTCGTCCCCGCCGTCGATGGCGGTGAGCGGGTCCTCGGGATAGCGGTCCGTCTGCTCGCGCGGCACCCAGGGCGGGTCGGCGATGATCACCGGGAACAGCTCGCCGGGCTCGAGGACGTCCTGCAGCCGTCCCTCCCGGACCTCGACCCGGTCGGCCAGGCCGGCGGCGAGCGCGTTGG
>DATIAJ010000197.1:0-7124 GCA_035458105.1 Nocardioides sp. | reverse complement strand
TTGTGCGGGCCGAGGACCATGGTCATGTTGCGGCCGTCCTGCTTGGGCGAGGACTCGACGAAGCCCAGCTCCTGGACGTCCTCGGCCAGCTTCTGCAGCAGGCGGAAGCCCAGCTCGGGGCGGTGCTGCTCGCGGCCGCGGAACATGATCGTGATCTTGACCTTGTCGCCCTGGCGGAGGAACCGCACGACGTGACCCTTCTTGGTCTCGTAGTCGTGCTTGTCGATCTTGGGACGAAGCTTCATCTCCTTGATGATCACGTTCGTCTGGTTGCGGCGCGACTCGCGGGCCTTCTGGGCGTTCTCGTACTTGAACTTCCCGTAGTCCATGAGCTTGCAGACCGGGGGGCGTCCCTGGGGCGCGATCTCGACGAGGTCGAGGTCGGCCTCCACGGCCAGCTTGAGTGCCTGGTCGGTCGGCACGATGCCAACGGTCTCGCCGTTGGGTCCTACGAGCCGGACCTCGGGTACGCGGATCCGGTCGTTGATGCGCAGCTCGGTGCTGATGGGTCCTCCAGTGGTTCGGGTGGGTGGGAGTCCCTCGCCCGGCCCGACTGACGTGCCGGAAAATGAACGAAGGCTCCCGCTGTTGCCAAGCGGGAGCCAGTCACGACACGTCTCCCCTCTCGGGGAAGCTGCAGTGTCCACCTCCGTCTCGCGACGGTGGTGGCTCTGGACCGGGACCCGACGATCTGTGGTGCTGGGCGATCGGTGCGGGTGGGAGACGGTGGTGCGTGCCTCCGCTTGGCGGGATCGGTGTCACCGTGAAGCGTGGTGTCACTGATCGGTCAACACAGAAGGTTAGCGGATCATTCCGGCGAGGGGCCAATCCAGCCGTGACCGCCCGAGCCGTCGCCGATGGCGACCAGGCGCCACCCCGCGGCGAGCCGGGTCAGGTCGTCCCCGTCGACGACGTACGACGCCGGGCCGGCCAGGTCGACCAGCAGCGCCTCGGCGCCGTCCTGGATCGCCGCGGTGGCCGCCGTCGCCGCGGGCACCGGCACCGGGCGCGCCCCGGGGTCCCAACGGGCCATCGAGGCGGTCGAGGTGAAGGCCAGCAGGCCCTTGCTGCCATCGGCGGCCTGCACCAGGACGGCCGCCATGTCGGAGGTCTTGTCGTGGGTCAGGCCGTGCTCGTCGACCTCCACCTCACCCAGCACCGCGACGACGGGCACCAGCAGGCGGGCGTCCTGCAGGAGCGTGAGCACGGCACCCGAGGACGCGGCCCCGGCCGCGTGGTCGGCCAGCGCGCGGGCGAGCCGCGGATCGGCAGCCCCGGCGTCGTCGGCGAACCCCGGGTCGGGGATGGTGCGCTCGAGGCGGTCGTCGGAGGCCATGGGCGCCATCCTCTCGCGGGCGTGGTGCGCTGTGGGACTCTGGGGACGTGGAAGGGACAACCTGGGCCGCACTGACCGCCGCACTCACCGTCGCGGGTGCCATCTGGACGTGGATCGCGTTCCGTCGGAGGGGGGCGGCCAACGGCCTCCGTGCCATGGGCTTCACGCTGCTCCCGGCAGCAGCGTGGCTCACCGGGACGCTGGAGATGGTCACCGAGATCGCCGGCTCCGTCACCGACTGGGCGACCACCCTCGTCTTCGACGTACGCACGTGGGTCGGCGTCGGGCTCGCCGGACTGGCCGTCGTGCTGTGGTTCGTGAGCGGCATCATCCGCGACCGCCAGCTCGCCCGCGGCCAGGCTGCCGGCCAGGGCCGCAAGTCCGGCAGTCCGGACGCCCTGCCGGAGGCCTCCTCCACCCGGTCCGGTCCGACCTCGCGCCCCGCCGTGGACGACGAGATGGCCGACATCGAGGCGCTGCTGCGCAAACGAGGGATCGAGTGAGCGACCGGCTCGTCGACCGCAACCGCCTGTGGTCACGGCTCGACACCGCCGTCGCCGGTCTTCCCGAGCCCCCGTCGACACCGATCGCGGTCGTCGACCTCGATGCCTTCGACGCCAACGCCGACGACCTGGTGCGCCGCGCGGGTGGCAAGCCGATCCGGGTGGCCTCGAAGTCCCTGCGCGTTCCGGCCCTGCTCGAGCGGGCCCTGGCGCACGACGGGTTCTCGGGCGTCCTGGCCTACACGCTCGCCGAGGCACTGTGGCTGCACGAGACCGGCGTCTGTGACGACATCGTCGTGGCCTACCCCACCGTCGACGTGGCGGCGCTGCGCCGGCTGACCTCGTCACCCTCCGCGGCGGCTGCGGTCACCCTGATGGTGGACGACCCGGCCCACCTCGACGTCGTGGATTCCACGCGCTCCTCGCCGGCGGTGCCGATCCGGGTCGCGCTCGACGTCGACGCCGGGCTTCGGTTCGGCGGGCAGCATGTCGGGCCCAAGCGCTCGCCGCTCTTCGACACCGCCGACGTCGTCGCGACCGCGCGGCAAGTGGTGGACCGCGACGGCTTCCGGCTCGTCGGCGTGATGACCTACGAGGGCCAGGTCGCCGGCGTGCAGGACGCGGTCCCGGACCAGCGGGCCCGCTCGCGCGTCGTACGACGGCTCAAGCAGGCGTCGATGGCCCAGCTCCTGGTGCGCCGGCGCGAGATCGCCGAGGCGCTCGCCGACGTGGTGCCCCTGGAGTTCTGGAACGGCGGCGGATCGGGGTCGGTCGAGGCCACGGCCGCCGATCCCGCGGTCACCGAGGTCGCGGCCGGCTCGGGGCTCCTGGTGCCGGGGATCTTCGACCACTACGCGTCCTTCGAGCCGCGCCCCGCGGCGTTCTTCGGGCTGCGGGTCACCCGCAAGCCCACCCCGGACATGGCCACGGTGCACGGCGGCGGGCTGATCGCGAGCGGCGCCACCGGCGCCGACCGCTCACCCCTGCCGTGGGCCCCGCCGGGGCTGCACCTGACGGGGCTCGAGGGTGCCGGCGAGGTGCAGACCCCGCTGACCGGTCACCCGGCCGCGCAGCTGCGGATCGGCGACCTCGTGTGGTTCCGCCACGCGAAGTCCGGCGAGCTCTTCGAGCACGTCCGCGACGTCCACCTCGTGCGCGGCGACGCCGTCGTCGAGGTGGTCCCGTCCTACCGCGGTCGTGACCGTGTCTTCTGAGGCTGCCCCCGACCGCGCCACTCCCCCCGCCGACCCCGTCGCGATCGCCCGGGAGGTCGCCGGGCAGGTCCTGGCCGCTCCCCCCACGCTCGGTCCCGGACGCCTGGTCTGCGTCGACGGTCCCGCGGGGTCCGGCAAGACCACCCTCGCCGCCGCGCTGGCGGACGTCGTACCCCACGCCCACGTCGTGCACTGCGACGAGCTGCTGCAGGGGTGGCGCGGGCTTCCGGGGCTCGCCGGCACCGTCGAGAAGCTGCTCGAGCCGCTGTCGCGGGGCGAGCAGGGCCGGTGGACACGGTGGGACTGGGCCGCCGACGACTGGGCCGAGAGCCATCCGGTGGAGCCCGGAGGACTGCTCGTGCTCGAGGGTGTCGGCTGCTGGTCGCCCGCCATCGCGTCCTCCGTCGGCGTCCTGGTGTGGGTCGAGGCGGAGTCGGCGCTGCGCCTGGGACGCGGGATCGCGCGCGACGGCGAGCACATGCGGCCTCAGTGGGAGCAGTGGCGGCTCGACGAGGACGCCCTGTTCGCGCGGCTCGGCACCCGTCAGAGCGCCGACCTGGTGGTCGTCACCGGCTGAGGCCGGCTCCCCGTGAGGGAGCGGTCGGTGACACCTCGAGGACGTAGGAGTCCTGCCGGTAGCGGTGCTGGAAGCCGGCCCGCTCGTAGATGCGGAACGCACCGGAGGGGTTGGCCCCGTCGACGTGGAGGCTGGCGGTCAGGTAGCCGGCTGCGCCCGCGCGGCGCATCACCTCGGCGAGCAGGCCCGACGCCAACCCGCGGCCGCGGTGCGCTGGGAGGGTGCCGACGTAGGGCACGTGGACCTCGGGGCCGGGGCCACCCGACGGCGTCACGGCGTACTCGTGGGCGAGGACGTACGCCGCGACCGAGCCCCGCCCGTCGCGGGCGACGGCAGAGAGCGCGTGCCGGGCGTGGGCGGCGCTCACCACGAACATCGTCCAGAAGTCGGCGCTTTCGTCCGGACGGTCGGGATACCCCGCGAAGGCGGCGTTGTGCGCCTGCCGGAGCTCCTCGGCAGCCTCCGGGTCGAAGGCGGCGACGGAGTAGCCGGGCGGAAGCCCGACCGGGGGGCGTCGTCCCAGGTGGGCGACCATGAGGAAGCTGTGCCGCCAGGGCCGCATCCCGGCTCGCACCACCAGGTCGGTCTGGTCGTCGCGGCCCGCGAGCGTGGTGGCCGCCACCGTGGCCGTGGCCGCCGGGGCGACGTCCGACCGGATGGTTCGGGCGCGGTCGAGCGAGCGGCCCAGCATGAGCGTCCCGATGCCCTCCCCGAGACGCGCCGGGTCGACGTCGCCGAACAGGGTGATCCGCAGTCCGGTGTCGTCGGGAACGCCGGGGAACACGCTCGTGAAGGCGACCAGCTCGTCGCCGTCGAAGGCCCCTTCGAAGACGTTGTCGACCTTGCCCATGAGCTCACGGATCTCGACGGCGCCCAGGCAGAACCCGGTCGGGTGGTCGTCCTCGATGCGTCGCATCAGGGCTGACAGCGCGTCGGCGTCTGCTCCCACGAGGTCGCGCGTGGTGATGCCCATGATGGCACCGTAGTGATGTCTAGGGTGGGCGCCATGGTGTTTCCCAGCGGTGACCAGTACGAGATCTCGGCGGCGGGCTACACCGTCGTCGTCACCGAGGGCGGGGCGGCGCTGCGGGTCCTGCGGCACCACGGTCGCGACCTGGTCCACGGTTTCGACGAGACGGCGATGTCCACCGGCTGTCGTGGCCAGCTGCTGATGCCCTGGCCCAACCGGATCCGCGACGGCCGCTACTCCTTCGGCGGCCACGACCTCCAGCTCGGTCTCACCGACCCCGGCACCGGCAACGCCTCGCACGGGCTCGTCCGCTGGGCACCGTGGACGCTGGAGGAGCACACGGCGACGTCGGTGTCCCTCGTCCACCGCCTGATGGCGCAGACGGGCTACCCGTGGGCGCTCGACCTCCACGTGCTGTACGACCTCTCCGCCGACGGGCTCGTCGTCACCCAGACGGCCACCAACCTGGCCACCGAGCCCGCGCCGTACGCCAGCGGGGCACACCCCTACTTCTGCGTCGGCGACGCGATCGAGGACCTCGAGCTGACCGTGCCGGCCCGGAGCCGGCTGGTGCTCGACGACCGCCAGCTGCCGACCGGGATCGAACCCGTCAGTGGCGACGTCGACTTCACGGGCGGACGACGGATCGGCGACGTGGTGCTCGACGACGCCTTCGGCGACCTCGAGCACGTCGACGGGCGTGCCCGGGTCGCGCTCGTGGAGCCGTCGAGCGGTCGGGGTGTCGCCCTGTGGGTGGACGAGCACCACCGGTGGCTCCAGCTCTTCACGCCTCCTGCGGACGGACCGCGCCCGGGGGTCGCGGTCGAGCCGATGACCGCACCGCCCGACGCCTTCAACTCCGGGACCGACCTCGTGACCCTCGCCCCGGCCGGGACGCCGGGTGACGAGCTGTCGGTGCAGTGGGGCATCCACGCCGTGTGACGCGGCCGGGCATGGCCACGGGCCCGGTCGCTAGGTGCGGTCCGTGCCGGTGCGGTCGATCAGCGCCCGCAGCTGTCGTACGCCGTCGCGAGCCGCCTTGCCGTCGGAGCCCTGGAAGGCCATCGCGGAGATCGTCGTGCCGTCAGCCAGGTCGAGGGTGGCCCACGGCGCGCCCGCTGCGAGGTGCACGCCCAGGACCTGCTCCCACTCCAGCCGCCGGGTCCGGAACCCGTTGACCACCACGAGCGAGGCCTGCTCGGCGGTGACGCGCGCACGGCCGAGGGCCCAGCCGATCACAGCGAACCCGGCGCCCATCACCAGCAGCGTGAGTCGCTGCAGGAGGTTGAACTTGGCCCGCGTCTCGTCGTCGAACCCGAACCACGCCGCTGCGCACACGACGAGCAGCATCAGGCCGAAGCCGATCACGGCGACGCGCACGCCCATCGGCCGCCAGGTGTGCGGCAGGGCGGGCGCGGCGGGGCCGCCGGACGGGCCGGCCGGGTTCTCAGAGGCGGCAGGCATGGATGTCGGTCAGCAGGATGGCGCGCGCGCCGATCGAGTAGAGGTCGTCCATCAGGCGCTGCGAGCCGGCCCGCGGCACCATGACCCGCACGGCCACCCAGCCGGGCTTCCCGATCGGGGAGATCGTCGGACCCTCCCGACCCGGGGCGAGCTCGCTCGCGCGCGCGAGGTGCCGCTCCTCGATGTCGTAGTCCATCATCACGAAGCTCCGGGCGACCAGCACGCCCTCGATCCGCCGGCGGAAGATCTCGAAGTCGTCCGGGACCTCGCCGCCACGCGTGATCAGCACCGCCTGCGAGTCGAGGATCATCTCGCCGAAGGTCTCCAGCCCGGCCGCCCGCAGCGTGGACCCGGTCTCGACGACGTCGGCGATCACGTCGGCGACGCCCAGCTGGATGCTGGTCTCCACCGCCCCGTCGAGGCGCGTGACGGTCGCATCGATGCCGTGGCGGAACAGGTAGTCCTCGACCACGCCGACGTACGACGTCGCGATGCGCAGGCCGTTGAGGTCCTGCAGCGACGAGTAGCGACCGGCAGGGCCGGCGAAGTGGAAGCGCGAGCGGCCGAACCCGAGGTTCATGACCTCCTCGGCCTTCGCGCCCGAGTCGAGCAGCAGGTCGCGGCCCGTGATGCCGACGTCGAGGGTGCCCTCACCGACGTAGAGCGCGATGTCGCGGGGGCGGAGGTAGAAGAACTCGACGTCGTTCTCGCGGTCGACGAGCGCGAGCTCCTTGGAGTCGCTTCTCTGCCGGTAGCCCGACTCGCGGAGGATGTCGGTGGCGGCCTGGGACAGCGATCCCTTGTTCGGGACGGCGATGCGGAGGGTCATGGTCGGCTCACTGGGGTCACAGGTGGGCGTAGACGTCGTCGAGGGTGAGGCCGGAGGCGAGCATGAGCACCTGCGCGTGGTACAGCAGCTGGCTGATCTCCAGCGCCGTCGCGTCCTTGCCCTCGTGCTCGGCGGCCATCCAGGACTCGGCCGCCTCCTCGACGACCTTCTTGCCCGCGGCGTGCACGCCGTCGCGCACGGCGGCGACGGTGCCCGAGGCCGGGTCGCCCT
>DATIAJ010000196.1:0-6647 GCA_035458105.1 Nocardioides sp. | reverse complement strand
GTTGCCCTGGTTGCCGGTGCTCACCGGGGCCTGGGCCTGCGTCGCGGCTGGGGCCGGGGCTGAGGCCGGGGCAGGGGCCGGCGCGCTCGAGGTCGCCTGTCCGTGTCCCTGTCCCTGGCTCTGGCCCTGGCTGTTGCCGTTGCTGTTGCCCTGGTCGGGCTCGGCATGCGCGAGGGGCGCGGAGGTGAGCACCATGGCCCCCGTGCAGAGCACCGCGGCGAGCCCCAGGCGTGGGGCGAGTCGGTATCGGTCGTCGTTCTTGCTCATGCTGATGTCCCCCAAAAGGATCAGTCGCGGCGCCAGGTGCGCCGTCGGTGGCGGGGAGCGGGGGCAACCGGTCTCCCACAGACCGCCCCGGCCCCTACTTGTGCAACGTCCCCGGGTACCCGCCTGCTACGGGCCCATAGCGCTTTGAGACCAACCTTGTGAGCGTCTTGATGATGTCCTGACGATCTCAGCGGATTCTCCGAACGGACCCTCACCCGTGCGGGTGGCTGGCGCCGGTCGCGCTCGTTCCGGCGTCATGCCATGGAGGACGTCGGCGCAGCGTGGCAACCAAATCCTGGCGACCTGCGTCTGTATCGGTGGAGGGACCAGACACGTACGGGGGTCGTGTCTGGTCCCTTGTAGCGTGTCCGGGGTGACGCCCCCCCTGACGCTGCGCCCGATCTCCAGCCAGCAGCACCACGACCTGATCGCCGGCCGGTCGTCCGCCAGCTTCCTCCAGACCCCCGGCTGGGCGAAGGTGAAGTCCGAGTGGCGCTCGGAGTCGCTGGGGTGGTTCCGCGGGAGCGAGCTCGTCGGTGCGGCCCTCGTGCTCTACCGCCAGCTGCCGAAGGTGCGGCGCTACCTCGCGTACCTCCCCGAGGGTCCGGTGATCGACTGGTCCGACGACGACCTCGGCTCGTGGCTGGCGCCGATGGTCGCCCACCTCAAGCAGGAGGGCGCCTTCGCCGTCCGGATGGGCCCGCCCGTCGTGACCCGCCGCTGGTCCGCCGAGCAGGTCAAGGCCGGCATCGCCGACGCGTCCGTGCGCCGCCTGGGCGACGTACCTCCCCTCGAGCGCACCCAGGACGGTGCCCGCGTGGTCGCGCAGCTGCACGAGCTGGGGTGGCAGCAGCAGTCGGCCGAGGGTGGCTTCACCGCCGGGCAGCCGCAGTTCAACTTCCAGGTCCCGCTGGTCGACCAGGACGGTCAGCCGCGCAGCGAGGACGAGGTGCTCAAGGGCATGAACCAGCTCTGGCGCCGCAACATCAAGAAGGCGGACAAGGCCGGCGTCGAGGTGGCCCTGGGCGAGCGCACCGACCTGAAGGCCTTCCACGACCTCTACGTCCACACCGCCGAGCGCGACCGCTTCACCCCGCGCCCGCTGTCCTACTTCGAGACGATGTACGACGCGCTCGCCGCCGAGGACCCCGGGCGCATCCAGGTGTGGCTGGCCCGCCACGAGGGCGACCTCGTCGCGGCGACGATCGGGATCCGGGTCGGCACCCACGCCTGGTACTCCTACGGCGCGTCCTCCACCGAGAAGCGCGAGGTCCGCGGCTCCAACGCGGTCCAGTGGGCGATGGTGCGCCACGCCCTCGACGCCGGCGCCCACGTCTACGACCTGCGCGGCATCACCGAGACCCTCGACGCGGACGACTCCCACGTCGGGCTCATCCAGTTCAAGGTGGGCACGGGCGGCGAGGCGGTTGAGTACGCCGGCGAGTGGGACCTCCCGGTCAACCGCGCCATCTACAAGGCGTTCCAGCTCTACCTGGCCCGGCGGGGGTGAGCGGTCCGTGAGTCTGGTCCTCAGGGTCGACGGCGAGCGCTGGCGCTCCCACCTGCTGCGGACGGTCCGCACCCACCCGGGCATCGTGCCGGTGGCGAAGGGCAACGGCTATGGCCTGTCGGTGGGGCGCCTCGCGCGGCGCGCCCAATGGCTGGCCGACCACGCCGGTGACACCGGCGCGCCCGTCGACACCATCGCGGTCGGCACGTACGACGAGGTCGCCGAGGCCGCGAGCCGCTACTCGGGCGACCTCCTCGTGCTCACGCCGTGGCGGCCGTTCGGGGCGGCGCTCGACCTCGACCCCAGGCTCTCGTCCCGCGTCGTGCACACCGTGAGCCGGCCCGAGGACCTGGTCGCCCTGCGCGAGCGCGACCCGGACGCCCGGTTCGTGCTGGAGCAGCTGACCTCGATGCTGCGCCACGGGATGACACGTCGGGGCCTGGCCGCGGCGGCTGCCACGCTCGGTCCGGGACGCAGTGGTCGGCGGGGCCTGTGTGGCGTCGCCCTGCACCTCCCGCTCAACACCACGTCCCACCTGGGCGAGGTGACCCGGCTCATCAACGACGTCGTGGCCTCCGGCCTGCCGACGCGCACCGTCTTCGTCTCCCACCTCACCGAGGCCGAGCTCGACCGGCTGGCGACGACCTACCCCGACTTCACCATCCGTCCCCGCATCGGCACCGACCTCTGGCTCGGCGACCGGGGGGCCCTCTCGGTGACCGCGACGGTCCTCGACGTCCACGAGGTCGACCGGGGCGACACCTTCGGCTACCGCGGGCGAAGCGCCCCCAAGCACGGCCACATCGTCGTGGTGAGCGGTGGCACCGCCCACGGCATCGGCCTCGAGGCACCGACCGGCGACCAGTCGCTCAAGGCACGCGCCGCGACGCTGGCACGCGGTGGTCTGGACGCCGTCGGCTTCGTGCGCTCGCCGTTCTCCATCGACGGCAAGCAGCGGCTCTTCGCCGAGCCGCCCCACATGCAGGCGTCGATGCTGTTCGTCCCCTCAGGGGCGCGGGTCCCCTGCGTCGGTGAGGACATCGAGGTTCGGGTGCGCTTCACCGCGACGGACTTCGACCGGGTCGTCGTCGACTGACCCCGCGCCGGCGTCACGCAGCACGGCCGCCACCAGCCAGACCAGCCCACCCACCCGCAGCAGGACGGCGAGCCAGTAGGCGCGTGCGTCGTCCGCGACGGTGGGCACGAGCGCCTGACCGACGTACCACCCGGTGAGCACCCAGCTGAGCAGGTGCGTTGCCTGCCACACGAGGAGGTCGCGCCAGCGGCGTACGGCGATCGCGGCCAGCGGCAGCACCAGCAGGGCGGTCTCGGGAGGTGCCGACGGCGCCACCGCGAGCGCGGCCGCCACGAGGACGAGGCCGGCACGGGCACTGGTCAGCGGGCTGGGTCCCCCCGCGCGCCGGACGAGCCACCACACGGCGCCGGCGGCCAGGGCCAGGACGAGCACCTGGACGACCGTGCGCGTCGTCGCGGACCCGCCGACGTCCGTGGTGCCCAGCAGGAACCAGATCGATCCGATGTCGGGGGTCTCCGCGGTCGCGCGGCCGGGAAGGGTGACGACGACGTACGCGGCGGCCGCGGCGAGGAGCGCGTCGACCCGGTCGCGCGTGCGACCGCCGACGGCGACCACGCCCACGAAGGCGACGGCCACCGGCAGCGCGAAGGCCGCACCCACCCCCGCTCCGACACCGGCGAGCCAGGTACGACCCGAGACCCAGCCCCACAGGAGCACGGCGAGACCGACGGCCGCCACCAGCTCCCACGACAGCCAGTGCACGAGGAGCACCGGGCCGAGCGCCCAGCCGGCGGCGGCCCAGGGCCGGCGCCGGTCGACCCGGACGAGCAGCGCGGTCGCGAGCAGCGCGAGCGCGGCGAGCAGGACGGCGAGGACGGCGGTGGTGGCGACCGTCCCGGAGCCGGGGAGCCACTCCGCCACCTGCTCGAGCCAGCCGGCGACCCGGGGCGGGGTGCCGGCGTCGACCGACGTCCCGGCGAGGTCGGTCCAGCACAGCTCGGTGAACGGCTGGTTCGGGTTGGACCACCCCGACGGGACGCACGCCGTCCTGGCAACCATCCCCGCGGCCAGCGTCAGCGCGGTCGCGCCGGCCAGCACCCGACCGGCGTCCCACCAGCGGTGGCCCGCGGCGTGGTCGCCGAGCGGCCCGCCCACCACCTCCGACATGGCCGCGACGACCGGGTCGGTGCGCGTCGGCGCGACGTGGTCGCCGAGGACGACCTCGGGCGCGGGACGGTCGGCGCGGTCCACCGCGGAGCTCAGGGGCGTACGTCGGCCAGCGACTGACGCGGCTCGAGTCGTCCGGCCGGCGGCGGGGTCGTCGGCGACTCGGTCGGCGCGGGCGGCGGGGGCGGCGGGGGCGGCGTCGTCGGAGCCGGCGGCTCCGTCGGGGCCGGGGTCTCCGTCGGCACCGGCGTCTCGGTCGGCACCGGGGTCTCCGTCGGCGTCTCCGTCGGCTCCTCGGTGGGCTCCGGCTCGAGGGTCGGCTCCTGCGTCGGCGTGTTGGAGGGCTTGGGCGGCGAGGGCGCGGACGACGACGGCGGCGGCGGGGGCGGGGTGTACTCGTGACCCTCCTCCGGCGCGTCACCGTCGACGAAGACGGGCTCGGGGAACTCCTCGACGTCCTTGCCCTCCATCACGCGCTGCATGATGGCGGTCCAGGTCTTCGCGGGGTAGTTGCCGCCGAAGTAGCCCGACTTCCCGTCCGAGCTGGTGGGCAGCCACAGGTCGGCGCCATCGGGGCGCGGCAGGTCGAGGCCCTCACGGCCCTTGCCGCGGACGTACATCACCGCGGTCGAGACCTGCGGGGTCATCCCGACGAACCACGACGAGGACACCTCGTCGTCGGCGTTGGTGGCCGTGCCGGTCTTGCCGGCCGCGGGGCGGCCCAGGGCGAGCGCCTCGGTGCCCGAGCCGGACTCGACGACCTGCTGGAGCGCGTGGGTCACGTCGGCCGCGATGTCCGGGTCGACGGTCTCCTTGCTGCGCTGCTTGGCCTCGTAGAGGACCTCGCCGCTGCGGTCGACGACCTTCTGCACGACGTGGACCTCGTTGCGCACGCCGTTGTTGGCGAGGGTGGCGTAGGCGTTGGCCATGTTGATGGGGCTGACCTGGGCGGTGCCGAGCGTGACACCGACGTTCTCCTGGAAGTCGATCGAGCGGCGCGGGATGCCCCACCGCTGCGTCTCGTTGCCCGGGATGCCGAGGTCCTCGGCCGCCTGGATGACCTTCTGCGGGCCGTTCTCCATCGAGTCGACCATGTCGACGAACGCGGTGTTCACGGAGTTCTCGGTCGCCGACAGCATCGACACGGCCGAGCCGTAGTCGGTGTCGCCCTGGTTGCCGAACTCGGTGCCGGCGATGTCGATGGGGCTGTTGCCCTCGAAGGTGTCGTTGAGGGAGAAGCCGTCGCGGATGGCGGCGACGTCGGTGGCGGCCTTCATGGTCGAGCCCGCCATGCCGCCGGATACGGCCCAGTTGATCTGTGAGTCGAGGTAGTCCTGGCCGCCGTAGAAGCCGAGGAGCTGGCCGGTCGCGGTGTCGACCGTGGCGGCGCCGACGTGCAGGTCCTTGTCGCCCGCGGGGCCGGGCATGCCGGCGTCGGGTCGCTGCTCGGTGACCGCCTCCTCGACGTCGGCCATCACCTGCGGGTCGAGGGTCGTGGTGATGCGCAGGCCGCCGCCGTCGATCTCGTCCTCCGACGCGATGCCGCGGGCCAGGATCTCCTGCTTGACCATCGCCATCACGTGTCCGCGCTGACCGCCGAACTGGCTCTGGGCGGCGATCTTGGGGAACTTGGGGAGCTTCTTGATGGCCTTGTCACGCTGCTCGGGCGTGATCGTCTCCATCTCTGCCATGCTGTCGAGGACGTAGGCGTAGCGGCCCTTGAGGTCCTCCTTGGCCTCCTTGCCGTTGGCCGGGTCGTACTTCGACGGGTTGTTGAGCACCGTGGCGAGGACGGCCGACTCGCGGAGGTTGAGGTCCTTGGCCGGGTGGTCGAAGTAGGCCTCCGACGCAGCCTCGATGCCGTACGCGCCGCGACCGAAGTAGATGGTGTTGAGGTAGCCCTCGAGCACCTCCTCCTTGCTGAGCTGCTGCTGGATCTTCAGCGACACGATCGCTTCCTTGATCTTGCGCTTGTAGCTCTGCTCGCTGGTGAGGTAGAGGATCTTGACGTACTGCTGGGTGATCGTGGAGGCACCCTGGCGGTCGTTGCCGCGGGCGTTGGAGAACGCCGCACGCACGATGCCGCGGGGATCGATGCCCTTGTCGGTCCAGAACGTCTGGTTCTCGGCGGCGACGACCGCATCCTGCATCGTCTCGGGCATCTGGCCCAGAGGGATCGAGACCCGGTTCTGGTCCTCGTAGTAGGTGCCGAGCTGCTGCTCACCGTCGCGGTAGTAGACGAACGTCGTCTGCGCCTCGAAGTCCTCGTTGGGCTCGGGGATGCTGATCGCCTGGTAGAGGACGACCACGACGCCACCGAGGACGAGGGCACCGACCACGCCGACGATCGCCAGGACCTTGGCGATCCGGGCCGCCTGCTGCTTGCCCGTGCGCCGCTGCTTCGGCCGTCGGGTCTGGGCCTTGCCGTCGGCCCTCCGCTTCTTAGCACTCACAGGGCAACAGGGTACGGGCAGGGGTCCCACAACCCAGATTCGTCACCCGCAGATATATCGGTACGATAGGTCACATGGCACGTCGTGGTGACACCATCGAGCTCGCAGTCCTCGGACTGCTGCACGAGGGACCCATGCACGGCTACGAGCTGCGCAAGCGGCTCAACCTGATGCTCGGCTGGGGCCGCGTGCTGTCCTACGGCTCGCTCTACCC
>DATIAJ010000195.1:0-4633 GCA_035458105.1 Nocardioides sp. | reverse complement strand
CGGGGCGTCGAGCACGGCGTAGAGGAACGCCAGGCTGATCATCACCACGGCGAGCAGCAGGGCGGCGTGCACGGCCTTGCGGACGAACAGGATGCCCAGCGCGGCGGCCACCATGATCGGGGCCAGGATCCAGAAGGTCATGGTCGGGGTCCCCTCGAAGTTGTCGGACGGGGGAGCGAAGCGGAGGAGGGCGAGAACTTCGCGGGGTGGCTCATCGAGTCGCCCCCCGGTAGTAGTCGCCCTCGTCGTCGCCGAGCCGCATCGCGTGCGGCGGCTCCTCCATGCCGGGCAGGAGCGGCGCCAGCAGGTCGGACTTCTCGTAGATGAGGTCGGCGCGGTTGTCGTCGGCGAGCTCGTACTCGTTGGTCATCGTCAGCGCGCGGGTCGGGCACGCCTCGATGCACAGCCCGCACAGGATGCAGCGCAGGTAGTTGATCTGGTAGACGCGGCCGTAGCGCTCGCCGGGGCTGAACCGGCCCGAGCCGTCGGGGAGGTCGACGTTGGACGCGCCCTCGACGTAGATCGCGTCGGCCGGGCACGCCCAGGCGCAGAGCTCGCACCCGATGCACTTCTCCAGGCCGTCAGGCCAGCGGTTGAGCTGGTGCCGGCCGTGGAACCGCGGAGCCGTCGGCAGCTTCTCGAACGGGTACTGCTCGGTGACGACCTTCTTGAACATGGTCCGGAAGGTGACGCCGAACCCGGCGATCGGGTCCCAGAGGCTCTCCTTGATGCCCTTGGACCCCTGCCCGGACTGAGGGGACTCACTCATGGTTCTCCTCCGCTGCAGCGGTGACGGTGGTGCGGCTCTGGGCGAACGTCAGCGGCGCGGCGCCTCCGCGCACGGCGCCGCCGGTGGGCATCGGCGGGACGGGGAAGCCTCCGGCGAACGCGTCGTGGGGCTCCTCGCTCGCCTCGACAGCAGCCTCCTCGTCCGAGGTGTCCCCCTTGTCGCCGACGAACATCAGCCCGACGGTGAGGACGAGCAGCACCGCGATCGCGGCGACGAGGTAGGTGCGGTTGATGTTGCCCTCGAGCGAGATGACGCGGATCGTCGCCACGGCCACGATCCAGGCCAGCGAGACCGGGATGAGGATCTTCCAGCCCAGCGCCATGAACTGGTCGTAGCGCATGCGGGGCAGCGAGCCGCGCAGCCAGACGAACAGGAAGATGAAGCAGAAGACCTTGCCGAAGAACCACAGCAGGGGCCAGTAGCCGCTGTTGGCGCCCTCCCACACGTTCTCGATGCCCCACGGGGCGGCCCAGCCGCCCAGGAAGAGGGTGGTGGCGATGGCCGACACGGTCGCGAGGTTGATGTACTCGGCCAGGAAGAACAGTGCGAACTTCAAGCTGGAGTACTCGGTGTGGAAGCCGCCGACCAGCTCGCCCTCGGCCTCGGGCAGGTCGAAGGGCGCACGGTTGGTCTCACCGACCATCGAGATCACGTAGATGACGAACGACGGCAGCAGGATCAGGCCGAACCACAGCCGGTCCTGGGCGGCGACGATCTCCGAGGTCGACATCGACCCGGCGTAGAGGAAGACCGCGACCAGCGCGAGGCCCATGGCGACCTCGTAGGAGATCATCTGCGCGCTCGAGCGCAGGCCGCCCAGCAGGGAGTACGTCGAGCCGGACGACCAGCCACCGAGGACGATGCCGTAGATGCCGATCGAGGCGATGGCGAGCATGAAGAGCACGGCCACCGGCATGTCGGTGAGCTGGAGCGGGGTCTCGTGACCGAAGAAGTTCACCACGGGGCCGAGCGGGATGACCGCCCAGGTGACGAAGGCCGGGACGACGGCGATGACGGGCGCGAGCAGGAAGACGACCTTGTCGGCCGCCTTGGGGATGATGTCCTCCTTGAGCGCGAGCTTGACGCCGTCGGCCAGCGACTGCAGGAGGCCGAAGGGTCCGTGCACGTTGGGCCCGACGCGGTGCTGCATCCGGGCCACGACCCGGCGCTCGAACCAGATGTTGAACAGCGTCAGCAGCACGAGGATCAAGAAGATGAAGACGGCCTTGAGGGCGATGACCCACCACGGGTCCTGGCCGAAGGCGGCCAGGCCGGGGTCGGGCAGGTCCGCCGCCAGTGGGGCGAGGTGGATCACTGGACCGCTCACTGCGCTGCTCCCTTCAGGGTGACCGTGCTGCCGGGCGAGGCGAGCTCGGCGAGGACGCCTCGACCGATCGACCGGGCCGGGACCCAGACGACGCCGTCGGGCATGTCGGCGACCACGACGGGCAGCGTCATGCTGCCCCGGTCACCGGTGACGGTGACGAGCTGCTCGTCGCCGGGCTGGGCCTCGAGCATGCCGAGCACAGACTCGTACGACGCTCGGCTCACGCGCGCGACCGGCCTGCGGGCGGTGGCGCGGAGGTGCTCCTCGCCGTCCTGCATCGAGCCGAGGTCGACGAGCTGCTTCCAGGTCGCCAGCGCGAAGGTGGTCCCGGCCTTCTTGGGGGCCTTGGCCGGCTTGGGCGCCTTGCCGGCGTCGAGTGCCGGGCGGGCGCCGTCCCACGGGCCGAGGGACTGCATCTCGTCACGCACCTCGGTGACCGTGCGGAAGCCGAGCGGGCGACCGTGCCCGATCGCGGCGATCTCGTCGGCGATGCCGGACAGCACGCGCAGGTCGGGCAGCGACGACGGGTTGGCGAACACCGCGTCGAAGGACCGCGCGCGTCCGTCCCACGTCACGAAGGTGCCGGCCTTGTCGGTGACCGGGGCCACCGGGAGCACGACATCGGCGACGCGGGTCACGTCGGTCTCGCGCAGCTCGAGGCTGACGACGAACCGAGCGGCGTCGAGCGCGGCGCGGAAGGCTGCCGGGTCGGCGGTGTCGTCGGGGTCGACGCCGCCGACGACGAGGCCGCCGAGGTCGCCCTTCGCGAGCGCCGCGATGATCGCGTTGCCGTCACGGCCGACCTTGGCGGGGAGCGAGTCCGCGCCCCAGGCTGCGCCCACGTCGACACGCGCGGACGCCTCCGTGAGCGGACGTCCGCCGGGCAGGAGGTTGGGCAGCGCGCCGGCCTCGACCGCGCCGCGGTCGCCGGCGCGACGCGGTACCCACGCGAGGCGGGCGCCGGTGCCGGCGGCGAGCTCGGCTGCTGCGCTGAGCGCGCCGTGGGTCTGGGCGAGGCGCTCCCCGACGAGGATCACGGCGTCCTTGGTGACGCCGTGCTCGGCGTCCTTGAGCGAACCGATCACCTCGACCTCGGTGCCGGGTGCGGCCGGCACGAGGCGGCCGCTCATCTTGGTCAGGCCGCGCGAGGCGTAGGGCGCCACGGACACGACCTGCGTACGACCCCGCCTGACGGCCTTGCGCAGCCGCAGGAAGAGTGTCGCGGCCTCGTCCTCGGGCTCGAGGCCCAACAGCACGACGACGGGCGCGGCCTCGAGGTCGGCGTAGGTGACGTCACCGGCGAGCGCGACGTGGCTGGCGAGGAAGCTCGCCTCCTCGGCGCTGTGCGGGCGGGCCCGGAAGTCGATGTCGTTGGTTCCGAGGGAGACCCGGGCGAACTTGGCGTAGGCGTAGGCGTCCTCGGCGGTCAGCCTGCCGCCGGTGAGCACGGCCGCGGCGCCGGCGTCGCGCAGGCCGCGGGCGGCCACGGCGAACGCCTCGGTCCACGACGCCGGGCGCAGCACACCGTCCTCGCGGACCTGCGGGTAGGTGATCCGGTCGTCGACCTGCGTGTAGCGGAAGGCGAAGCGGTCCTTGTCGCTGATCCACTCCTCGTTGACCTCGGGGTCGTTGCCCGCGAGGCGCCGCATGACCTTGCCGCGGCGGTGGTCGACGCGGATCGCGGCGCCGCAGGCGTCGTGCTCGGCGACGCCGGGCGTGGAGACCAGGTCGAAGGGGCGCGAGCGGAAGCGGTAGTCGGCCGAGGTGAGCGCACCCACCGGGCAGATCTGGATCGCGTTGCCGGAGAAGTAGCTCTCGAAGGGCTCGCGCTCGTAGATCGCGACCTGCTGCAGCGCGCCGCGCTCGGCGAGGGCGATGAAGGGGTCACCGGCGACCTGCTCGGAGAAGCGGGTGCAGCGCGCGCACAGCACACAGCGCTCGCGGTCGAGCAGGACCTGGGCGGAGATGTTGATCGGCTTGGGGAACGTGCGCTTGATGCCGCCACGCTCGGCGAACCGGCTCTCGCCGCGGCCGTTGCTCATCGCCTGGTTCTGCAGGGGGCACTCGCCGCCCTTGTCGCAGACCGGGCAGTCGAGCGGGTGGTTGATGAGCAGGAACTCCATGACGCCCTGCTGCGCCTTGTCGGCCACCTCGCTGGTGGCCTGCGTGTTGACCACCATGCCCTCGGCGACCGGCAGCGTGCAGGAGGCCTGCGGCTTGGGGAAGCCGCGGCCGTTGCCGGCGTCGGGGATGTCGACCAGGCACTGGCGGCACGCGCCGACCGGGTCGAGCAGCGGGTGGTCGCAGAAGCGCGGGATCTGCACGCCGACCTGCTCGGCGGCGCGGATGACGAGCGTGTCCTTGGGGACGCTGACCTGTACGCCGTCGATGGTCAGGGTGACCAGGTCGACGTCGGTCTTCTCCGGCGCCTTGTCGGTCGCGGTCATGCGGGGTCCTCGCGGTGTTGTGTGATGGAGGAGCGGAGCGGGGGAATCGCAGAACGCCGTGGGGTGCTC
>DATIAJ010000194.1:0-8996 GCA_035458105.1 Nocardioides sp. | reverse complement strand
TTGAGCACGGTCTCGAAGACGGGCAGCTCGAGGCGGTTGTCCGCGGGCAGGCCGACCAGGACGAGGCGCCCGTTGGGGTTGAGCGCGGCGTGGGCGGCGCGCATGGCAGCCGGGGAGGGCACCGTGACCAGGGCGACGTCGACGCCACCGAGCGCCTCGATCTCCCCCTGCTGGTCGCCCCGGCCGTCGACGACGTGGTCGGCCCCGAGGTCCTTGGCCAGCTGCAGCTTGTCGTCGTGCACGTCGACCGCGACGGTGCGCGACCCGAAGATGCGTGCGTACTGAAGGCCGAGGTGTCCGAGCCCGCCGATGCCGACGACCATCGCGGTCTCGCCCGGCTGCGGTGCGGCGACCTTGAGCCCCTTGTACGTCGTCACGCCGGCGCAGGTCAGCGGGGACGCGTCGCGCGCGGTGACCGAGTCGGGCACCGGCACGACGTGGCTTGCGAAGGCGACGGCGTACTCGGCGTAGCCGCCGTCCATCGTGTAGCCCATGTAGGACGGAGCCGTGCAGTAGGTCTCCCAGCCGGCGACGCAGGAGCGGCAGTGTCCGCATGCGTGACCGAGCCAGGGGAGGGCGACGCGCTGGCCCACCTGCACCGGGAGCTCGTCGTCACCCGGCCCGACCGCCTCGACCGTGCCGACGCCCTCGTGGCCCGGGATCAGCAGGTCCTTGGGCTTGACGGGCCATTCGCCGCGGGCGGCGTGGATGTCGGTGTGGCACAACCCGCAGGTCTCGATGCGGACGAGGACCTGGCCGGGCCCGGGCTCGGGAACCGGGACGTCGCGGATCTCGAGGGGCGCGCCCAGGGTGGGCACGACTGCTGCCTTCATGTGTGTCTCCTTGTTGCCGAACGGACGGGGATGGCGATGAGCAGGGCGCCGGCCAGCAGGAACAGGCCGGCCAGGACGAAGAGGACCGCGACGACCGCGTCGAGGACGGGCAGCTCGGCCCCGGTGGAGACGTCGGCCGACACGCCGGTCGTGCCGTCCGAACGCATCAGCACGATGGTCCAGTCGCCGTCCTCGACGTCCCAGGTCATCGTGGCGTCGGTGCCGGTGGCCTGCGCCGTCCAGAAGGTCTGGTCGGCGGGTGCCGTCGCGGGCGCCCCTCCGTCCGTGTTCACGAGGACGGCCCGCCCGCCGGCGCGGAAGTCGCGCAGGACGGCGTGCGAGACGTCGCCGAGGTAGCCCTCCACCTCGGACGTCGGGGCGACGCCGACGAAGAGCGGGTCCCCCGTGTCCGACCGGGCGTTGATCCGTACCTCGCCGAGCCACAGGGACGGCACCCACGAGGGGGCTCCCTCGGTGTCGACCTCCGCGTCCTCGGAGACGATGGCGTGGGTGTCGCTGACGAGCGACGTCGTGGGTGTCATCAGGAAGCCGTCGTCACGCTCGGTCGCGTCGGCCAGGGCGAGCGTGCCGCCGGCCCCGGCGAAGGCGAGGCCCATGAGCACGAGCAGGGACCCCACCGTCACGGCGATGATGCGACCGGCCGTCCAGCCGCCGCCCGCTCCGGGGGGCGGGGGTGCGTACGGCGACGGGGGCAGGGGAGCCTGCTGGCCGGGAGGCGGCGGTGCGTACGGCGACGGGGGCGGGGGAGCGGGCTGCGCTGCCGGCGGTGCAGCCTGCTGGGCGAGGTGTGCCGGCGCGTCGGGGGTCGGCGGCGGCAGCACCGCGGCGTGCGGCTCGTGGCCGCCCATGTCGAGGCGGAAGGGCGGGTACTGGTCGGTCATGAGTGCGACGTAGCCCGCCACCCGCAGGACCCACCGGTTGAGGCCGAGGACGAGGTCGAAGACCTGCTGCGGGTAGCGGCCGGTGAACAGCAGCACGACGCCGGCGACCAGGACGAGGACGCCGATGAGGCTGATGCTGATCCACGCCTCGTCGTCGGCCCCCTGCACGCCGTACGCGACCCCACCGGCGAACAGGGCCAGGATCAGGTAGTGGGGGATGGCCAGCAGCCACCACTTCACGAGCACCAACCCGCGCGAGAGCCGCTCGGGGTAGTCCACCGACAGGTGTGCGGGGTAGTCCGGCACCTCGGCGAGGGTGAACGGTGGGTAGCGGTCGGTGCCGAGCGCGCCGTAGGCGTAGTAGGAGACGCGCCAGCTCCAGCGCATGACCCCGACGTTGAAGTCGAAGATCGCGCGTGGATAGCGGCCGGTGAACAGGATGGCGAAGAACGCGACCACGCTCAGCACGGCGAAGGCCAGCCACAGGAAGGCGAGCACGACGAAGTGGGGGATGGCGAGCAGCCACTTCACCAGCCAGAGCCCCCGGCTGAGGCCGGGGTCGAGATCGGCATCGACGTGGACGGGGTAGGCGGGCGGAGCCGTCGAGGTGGTCATCGGGGGGTCTCCTCTCCAGTGCGCGACCCCGGGCGCGGGCGTGCCCGGCAGGGGCCGCTCCTTCCCCTCGATCGTCTCCTCGCGGCGGGGCGGTCGGGCAGGGCCGAACGGCCTCTCCCCGGGTGCCGAGAGGGGGGACCTAGGACCCTGTCGACCCGGGTGCGCCCGAACCAGACTCGGCAGTGATCCGAGGAGGAACCCTGTGATGCCCCATGCGCCCGCCCCCCGCCCGCCCGACCCGGTACGGGTCGTCGTCGAGGACGTCCCCGACCTGTCGGAACGCGTCCGGCTCGCGGCGCGACGGGCCCGCGCCTCGGCGCGCGCGTTCGAGCTCGTGGAGCCAGCCGTTCCCACGTGCGACCACGCGGCACGGGCGCGGGTGATCCGCCGCATGGACGAGGCCCTCGACGTCGCCCGGCGCGCCGCGCCGGGTCTGGAGATCCGGGTGGGCGGGCCGATCGAGCTGCCCCGGCCACGGCACACGTCGTGACCCTCGTGGGGGGCGTGCAGGAGGTCCGGGTCGATCCGGTCCCGCTCAGTCGCCTGGAGTCGCTCCTGCCGCCGGACCGCGTCGAGCGGCTCGAGCACCACGTCGTCGTTGCCCGCCGGATGCTCGCCGGGCGCACGGTGTGGAACATCAACTCGACAGCGCGCGGCGGCGGCGTCGCGGAGATGCTGCACGGGCTGGTCGCCTATGCGGCCGGGACGGGGATCGACATCCGGTGGCTCGTCGTGGTGGGGGACCCCGACTTCTTCGCCGTCACCAAGCGGATCCACAACCGCGTGCACGGTGTCGCCGGCGCCTCGGGTGCGCTCAACTCCGCCGCGCGGGCGACGTACGACGCCACGCTGGCGCGGCAGGCGCAGGAGATCGTCGACCTCGTCCGGCCGGGCGACGTGGTCCTCCTGCACGACCCCCAGACCGCCGGGCTCGCCGCCCCGCTCCGCTCCCGCGGTGCCTGGGTGGTCTGGCGCTGCCACATCGGGCTCGACGAGCACAACGCGTGGACACGCGAGGCGTGGGGGTTCCTCCGCGCCCTGGTCGAGCCCGCGCACGCCTGCGTGTTCTCGCGCGCGCAGTTCGCCCCCGACTGGGTCGACCCGGCGTGGCTGCGGGTGATCCCGCCGTCGCTCGACCCGTTCAGCCCGAAGAACGTCGAGCTCGCGGACGAGGAGGTCCGGGCGCTGGTGCACCGCGCGGGCCTGGTGGTCGAGGGCGGCCCGCTTCCGGTGGACGGGCGCGTCGTGCTGCAGGTCAGCCGCTGGGACCGGCTCAAGGACATGGCCGGCGTGCTGGACGGGTTCGCCCGGCACCTCGACGACCTCCCGACGGACGTCCACCTGGTGCTGGCCGGTCCGGAGACGTCGGGGGTGGCCGACGACCCGGAGGCAGCGGGCGTGCTGGCCGAGTGCCGGTCGCTGTGGCGCTCCCTGCCGGCGGCGGCGCGCAGGCGCAGCCACCTGGTCGCGGTGCCGATGGACGACCTCGACCTCAACGCGCGCACCGTCAACGCGCTGCAGCGGTGGTCGACCGTGGTGGTCCAGAAGAGCCTCGCGGAGGGGTTCGGACTCACGGTCACCGAGCCGATGTGGAAGAACCGGCCGGTGGTGGCCTCGGCCATCGGCGGCATCCAGGACCAGGTCGAGCACGGGGTCAGCGGGCTGCTCCTCGACGACCCGCGCGACTCCGCGGAGCTCGCGGCAGCGCTGTCGTCGCTGCTGTCCGACCCCGCCCGCTGCGAGGCGATGGGGCGTGCCGCCCACCTGCGCGTGCGCGACCACTTCCTCGCCGACCGCCACCTGACCCAGTACGTCGAGCTCTTCGGGCAGCTCCTGGGAGAGGCCTAGCAGCTCACTCCCGTCCGGTGGCCGCCCGGAAGGCGTCCAGAGCGGTGGGCAGGGTCGGGAAGATGTGCTCGGCGCCGATCCGCTCCAGCACCCCGCTCGGCTGCAGCACGTCGCGCGGGTCCTGCTTGAGCCGGGCGAGCGCCAGCACGACGCCCTCCTCCTCCAGCTCGGCGCGCAGCGTCTCGAGCGCGTCCGCGCCGGTGAGGTCGACCTCGCCCATCGCCTCGAAGTTCAGCAGCACCCACTCGGGGTCGTACGCCGCCACCGACTCCCGTACGCGGGACAGGAAGTTCTCGGCGTTGGCGAAGAACAGCGGGGCGTCGTAGCGGTAGACGAGGAGTCCGGGCACGGCCTCGGCGTCGTCGTAGTCGTCGACGTCGTGCATGCCCGCCAGGTCGGGGACGAGTCCCTCGACCGCGTCGTGGGGCCGGGCGACCCGGCGGAACACGTCGACGAGCGAGAGGCTGACGGCGACCAGCACCCCCTCGAGCACGCCCAGCACGACCACGCCGAACGTCGTGGCGAGCGCGATGACCAGCTCCGTGCGCCGGTAGCGGGCGATCCGGGTGAACTCGCCGACGTCGATGAGCCGCAAACCGGCGTACACCACGACCGCAGCCAGGGCCGCGTCGGGGAAGCGGGCGAGGACGGGGCGCAGCGCCACGACCAGGACCAGCGCTGCCACGAGCGTGGCCAGTCCGGACCAGCGGGACCTGCCGCCGACCGCGTCGACGATCGCCGTACGGCTGCCCGAGCTGCTGACCGGGATGCCGTGCACCACCCCTGCCGCGACGTTGGCGGCGCCCAGCGCGAGGAGCTCGCGCCGCGCATCGATGCGATCGCCGTGCCGTGCCGCGAAGGCCCGAGCCGTGAGCACGTTGTCGGTGAAGCCGACCACCGCGATGGCGAGCGCGGTGGTCAGCAGCGCCCACGACCCCAGCGACGACACCGACGGCAGGCCGACCGTCGGCAACGCGAACGACAGGTCCCCGACGACCGCCACCCCGTCGTCGGACAGCCCGGCCAGGGCCACCGCGCCCGTCGCGGCGAGCATCCCGAGCAGCGGCACCGGTCCGGTGGGCCACCAGCGTGCCCCCAGCAGCAGCACGGCCAGCGTGCCGAGGCACACCGCGAGGGTGGGGCCGTGGATGGCCGAGGGGTGCTGCACCAGCCACCACGCCTCGGCCAGGGGCTCGCCGTCCGGCACGTCGGCCCCCGTCCCGCGGGCGACCTGCGACAGGATCATCAGGCCCGCGATGCCGGCCATGTAACCGACCAGCACCGGCTTCGACAGCAGGTCGGAGAGGAAGGCGAGCCCCCCGGCCCAGGCCAGCACGCACACGCCACCGACGGCGAGCGCCAGCAGCGCCGCGGTGTCCCGGGCGGACTCGCCGGGCGCCGTCACCGTCACCAGCGCGGCGCCCGTCATCAGCGCCGTCGTCGACTCCGGGCCCACCGACAGCTGGGGCGAGGACCCGAGCACGAAGTAGACCGCGAGGGCGACGAACGCCGCCCACAGCCCCGCCTCGGGCGGCACCCGGGCCAGGCCGGCGTACGCGAGGACCTGGGGCACCAGGTAGGCCGCGACCGTGATGCCGGCGACGGCGTCGGCCCGCAGCGCCCGTCCCTGCGGTGGCCGGAGGGTGCTCGGGCGCACCATCGGCCCCCGGCCACGTCGCGGCCGGCCCGTGCTGTCGGTCATCACACCTCCTGGCGTCAGTCGACCGCGAACCGGCGGCGTGCGGCTAGGGCCCGACGGCCCCGAGGATCCTCCGCCGGACGGGACCTTCGTCACTGGGTGGCGCCGCTCGACCGGAGCGACGATGGAGGCAAGGTCCCGCAGAGGAGGAATCGTCGTCATGTCCACCACCTCGCGACACCCCGTGCGAGCGCCCGGCGCGGTCCGCGACCAGATGTCGCTCCGCACGGTGCGGACCTTCTTCCTCGCCACGTTCGCCTTCTCGTGGGGGCTCGGGGTCCTCATGGTCGTGTTCATCGACCAGGTCGAGGCGGTGTTCGGGCCGATGGGCTACACCAACCCGGTCTTCATCCTCGTCGTCTGGGGTCCCGGCATCGTCGGACTCGCCCTGGTCGCCCACCACCACGGCGTGCAGGGCGTACGCCGGTTCCTCGCCCGTCTGACGCTGTGGCGGATGTCCCGCACGTGGTGGCTGGTGCTCGTCCTCGGCATGCCGGCGGTGTTCTACGCCGGCGCGGCCGTCAACGGCACGCTGGACGACGGGTTCCCGTTCGACCCCTGGTACGGCGTCCTGCCGGCGCTGCTGCCGGCCCTGCTGATCGGCCCGGTCGAGGAGCTCGGCTGGCGGGGCGTTGCCCTGCCGCTGCTGCAGCGGCGGCTCGCGCCGCTGTGGGCGGCGCTCGTCGTCGGGGTGGTCGCGGCCGTCTGGCACACGCCCGCCTTCCTCATGTCCGGGACCAAGCAGAGCGCCTGGGCGTTCGGTCCGTTCTTCCTCGGCGTCGTCGCGATCAGCGTGATCCTCACCGCGATGTTCAACGCCGCCGCGGGCAGCCTCCTGGTCGCGGTCCTGTTCCACGCCCAGATGAACGGCCCGGCCTGGCCGGACGCGCAGCCGTGGGACATGTACCTGTTCGTCGCGGTCGCCGCCCTCGTCGTGCTGCTCGACCGGCGCGCGATGCTGACTCGTGGCAGCGGCGCCACGGAGGTGCTCCTCGACGACGCCGACACCCGGGGTGCGCCGGCGCGGTGACACACTGCGGCCATGGACAACCTCACCGTCATCGTCCTCGCTGCCGGCGGCGGCACCCGCATGAAGTCGAAGACCATGAAGGTGCTGCACCCGATCGGCGGGCGCTCCATGATCGGGCACGTGCTCCACGCCGTGCAGGCCGTGGAGCCGACCAGCGTCGTCGCGGTGGTCGGTCACCAGCGCGAGCAGGTGGGGCCGCACATCACCGGGCTGCTGCCGTCCGCGGTGCTGGCGGTCCAGGAGACCCAGGAGGGCACCGGTCACGCCGTACGCGTCGCGATGGAGGCCTCCGGCACGACGACGGGCACCGTGATCGTGGCGGCTGGTGACACCCCGCTGCTGGAGGGGGAGTCGCTGCGCGCCTTCGCCGAGGAGCACCACGCCGCGCAGCGTGCGGTGAGCATCCTGAGCGGCCGGCTCGCCGACCCGTTCGGCTACGGCCGCATCGTGCGCAACCACGAGGGCGACGTCGAGGCCATCGTGGAGGAGAAGGATGCGACGCCCGAGCAGCGCGAGATCGACGAGATCAGCTCCGGGATCCTCGCCTTCGACGCCGAGTTCCTGGTCTCGGCGCTGGCCAGGATCTCCAACGACAACGCCAAGGGCGAGTACTACCTGACCGACGCCGTCGGGCTGGCGCGCGAGGACGGGCTCACCGTCGGCGCCCACCTCATCGACGACGTCGCCCAGACCGCCGGCGCCAACGACCGCGCTCAGCTCGCCGAGCTCGGCCGTGAGCTCAACCGCCGCATCGTCACCCGCTGGATGAAGGAGGGGGTGACGGTCATGGACCCTGCGACCACCTGGATCGACGCCGACGTCGTCCTCGAGCCCGACGTGACGATCCTGCCGGGCACCCAGCTCCTCGGCGCGACCGTCGTGCACGAGGACGCCGTGGTCGGCCCCGACACGACGCTGAAGGACTGCGAGGTCGGCGCCGGCGCGCGCGTCGTACGCACCCACGGCGAGCTCGCCGTCGTAGGCGACCAGGCCTCCGTCGGGCCGTTCGCCTACCTGCGCCCGGGCACCCGCCTCGGGGTCGGCGGCAAGATCGGCACGTTCGTGGAGACCAAGAACTCGACGATCGGCGACGGCGCCAAGGTGCCGCACCTGTCCTACGTCGGCGACGCCGAGATCGGCGACGGCACCAACATCGGGGCCGGCACGATCTTCGCCAACTACGACGGGGTGGCCAAGCACCGCACGGTCATCGGCCGCCACGCCAAGACCGGCTCCAACAACACCTTCGTCGCGCCCGTCGAGGTCGGCGACGGCGCAGGCACCGCGGGCGGCACCGTCGTACGCCGCAACGTGCCGGCCGGCGCGCTCGCGGTCAGCAGCTCCCCGCAGCGCAACCTCGAGGGCTGGACGGAGTCGAAGCGGGCCGGGACCGCCCAGGCGGAGGCCGCGCGAACGGCTCGTGAACGCCAGGAGACGACCGAGGAGACGACCGGGGAGCCGCCCGAGGCGTGACCCCGGGGTTGGTGGTGGCCGCGATGTGGGTCAGACTTCTCCTCAGCACCTCCGAACGAGCCACCCCCCGAGGCTTGACCAGGACAGCGAGGAGTCGCGTCGCGTGACCGGAATGAAGCGGACCACCGAGAAGAACCTGATGGTCTTCAGCGGCCGGGCCTACCCCGACCTCGCCACGGAGGTCGCCGACCTCCTCGAGTGCGGGCTCGTGCCCCAGGACGCGCGGGCGTTCGCCAACGGCGAGCTCTACGTGCGCTACGAGGAGTCCGTGCGGGGGTGCGACGCCTTCGTGATCCAGAGCCACACCGCTCCGATCAACGAGTGGATCATGGAGCACCTGATCATGGTCGACGCGCTCAAGCGCGCGTCCGCCAAGCGGATCACCGTGGTCATGCCGTTCTACGGCTACGCCCGTCAGGACAAGAAGCACCGCGGCCGCGAGCCCATCTCGGCCCGCCTGGTCGCCGACCTCTTCAAGACCGCCGGCGCCGACCGGCTGATCACCGTCGACCTGCACGCCGACCAGATCCAGGGCTTCTTCGACGGCCCCGTCGACCACCTGATGGCGCTGCCGATCCTCACCGACTACGTCAAGC
>DATIAJ010000193.1:0-6726 GCA_035458105.1 Nocardioides sp. | reverse complement strand
CCAGCGCACCACCATCGCCGTGCTGCGCGTGCGCGAGACCGAGGCCGGGGAGGTCATCGTGCTCCAGACGATGATGTGGCCCGACGAGGTGCGCGTGCCCGACTTCAAGGTCGAGGTCGACGACGCCAAGCCGCAGGAGGTGAAGATGGCCCACATGCTCGTCGAGACCCTCGCCGGCGACTTCGACGCGACCGAGTTCGAGGACGACTACGCCGGCGCCGTCGAGGCGCTCGTGAAGTCCAAGATCGAGGGCGGCGAGATCAAGCGCACCGAGACCTCGACCAAGACCTCCGGCGAGGTCGTCGACCTGCTGGCCGCGCTGCAGAAGTCCGTCGCGGCCGCCAAGACCGCCCGGGGCGAGGCCGACTCGGCGGACACCTCGTCCGACGACTCCGAGGACGAGAAGCCGGCGAAGAAGTCGACGGCCAAGAGGTCGACCGCCAAGAAGGCCCCGGCGAAGAAGACGGCCGCGAAGAAGTCTGCGGCCAAGAAGGCCACGACGAAGAAGACGGCTGCCAAGAAGCAGGCCAAGAAGGCCAGCTGAGCCTCGCCCGTCCGGCCGTCCGTCCGCCCGAGCGGTGGGTGAGACACGTTCTACGCGTCCAGAACCTGCGTCACCCACCGCTCCACCGACTCCGGCTCCGGCGGCGGTGCGTGAGGCAGGTTCGCCGGGCTCGGAACCTGCGTCACTCACCGCTCGAGCGGTCGCAGCCTCAGCAGGCCCGGGCCACCGGCGTACGACCGCCGAGCTCGCGCAGTCGCGCGCTGACCTCGGCCGCGACCGCGACCGCGAGGTCGCGCGGCGACTCGCCGTCGACCTCGGGCACCACGTGCTGGACGACGCCGTCGGCGAGCAGGTCGGCGGCCCGCACCCGCTGGCGCGCGGCCATCTCGGCGGCGTGGGTGGTGTCGCCGTGCACGATCAGGCTGGCGCCCTCGGGCGGCAGCGGGGAGAGCCAGGCGTGCTCGGTGGCGATCACCGTGCGTGCGGGCAGGAACGCCAGCGCCCCTCCCCCGCAGCCCTGCCCGAGGATCACCGAGACGGTCGGCACGCTCATCGTGGTGAGGGTCGCGATGCAGCGGGCGATCTCGCCGGCGATGGCGCGCTCCTCGGCCTCGGGCGACAGCTCGGCGCCCGGGGTGTCGATGACGCTCACCAGCGGCAGTCCGAGCTCCTCGGCCAGCCGCATCCCGCGGCGGGCCTCGCGCAGCGCACCGGGGCCCATCGCGTGGCCGGGCACCTGGCGGGAGCGGTCCTGGCCGATCACGACGCACGGCTGGTCGTCGAGGCGGGTCAGGGCGACGAGGACGGTCGAGTCGCGTTCGCCCTCGTCGGTGCCGCGCAGCTGCAGCGTGCCGGCGGCGCCGTGGGCGAGCAGGTCACGCACACCGACCCGGTCCGTACGACGCGTGCGCGCGACGCTGTCCCACGCGGCGTGGTCGCCGACCGGACGCGCCACCCGGAGCGGGAGGCGGCCGGGGCCAGGCCCGTCGACGAGGACGGCGAGGGCGCTGTCGACCATGGCCGGGAGGTCCTCGGCGGCGACGACACCGTCGATCACGCCGGCGGCCGCGAGGTTCTCCGCGACCTGGACGCCCGGCCGGAACGGCCGCCCGTTGAGCCCCTCGTAGACCTTCGGCCCGAGGAAGCCGACCAGGGCCCCGGGCTCGGCGACGGTCACGTGGCCGAGCGAGCCCCACGAGGCGTACACCCCGCCGGTGGTGGGGTGGCGCAGGTGGACGAGGTAGGGCAGCCCGGCGGCCCGGTGGTCCATCAGCGCCCGGGAGATCTCGACCATCCGCACGAAGGCCGGCGTGCCCTCCTGCATCCGGGTGCCGCCCGACGCGGTGCTGGCGAGCAGGGGCAGGCCCTCCTCGGTGGCACGACGTACGGCGGCGGTGATCCGGTCGGCGGCGGCGCGGCCGATCGAGCCGGCGAGGAACCGGAACTCGTTGACCACGACCGCCACCGGCCGGCCGCGGACCTCGCCACGACCGGTCAGCACGGACTCGTCGGTACCGGCCTTCACGGCCGCAGCCTCGAGCTCGGCGCGGTATCCCGCGTCGGCGTAGGACAGGTCGATCGGCTGGTCCCAGGACGTGAAGGTGCCCTCGTCGAGGACCAGGTCGAGCAGCTCGGCCGCGGTCCAGCGCTTCGCCGTGCTCTGCGTCATGCCCCACCCCCGCCGACCCAGGCGCGGATCTCGTCGGCGTGCTGGTCGAGCAGCGGCGGCGCGACGTGGTCGCGCCGGGTGACCTCGGCGCCCGCGGCGTCGAAGAACCGCAGCGGCGGGCCGGGGAGGGTGATCCCGCCCAGCGTCGGGTGCTCGACGTCGACCAGCAGGCCCTGGCTGGCGACCTGGTCCCACTCGTAGACCTCGTCGAGGGTGCGCACCTTGCCGGCCGGGATCCCGATCTCGGCGAGCCGGGCGAGCAGGGGCTCGGCGTCCCAGTCGGCGAATGCCTGCTCGACCACCGCGATGACCTCCTCGCGGCGGGCGACCCGCTCGCCGTTGGTGGCCAGGCCGTCCGCGTCGGGGTCGAGCCCGAAACCGGCGCAGAACTTCTTCCACAGGCCCTCGCTGCCCAGGGCGATCTGCACGGCGCCATCGCGGCAGTGGAACAGACCGTAGGGCGCGATCGAGGGGTGGTGGTTGCCCTGGGCACGGCCGACCTCGCCGGCCACCGTCCACCGGGTGCCCTGGAACGCGTGCACGCCGACGACCGACGCCAGCAGCGACGTACGCACGACCGTGCCCTTGCCGGTGCGCTCCCGCTCGTGGAGCGCGGCGAGCACGCCGTAGGCGCCGTACATGCCCGAGAGCAGGTCCGCGATGGGTACGCCGACCCGCTGCGGGTCGTCGGGTCCGGAGCCGGTCAGCGACATCAGCCCCGCCTCCCCCTGGGCGATCTGGTCGTAGCCGGCGCGACCACCCTCGGGCCCGTCGTGGCCGAAGCCGGTGATGGACAGCACGACGAGGCGCGGGTTGCGCCGCATCAGCTCCTCGATGCCGAGCCCGAGCCGCTCGAGGACGCCGGTGCGGAAGTTCTCGACGAGCACGTCGGCGCGCTCGACGAGCCCGACCAGGACGTCCTTGTCGGCCTCGTTCTTGAGGTCGAGGGCGATGGACTCCTTGTTGCGGTTGGTGCACAGGAAGTACGTCGACTGGCGGGCGTCGTCGTCACCGACGAACGGCGGCCCCCAGCCGCGGGTGTCGTCGCCGTTGCCGGGTGCCTCCACCTTGATGACGCGGGCACCGAGGTCGCCCAGCATCTGGGTGGCGTGCGGGCCCGCGAGCGCGCGGGTGAGGTCGACGACGAGGAGGTCGGAGAGCGGTCCGCTCGTGGCGGTGCTCGTTGATGGGGAGGTCATGTCGGTGGTCACCATCCGGGGAGGACGAGGGCGGCCCAGACGAGCAGCGGGCCGACGAGGGTCACGATCGTGGCGTAGCCGAGGATCTGCTTGTAGTAGGTGTTCTCGTCGATGGTGTGCGGCCGGTTGGCCAGCATCAGCGCACCGTTGGTGCTGAACGGGCTGACGTCGACGATGGTGGAGCTGACCGCGAGCGCGGCGACGAAGAAGCCGGCGGACAGGCCGCCCTCGGCCACCAGCGGGATCGCGATCGGGATGATCACCGGCAGCAGCGCCGTCGAGGAGGCGAACGCCGAGACGATGCCGCCGACGTAGCAGAGGATCAGCGCCCCGATGACCACGGCACCGAGGCCCGCGGCCCACTTGCCGACGAACTCCGGCGAGCCGGCGGTGGTGAGGATCGTGGCGTAGGTGCTGACGCCGGCCACGAGGAGCACGGTCGGCCAGGCGATCTGCTTGACGGTGTCCTTGTAGGCCTTCGGGGTCAGGATCGACAGGACGACCGCGGCGGTGATGGCGGCGAAGCCGATGTTCTTGTCGAAGACGAGGGCGACGACGGCCACGGCCAGGAACGCCAGCAGGGTCAGGGCGTGCTCGAGCGTGGTGCCGGTGTCCTCGGCGTTGGGGGTGCCGGTGGTGGGGGTCGCACCGGTGGCCGAACGGGCGTCCGAGCGGTCGGGGTGCACGCGGGTCGCGGTCCCACCGGCGCCGATCGGGCCAGCGGTCGAGCCGGTCGAGCCGCCGGTCGAGCCGCCGGCCGGGGCGCTGGACGCGGCACCGGCCGCGGCACCGACCTCGACGAGCTCACCGTCGTCGTCCATGCGCAGCTTCATCAGCTGGCGGCCGCCGAGCACGACGAACAGGATCGCCGCCATGATGGTGTTGACCACCAGGCTGGAGAAGAAGATCGTCAGCGGCGTGGTGCCGAGGCCGGCGTCCTCCATCACGGAGTTGGTGATCGTGCCGTAGATGGAGATCGGCGAGAAGCCGCCGGCCTGGGCACCGTGGACGACGAACATGCCCATCATGAGCGGGCTGATGCCGTAGCGGCCGGCGAAGCCCAGCGCGATCGGGCCGATGATGGCGCACGCCGCGGGGCTGGCTGCGCCGATCGCGGTGATGACCGCGGTGACGGCGAACATCACCCACGGGATCAGCGCCACCCGTCCGCCGACGGACGAGACCGCCGTACGGACGATGAGGTCGACCGTGCCGTTCTGGCGGGCGATGGCGAAGAGATAGGTGACACCGATGAGGGTGAGCACCAGGTCGGCGCTGATGCCGGCGAGGATCTCCTTCTCGTCGAGTCCGAGGGAGTACATGCCCACCAGCCACGCCGCCACGTAGGCCAGCGCGCCCATGTTGATCGGCAGCACAGTGCCGACCACGAAGAGGGCGACCAGCGCAATGATCGCGATCCATTCCGGACCCATAGTCGTTGCCTTCCGAGTCGAGTGCCGGCACAGCGGGACCGCGGGGGGTGGCCCTCGTCACAATGCTGGCTCAGTGGCCTAGCCAATAGGACAATGAGCCGATCGTCAATAGGGTGGTGCCATGTCCGAGTCGTCCTCCTTCCCGCCGCGGCTGCTCCGCACGCGTCTCTACGAGCAGGTGGCCGGGCAGATCTCGACGTGGATCGACGACAACGGCCTGCGGGCCGGCGACAAGCTCCCGCCCGAGCGCGAGCTCGCGCAGCGCCTCGGCGTCAGCCGCGCCACCCTCAGCCAGGCACTGGTCGCCCTCGAGGTCGTCGGCGTGGTCGAGGTGCGCCACGGTGACGGCACCGTCGTCACCGCCCGCCACCAGAAGACGAGCCGCATCGTCGAGGCGATCCGCAGCCACGCCGACCGGTTGCCCGAGATCATCGAGACCCGCGACGCGCTGGAGACGAAGATCGCCTCGCTCGCCGCCGCGCGCCGCACCGACGACGACCTCGCCCGCATCGACGACGCCCTCGCCTCCATGGCCGCCGACATCGAGGCCGGGGGCCGCGGGGTGGAGGGTGACGAGCGCTTCCACGGTGCCGTCACCGCCGCGTCGCACTCGCTCCTGCTCGCCCGGTTGATGGACGAGATCGGCGACCTGATCAAGGAGACCCGGCTGGAGTCGCTCGGCCAGCCGGGCCGACCGCAGGACTCCCTGGCCGGGCACCGCGCCATCGCCGAGGCGATCCGTGCCGGCGACCCTGCTGCCGCAGCCGAGGCGATGCACGCCCACGTCGCGATGGTCAGCGACGTCGCCCTCATCCGCGAGGCGCAGTGACCGCAGTCGAGGCGCTCCTGGTGCTCGCCACCGGGTTCGGTGCCGGCGTGCTCTCCTCCACGGTCGGCGTCGCCTCGCTGCTCAGCTTCCCCGTGCTGGTCGCGCTCGGGCTGCCGCCGGTCGTGGCCAACGTGTCCAACACCCTCGGCCTCATCCCCGGCGGCCTGGGCGGGGTCGTCGGCTATCGCAGGGAGGTCCGCGAGGCGGGCCCGATCGCCCGGACGATCATCCTCGTCTGCGCCCTCGGCGCGATGGTCGGAGCCGCTCTGCTGCTCGGCCTCCCGCCGGGGGTCTTCGAGGCGATCGTCCCCTACCTGATCCTCCTCACCTGCCTGCTCGTCGGCGTGCAGCCCCGCATCGCGGTGTGGCTGCGGGCGCGCCACGAGACGCGCCACGGCGTCGCCCTGGCCGAGCGCCGCCACATGTCCCCCGCCACCACGGCCTTCGCCACGATCACGGGCGTCTACGGCGGTTACTTCGGCGCCGGCGCGGGCGTGATGATGGTGGCCGTCCTCGGCATCGGCACCGACCTGGAGCTGCGCATCGTCAACGGCCTCAAGACGCTGTCGCTGATGGTCGGCAACGTCGTCGCCGGCCTGATCTTCATCGTCGTGGCCGACCCGCGCTGGGACGTCGTGGTGCTGCTCGCCGCCGGTTCGCTCGTGGGTGGGTACGTCGGTGCCCGCATCGGCCGCAAGCTCCCGGACGCGGTCTTCCGCTGGGCGGTCGTGGCCGCCGGTGTGGTGGCGGCAGTCCTGCTGTTCTGAGCCCGGCGAGCCACCTCAGGACAGCAGGCCCCGCACCACCCTGAGCCCGACGGAGAGGCGGGCCAGCTCGGCGGTCTCCTCTCGGCAGATCTCCTCGAGCGTCCCCGACGCGCGGCCGACGAGGTCCTCGTCGGAGTCCTCCCACGCCGCCACGCGCGCCGGCGCGGAGTCGGTCGCGTCGGTCGACTCGAGCACCTGGGCGGTCAGCTGCTGGTGCACGCCGTAGAGGTCGTCGCGCACGGCCGCCCGCGCCATCGTCTGCCACCGGTCGTCGCGGGGCAGGGCGAAGATCCGCTCCACGAGGGCCGGCAGCCCCAGCCGCTC
>DATIAJ010000192.1:0-10978 GCA_035458105.1 Nocardioides sp. | reverse complement strand
ACGACGATGTGCCGGTCGCGATCGACGTCCATGAGTCGAGCATCGCAGGTGAGCCCCGGACAGCACGCAGCCACCCTGACCGGGGCTTACCCGGCGGGTGGCTGCGTGATGCTGCTCGCTGGTCCGTCAGCCGCCTCTCGGCGAAGGGCCGCTCGTAGCGGCGAAGGGTGAGGCCCGGGGGCATGAAAGCGGAGCCAGCTGTCCGGTGCAACGAGGTCGGCCACGCGTTCATTCCCGGAGCTCCGGCGGGAGCCCACGCGGCGTCTGCCGCGGGGCTCGGGAGTCGCCTTGGGGAACGAGACGAAGGCTGATCGGGCGGATCCGCCTGCATCTGGTTCCCCAGGCGTGGGGCGGCGTGCGTCGTTCCCTCGCCGTGAACGCCACAGCCACTCAGCCCAGTGCCCGGCGTACGGCCTCGAGGGCCTCGGCGTCGCCCACGCCGAGGGTGCGGGCGGCCAGGACGTACGACGACGCGGCCGCGCGCAGCGACCGCTCGACGCCGGCCCCGGCCACGAAGGTGCCGGCGCGCCCGCGGGTCTCGACGACCCCGAGTGCCTCGAGCTCCTTGTAGGCCCGGGCGACGGTGTTCGCGGCGAGGTCGAGCTCGGTCGCGAGCGAGCGGACGGGCGGCAGCCGGAAGCCGGGCTCCAGCTCACCGGAGTCGACCTGGCCGCGGATCGCCTCGCGCACCTGCTCGAACGGCGGGACGCCGGACGAAGGGTCGACCACGATCCTCACGCCGCGGTGTCCATCCGCTCGAGCCACACGCGCTCGTAGCCGTCGAAGGCCTCGCGGCGGGTCTCCAACCACTCGTCCGCGGGGAACTGCGGGTAGTGCACGTCGCCCTCGGGCTCGAGGTCGACCTCGGTCAGCACCTGGTGGGTGGCATGGGGCAGGAGGGCGGTGTAGACCTCGCCACCGCCGGCGACCATGAGGTCACCGGGCTGGGACCTGGCGAGGTCGAGGGCCTCCTCGACCGTGTGCGCGACCAGCACACCCTCGTGGCTCCAGCCGGCATGCCGGGTCAGGACGATGGTCGTGCGCCCGGGGAGGGGCCGACCGATCGACTCGAACGTGGTGCGTCCCATGAGCAGCGTGTGGCCCCAGGTGAGCTCCTTGAACTGCGCCTGCTCACCGGGGAGCCGCCACGGGATGTCGGGACCGTTGCCGATCACCCGGTTGCGGGCGTGGGCGGCGACGAGGACGACGCGCTGGTCGGGACGGAGCACGGGACCGACCCTACTGATGACGGTCCATGGGCCCTGTTCCCGGCGCGCGACCCCTGTCACGGTGGGAGGCAGAACCCCGACCCGTGGAGGCTCCGATGAGCACAGAGCACACGTCCTGCCCCGACTGCCACGCCCTCGTGGCCGACCTCACCGCCCACGAGCGGTGGCACACGCGCCTGGTGGCCGACGTCGCGAAGGCGGTCAGCCAAGAGCTCGAGCGCCGCTAGCCCGAGCCGCGTTCAGACCGCGATCGGCGCCTTGATGCCCGGGTGGGGGTCGTAGCCCTCGACCGCGACGTGCTCGAGGTCGAAGCCGTCGATCTCGGTGACGGCGGGGTCGAGCACGAGTCGCGGCAGCGGGCGCGGCTCGCGCGAGAGCTGCAGCCGCGCCTGCTCGACGTGGTTGAGGTACAGGTGGGCGTCGCCCATCGTGTGCACGAAGTCGCCCACCTCGAGACCGGTCACCTGCGCGACCATGTGCGTCAGGAGGGCGTACGACGCGATGTTGAACGGCACGCCGAGGAAGGTGTCGGCCGAGCGCTGGTAGAGCTGGCAGGACAGCCTGCCCGGTCCGTCGTCCTGGGGAGCGACGTAGAACTGGAAGAGCGTGTGGCACGGCGGCAGGGCCATGTCGTCGACGTCGGCGACGTTCCACGCCGAGACGATGTGCCGCCGCGAGTCGGGGTTGGTGCGGATCCCCTCGACGAGGCGCGCGATCTGGTCGACGTGCCGGCCGTCGGGTGTGGGCCAGGAGCGCCACTGGTAGCCGTAGACCGGCCCGAGGTCGCCGTTCTCGTCGGCCCACTCGTCCCAGATCGAGATGCCGCGGTCCTGGAGCCACTTCACGTTGGTGTCGCCGCGCAGGAACCACAGCAGCTCGCCGAAGACCGAGCGCGTGTGCACCTTCTTGGTGGTCACGAGCGGGAACCCCTCGGCGAGGTCGAACCGCATCTGGTGGCCGAAGACGCTCAACGTGCCGGTGCCGGTGCGATCGGTCTTCTCCACCCCCTCGTCGAGGATCCGCTGGAGCAGGTCGAGGTAGGCGCGCACGGAACGACTCTACGACCTCGGGACCCGCGCCTCGACGACGACGCACTCGACGTCGAGGACGAAGTCCGCCCGCGGCTCAGGGCCGTCACGCCACGGCTCGCCGAGGGCGTCGTACGCCGTCCGCAGGCGGGCCCGCACCTCGTCGGTCTGCTCGCGCCACAGGACGCCGAAGTTCCCGACCGAGGTGAGCCCCGCCCACAGGTCGTCGGGAGCCACGCGCCAGCGCCAGGCGTGCGTGCCGGCGTGGGTCACGGCGAGACCCGCCTCGCCGAGGATGCCGGCGAGCCCGTGGGGCGAGCGCTCGAAGTCGTGCTCCGCCGGCAGGCGCGGCGACGGGGCGCGCGAGGCGCCGACCGCGTCGAGCAGCCCGTTCCACATCCCCGCCTGCGGTGGCGGGGTCGCACCCCAGATGGTCGCGCGCACGGTGCCGCCCGGTGCGGCCACCCGCGTGAGCTCGCGTGCCCCGGCACGGGGGTCGTCGACGTGGTTGAGCACGAAGGACGCCGTCACGGCCTCGAAGCCGTTGTCAGCCAGGGGCAGGTCGGGCAGGCCCGCGACCGCCACCGGTGCCCCGAGGGCGGCCGACGCGAGGGCCGCCATCTCCGGGTCGGGCTCGACCCCGAGCGCGTCGTGTCCGGCCTCGCGGGCCGCCTGCACCAGCGCGCCCGTGCCGCACCCGACGTCGAGGAGTCGTCCGCCCCGCGGCAGGTCGACCAGCATCCACGGGATCGCGCCGGCGCACAGGCCGGCGAAGCTGCGCGCGTAGGCCTGCGCCACGCCCGTCCACAGTGCTTCGGCCACGAGCCGCGACCCTAGCGTCCGGGTCGAGCGGCTCAGCGCAACCGGACCGGTCCGTCGGCGAGGACCGTGATCGGGGCCTCGCACGTCCACTCGGTCGGGCACAGCACGACCGCGCGGCGCCCGGTCTCCGACTGCCGCAGCTCGTCCTCCACACCGGCGCGGCGTGCGGAGTCGACGAGGTGGGCCCACCCGCCGCCGGCCAGCGGCGCGCTCTCCACCAGTACGTCGTCGGGGCCGATCCCGCGGACCGTCGGCGGGACGGGGACCGCGTCGAGAGCCCCGGGAGCTTCGTCGACCGCCTCGACGCCGCCCTCCTCGTCGACGCGCACCACCTCGCCGGACCGCAGTCGCGCCACCACACCGGCACCGTCGGCGGTGTCGGCGAAGTCGGCGACGAACGCCTCGACCTCCGGGAGCTCGACCACGACGTCCTCGAGGTGCAGCTCCCCCTCGGCGTACCACGCGACGGGCAGCGGGTTCGCCTCCTCTCGCACCGCCGGAGCGGGCGGCTGGCCCGCCCACCAGGCCCACCCTGCACCGAGCACGGCCACGACCGCGAGGCCGACGAGGGCCCGCCGGGCGTCCCGGCGCCGGCGCGCTGAGCGCAGGCGAGCCGCGCGCTCGAGCCACTCCTCGGGCCCGTCGCGGGGGTCACGCGGTCGTACGGCGTGCGGCACCGGCTCGCCCGGCCGCACGGGCAGGCCGACCCGCTCGCGCACCTCCGCCCACAGCGTGACGTCGACCTGCTCCTCGCGCACCCGTCGCTCCCACGAGCCCCGGGCGGCCAGCAGGACCCCCGCGACCGCGAGCCGCGCGTCCTCGCCCGGGACGCCCTCGTCCTCGAGGCCGCCGACGAGGTCCGGCCACCGCGCGTCGACGTACGTCGCGAAGTCCGACCGGTCCGTCATCCCCGCCCACCTTTCCTCGCCGACGACCCTCGTGAGCCGTTCGGACCCGGTGGCGGAGCGGATGGGGTCAGGCGCTCAGCGACATCGGGCCGTAGACCTGCCGGTCGTGCTCGAACAGCGTCACCGCGGCGACGCCGTGCTCGGCCAGGTCGGCCCAGATCTCGCCGACCCACGACTCCGCGTCGCCCTGGGTGGAGAAGCGCTGGTCGGAGTGGCCGGCCACCTCGAGGGCCGCGCCGGACGCGTCCTCGAGCCGCCACCACCACGGCCGGTCGGCGGCCGAGGGCTGGCGGAACGTCGGGGGCTGGCCGGGCAGCACGTCAGGACTCCTTGACCGAGGGGTCGACGAAGGGCGGCTTGACCAGCTGGAAGATCTCGCGGCGACCGCGGATGTCGACGCCGACCTGCGCGTCCTCGGCGACCATCGTCGGGATCAGCGCGAGACCGATGCCCTTCTTCAGCGTCGGCGAGAACGTCCCGGAGGTGATGTCCGCCAGCGGCACGTCGTGGGTGAGGGTGACCCCCATGCCGGGACGCGGGATGCCTCGGCCGACGGCGACGAGGCCGCGCAGCCGCCGCTTCGGGCCGTCCTCCTTGACCTTCAGCACCGCGTCGCGGCCCCAGAACGCGTTCTTCTTCCACCCCACCGCCCACGACAGCCCCGCCTCGACGGGGTTGGTGTCGAGGCTGATGTCCTGGCCGTGCAGCGGGTAGCCCATCTCGGTGCGCAGCGTGTCGCGGGCGCCGAGGCCGCACGCGGTGATGCCCCACTCCGCGCCGGCGGCCATCAGGTCGTCCCACAGCTGACCGGCGACGGAGTTGGCGACGACCAGCTCGTAGCCGCGCTCGCCGGTGTAGCCGGTGCGGCACACGACGACGCCGACGCCCGTGTCGCCGAGCTGTGCCGATTCGTAGGGGGCCTCGACGAAGGACATGTAGTCGTGCCCGGTCGGGAGACCGACCTTGTCGAGCACCTCGTCGGAGCGGGTGCCCTGCACGGCCAGCACGGCGTAGTCGTCGTGGTGGCTCCTGACCTTCACCCCCTCGGGGGCCGCAGCGGCGAGGCGCGCCACCACCTCGGCGGTGTTGGCCGCGTTGGGGACCAGCAGCACGTGCTCGTCGTCGTGCCAGTAGGCGATGAGGTCGTCGACGATGCCGCCGGACTCGTCGAGGCAGAGGGTGTACTGCGCCTTGCCCGGCGCGATCTTGGCGAGGTCGTTGGACAGCGTCTCGTTGACGAAGTCGGCGGCACCCGGACCCGACACCATCGCCTTGCCGAGGTGGCTGACGTCGAAGATCCCGACCGCCTCGCGGACGGCCGTGTGCTCCTTGACGACACCGGTCGGGTACTCCAGCGGCATCGACCACCCACCGAACTCGGCGAACTTCGCGCCGAGGGCCTCGTGACGGTCGTGGAGGGGCGACTGCTTGAGCGATCCGGCCATGGCGCGAACCTACCGCAGCAGCTCGAGCGTCAGGTCTCCCCTAACATGCCGCGGGTGACCACCTACGCCCTCCGCAGCGCCAGCCCCGCCAAGACCCGAGCCGACGCCGTCGTCGTGGGAGTCGTCGCCGGCCCCAAGGGGCCACGGCTGTGCGACGCCGCAGCGGACATCAGCACGGCGTACGGCCGCCGGCTGCGCCCCTTCCTCTCCACGATGGGCGTGACCGGCAAGGCCGGTGAGGCGGTCCGGACGCCGACACGCGACGAGGTCAACGCGCCGTTGCTCGTGTTCGTCGGCCTGGGCGAGGACGAGTCCGACCCCATCGCCGTACGCCGTGCCGCTGGCGTCGCGGCCCGCAACGTCCCCAACGCCGCGTCGGTCGCCCTCGCCCTCCCGAGCGAGACCCCCGAGCTGGTCGCCGCGGTCGTCGAGGGCCACCGCCTCGGCGGCTACACCTTCACCTCCTACAAGTCGACGAAGTCCGAGACCACCGAGCCCAACGACGTCGTCGTGCTCACCGGCATCGCCCGACGCGCCGACGCCGTCGCCGCGCTCGAGCGCGCGGAGGTCCTCGCCGACGCCGTCGCGCTGACCCGCGACTGGGTGAACACCCCGCCCCGCGACTGCACGCCCCCGCTGCTGGCCGACCTCGTCACGGCCGCCCACAAGGAGGTCACCAAGGGCCGAGGCGCGCCGAAGGTGAAGCTGGAGGTCTTCGACCACGAGCAGCTCGCGGAGATGGGCTGCGGCGGCATCCTCAGCGTCGGCGACTCCTCCGAGGCCCCGTCCCGCCTGGTCAAGCTGACCTGGGCGCCGCAGGACGCGGTCGCGCACCTCGCCCTGGTCGGCAAGGGCGTCACCTTCGACTCGGGCGGCCTCACCATCAAGCCGTCGTCGAGCATGGTCAACATGAAGGGCGACATGGCCGGGGCGGCCAGCGTCGTCGCCGCCACCCTCGCCATCGCCCGCCTGGGCCTGCCGGTCAAGGTGACCACCTTCGCGCCGATGGCCGAGAACATGGTGTCCGGCACCGCGACGCGTCCCGGTGACGTGATCACCATGCACAACGGGTCGACGGTCGAGATCGCCAACACCGACGCCGAGGGCCGGATGCTGCTGGGCGACGCGCTCTCGCTCGCGGTGCAGGAGGAACCCGACCTCGTCGTCGACATCGCCACCCTGACGGGCCACATGCAGCTCGCGCTGGGCGACAAGGTCGGCGCCGTGATGGGCACCGACGCGGAGGTGGAGGTCGTCCTGGCCGCGGGTCGGGCCGCCGGCGAGCAGCACTGGCCGATGCCGATCCCGGAGGAGATGAAGGAGCGGATCACCTCCTCCAAGGTGGCCGACCTCCTCCAGCACGACTGGGTGCGCTGGGGCGGTGGGCTCTACGCCTCGGCGTTCCTGCGCGAGTTCACCGGCGGGCTGCCGTGGGCGCACCTCGACATCGCGGGCAAGGAGATGAACACGGGCGGCCCCTACGGCCACGTGCCCGCGGGCGCCACCGGCTTCGGCGTCACCACGCTCGTCGAGGTCGCGCGCTCGATCGCCGAGGACGGGTCCCGGGGCTGACGGCGGGCTAGATGCCCCCGGCCTTCTTCCGCCGGTTGTAGTCGCGCATGCGCTGGGGCACCCCGACCACCGCGGCGTCGTACGACGGCACGCGGTGGCGGTTGGCGAAGTCGTGCGCCCACTTCACGCTCGGCACCCGCCGTCGCGTCCACTCACCGTCGTGGGCGACCAGCAGCAGCGTCACGTCGCTGACGGCCGTGCGCGGCTCGACGAACCCCTCGACCCCCTGCCGGGTGGCGACGAACGCCTCGAGGTGACGTGCGTCCGCGCCGTCGGAGGCGCGCACGCGCGTGGAACCGGTGCGGGTGGCGTCCCGCGCCGGGCCACTGGTGCGGCCCTTGCGGCGGAATCGGTCGAACATGCCCATGACGCACATTCTGCCGGGACCTTCCGCATCGTGCTCGCCGATCGCCCGTTCAGCCCACCCGACCCGGTGTGGACAGCGTCGCGAAGAGTGCAAAGATGGGCGAGCCCGAGGTGGTCGGTGCGAGTCGAGCGTGTGGAGGGAAATCAGTGGCGGACGGTGAGTTCGACGTCCTCGTCCTCGGGGCTGGTTCGGGCGGGTACGCCTGTGCCCTGCGAGCGGCCCAGCTGGGCCTGAGCGTCGGCCTGGTCGAGAAGGGCAACCTCGGTGGCACCTGCCTCCACGTGGGCTGCATCCCGACCAAGGCCCTCCTGCACGCCGCCGAGGTCGCCGACTCGGCGCGCGAGGCCGCGCAGTTCGGCGTGAGCGCCACCCTCGACGGCATCGACATGGGCGGCGTCAACGCGTACAAGGACAAGGTCGTCGAGCGCCTGTTCAAGGGCCTCACCGGGCTGATCAAGTCGCGCGGCATCACGGTCATCGAGGGCACCGGCACGCTGACCGGTCCTCGCGAGGTGACCGTCGACGGCACCGCCTACACCGGCAAGGCCGTCGTGCTGGCCTCCGGCTCCTACAGCAAGTCGCTGCCCGGCCTCGAGGTCGACGGCGTCAAGGTGCTCACCTCCGAGCACGCCCTGCGCCTCGACCGGGTGCCGGCGTCCGCAATCGTGCTGGGCGGCGGCGTGATCGGCTGCGAGTTCGCGAGCGTGTGGAAGTCCTTCGGCTCCGACGTCACGATCATCGAGGCACTGCCGCGCCTGGTCGCCGCCGAGGACGAGGCCTCCTCCAAGGCGCTCGAGCGCGCCTTCCGCAAGCGCAAGATCAACTTCCTCACCGGCACTCCGTTCCAGAGCGTCAAGGCGACCGACACCGGCGTCGCCGTCACCGTCGAGGGCGGTGACGTGATCGAGGCCGAGGTGCTGCTCGTCGCGGTCGGGCGCGGCCCGTCGACCGACGGCCTCGGCTACGCCGAGCAGGGCATCGAGATGGACCGCGGCTTCGTGCTCGCCGACGAGCGGTGCCGCACCAACGTCGAGGGCGTGTACGCCGTCGGCGACATCGTGCCGGGGCTCCAGCTGGCCCACCGCGGCTTCCAGCAGGGCATCTTCGTGGCCGAGGAGATCGCCGGGCTCGACCCGCGCCCGATCGACGAGACCGGCATCCCACGCGTGACGTACTCGCACCCCGAGATCGCGTCGGTGGGCCTCGACGAGGCGAAGGCCCGCGAGCTGCACGGCGACGCCGTGACCACGCTGACCTACGACCTCGGCGGCAACGGCAAGAGCCAGATCCTGCAGACCCAGGGCTTCGTCAAGCTCGTCGGCCTCGAGGACGGACCGGTCCTCGGCGTCCACATGGTGGGCGACCGCGTCGGCGAGCTCATCGGGGAGGCGCAGCTCATCTACAACTGGGAGGCGCACGCCGACGACGTCGCGCCGCTCGTGCACGCCCACCCCACCCAGAACGAGGCCCTCGGTGAGGCGCACCTCGCGCTGGCCGGCAAGCCGCTCCACGCGCACTCCTGAAGCACCTCCTCGAACCACCCGAGAATTCCCCAACCACACGCGAGCGAAGGAACCACATGGCCTCCGAAGTCACCCTCCCCGCACTCGGCGAGTCCGTCACCGAGGGCACCGTCACCCGCTGGCTGAAGCAGGTCGGCGAAACGGTTGCCGTCGACGAGCCGCTGCTGGAGGTCTCCACCGACAAGGTCGACACCGAGATCCCCTCCCCCGTCGCGGGCACGCTGCTCGAGATCAAGGCCAACGAGGACGACACCGTCGAGGTGGGCGCGGTCCTGGCCGTCGTCGGCGAGGAGGGCGAGTCCGCGGGCGACGCCTCCGACTCCGCCGAGCCCGAGGCGCAGCCGAAGGACGAGGGCGAGTCGGAGAAGAAGGCCGAGCAGGAGGAGCAGGTCGCCGAGGAGACCGGCGAGCTCCCCGCGGGTGACGAGACCCCCGAGTCGGAGAAGGACGACGCCCCGGCCCAGTCCGAGCCCGCGGCGGAGGAGGCCTCCTCCGGTGGCTCGTCCGGCGGTGGCGGTGGCGGCGGTACGCCGGTGACGCTGCCCGCGCTGGGTGAGTCGGTCACCGAGGGAACGGTCACCCGCTGGCTCAAGCAGGTCGGCGACGAGGTCGCCGTCGACGAGCCGCTGCTGGAGGTCTCCACCGACAAGGTCGACACCGAGATCCCCTCCCCCGTCGCCGGCACGCTGCTGGAGATCAAGGCCGAGGAGGACGAGACCGTCGAGGTCGGCGCCGAGCTCGCGATCATCGGGTCGGGCGACGCTGCCCCGGCGCAGGCCGAGGAGAAGTCCGAGGAGAAGTCCGAGCCGGAGCCGGAGCCGGAGCCCGAGCCCGAGCCCGAGCCGGAGCCCGAGGCCAAGGAGGAGCCGAAGCAGGAGGAGCCGAAGCAGGAGGCACCTGCCCCCTCGCCGCAGGCGCCCGCCGCTGAGAAGCCCGCAGCCGAGAAGCCCGCAGCCGAGAAGCCCGCAGCCGACGGCGGCCGCGACCAGTCGGCGTACGTCACGCCGCTGGTGCGGAAGATGGCCGACCAGCACGGGGTGGACCTCGGCTCGGTGCAGGGCACCGGCGTCGGGGGTCGCATCCGCAAGCAGGACGTCCTCGACGCCGCTGCCGCCGCCCAGCAGGCCACCGCAGCTCCGGCCGCTGCCCCGACTGCGGCGCCCGCGGCTGCCGGCGCTCCCCCGGCCGCTGCCGCTCCGTCGACGGCGTCGCCGTCGCCGCTGCGCGGCACCACCGAGCCGCTCTCGCGCCTTCGCAAGGTGATCGCCTCGCGCATGGTCGAGTCGCTGCAGGGGTCGGCCCAGCTGACGCAGGTCATGGAGGTCGACGTCACCGCGATCGCCCGTCTGCGCGAGGCGTCCAAGGCGGACTTCCTGGCGCGTGAGGGTGTGAAGCTGACCTACCTGCCGTTCTTCGCCAAGGCGGCGATCGACGCGCTCAAGCTGCACCCCAAGCTCAACGCGGCGATCGACAGCGACAAGGGTGAGGTGACCTACTACGACCGCGAGAACATCGCGTTCGCGGTCGACACCGAGAAGGGCCTGCTCACGCCGGTCGTGAAGGAGGCGGGCGACCTCTCGATCGCCGGGCTGGCGAAGAAGATCGCCGACGTCGCCGAGCGCACCCGCACCAACAAGATCACCCCGGACGAGCTGTCCGGTGGCACCTTCACCATCACCAACCTCGGCAGCTTCGGGGCGCTCTTCGACACCCCGATCATCAACAAGCCGCAGGTCGCCATCCTCGGCCCCGGTGCCGTGGTGAAGCGCCCCGTCGTGATCGACGACCCCAACCTGGGCGAGACGATCGCGGTGCGCCACATGGTCCACCTGTCGCTGACGTACGACCACCGCCTGGTCGACGGCGCCGACGCCGGCCGGTTCCTCCAGGAGGTCAAGAAGCGCCTCGAGGCCGGTCAGTTCGAGGTCTGACGACCGACCGCACGACGCCCCGTCCGCACATCGCGGGCGGGGCGTCGTCGTACGTCCGGCCGGTCGCGTGGATCACACGAAAATCGCGCGCGCGATGTCGGTGCCGACACGTAACGTCCTGTGTTTGTGACGGTGACCGAGACGCAGACCCAG
>DATIAJ010000191.1:0-2790 GCA_035458105.1 Nocardioides sp. | reverse complement strand
CGGCGGCCGCGAACATACTTCCGACTCTTGCGACCGGCGAGCGGACGGCGGAATCATGGGAACCCCGGGGGAGGGGATCGCATGGACGCAACGAGATGGATCGCTCGCGCACTGTCTGGCTGCGTGGTCGTCGCGGTGCTGGCGGTGCCGGGGCCGGCGCACGCGGAGACCGGCGTGTTCGACGACCCGGTCGGGGACTCGACCTCGGTGGACATCTCCCGCGTCCGTGTCGTGCACCGGAACGCGGTGAAGGTGAGCGTGCGGTCGGCCGTCCCGCTGGCGACCGCACAGGTCTACACCTTCTGGGTCCGCACCGGCGGACCGCGGTCGACCTACCGGGTGTCGTTCCGCGCCAACGCGGGGTTCGACGACTCGCTCGGGGTCGTGCGGTCCTTCGGCCAGCGGCCGTCTCGCTTCGTGGAGTGCCGGGGCATGCGGGCGCGCGCCGACATCTTCGAGGACGCGCCGGTGTCGCTCCGGATCCCGCGGCGGTGCCTGGGTGACCCGAGGAGGGTCCGGGTCGCCGTACGCTTCGAGGACGAGACCACGGGCTCGATCGACTGGGCGCCGGAGCGACGGACGTTCACGCCCTGGGTGGCGAGGTAGGGCCCCGGTCGCACGCCACTCATTCCGACCCGATCAAGACTCTGGAAGTCTTGGTCCATGGAACTGCGCCACCTCCGCTACTTCGTCGCCGTCGCCGAGCAACGCCACTTCGGCCGGGCCGCTGAGCTGCTGCACATGGCACAGCCGCCCCTCTCGCAGGCGATCCGCCAGCTCGAGGCCGAGCTCGGCGTCACCCTCCTCACCCGCACGACCCGACGGGTCGACCTGACCGCCGCCGGCACGGCCTACCTCGCCCGGGCGCGCGACATCCTCGCCTCGGTGGACGCCGCGAGGGAGGAGGCGGAGCGGGTCGCGTCCGGTCGGTCGGGCCGGCTGGTCGTGGGATGCGTCGGCTCGGCGACGTACTCCCTCCTCCCGGCCCTCGCGCGCCGGCTGCGCGAGGAGGTCCCGGCGGTCGACTTCGGCTTCCGCGGCGAGATGCTCTCGCCCGAGCAGGTCGAGCGGCTGCGGGACGGCTCCCTCGACCTCGCCCTGCTGAGGCGACTGCCCGACCAGAACGGCCTGACCGTGACCGGCGTGCGGCACGATCGCCTGCTGGTGGCCATGCCGCAGGGTCACCGCTTCGCGGCGAGGCGGCGGTTGCGGGTGGCGGACCTCGCGGGGGAGGACCTCGTCGTCCACGCCGGCGGCGGCCGGTCGGCGATGAATGCGCTCGTGCAGGACCTCTTCGACGACGCGGGGCAGGAGGCCCGGGTCGTCCACCAGGTCGCCGAGACCTCGACCCTGGTGACCTTCGTCGCGGCCGGGCTCGGGATCGCCGTCGTGCCCGAGCCGACCGCGGCGCTCGCGGTGCCCGGCGTCGTCTATGTCTCGCTCGTCGGGGCGCCCGGCATCGAGCTGGTGGCCGCGCACCGCGCCGACGACGACAATCCGGTGCTCTCCCGCGCGATCGCCGCGCTGTCGGCGGTGTCGGACGGCTGACGCCGGTCTGGAGCGGCCCGTGCGCAGGGCCGGGCAGTGCGAGACCATGGAGTCATGGCCGCCGCCGGGTACGACCCTCGCTTCCTCGGCACCGAGGTCGCACCGCCGCAGGCGCCCGCACCCGGGCCGGACGACGATCCCATCGCCGCGGCGCTCGACTACGCCCACTTCACGGTCCGCATGGATCCCGCGCGCCGGTTGGCCCGGTGGGTGGCCTGGAACGTCGACGGCCTGCGTCTGTTCCCCAGCGACAGCATCAGCCGCTCGGGCGAGCGCTTCCGGCTCGACCCCCGCATCCCCGCCGACGCGCAGACCGGCGACGACGCGTACGCCGACAACGACCTCGACCGCGGTCACGTGGCGCGTCGGTCCGACCTGCTGTGGGGCACCGTCGAGGAGGCGACCCAGGCCAACTCCGACTCCTTCTTCTTCACCAACATCACGCCGCAGCACCGGGACTTCAACCAGTCCGGTCGGGGCGGTGTGTGGGGCTTGCTCGAGAACGCGGTGCTGGCGCTGGAGGGGCTGGAGGAGCGGCGCCTGACCCTTTTCGCCGGGCCCGTGCTCGACCCGGACGACCCGCCCTACCGCGGCGTCCAGCTGCCCGTCGACCACTGGAAGGTCGTCGTCTACCGGCTCGACGGGCGCCTGCGCGCGAAGGCGTTCGTCCTGACCCAGGACCTCGACGACCTCGAGCGCGCGGCGCCCGACTTCCTGGATGACTTCGACACCTACCTCGTGCCGCTCGAGCTCCTCGAGGAACGCACCGGTCTGACGTTCGCGAGCCTACGGGACGCCGTCGCTCCCGAGGAGCTCGTGCACGCCGGCCCGGTGCTCGTCACCGACGCCGAGGAGGTCGGCTGGTAGCGGGAGGCACACCATCGTGTGAGCGTGGGGAGGCGGCATGAGGACCCGGTTGCGACACCCGATCGCGCGCGGCATCGCCCGCGTCCTGCGGATGCCGTCCGGCCGGCACCGCTTCACGGTGCACCCGGCACGTGTCAGCATGCGGGACGGCGTGGAGCTGCTGACCGACATCTACTCGCCGGCGGCCGGGTCACCGGGCACGGTGCTCATCCGCACGCCGTACGGCCGTGACGGGCTGATCGCCCAGCTCACCGCGGGCTTCTTCGCCGGTCACGGCTACACCGTCGTGAACCAGAGCTGCCGCGGGACGTTCGGCTCCGGCGGGACGTTGGACCCGTTCCGCCAGGAACGTGCCGACGGGGCCGACACCGTCGC
>DATIAJ010000190.1:0-3966 GCA_035458105.1 Nocardioides sp. | reverse complement strand
CATCCTGCTCGTCATCGACGGCGGCCACCTGCCTCCCGGCAACCACATCGTCCCGCCGGACGGCCTGCACGGCGTCACGCTGCTCGACCTGCCGAGCCGGTGGGACGAGCTGGAGGACTCCACGAGGCTCCGCCTCGAGTTCGCCGACGCGCCCGACGAGCTCGGCAAGCGCCCGGTGAGCGCGCTGCGCCTGCGCGGCGAGCCGGTCCGCGCACTCGCCGACCAGTGCGACATCGCCACGGCCGAGGCCTTCGCGCGCCGCATCGCGCCCCTCAAGACCGCGAGCGCCGAGTCGTCGTCGGCCGGCGGCGCCGTCGACATCACCTCGGCGACGCCCGACCACATGGACCTGCTCGGCCTCGGTGACATCTTCAGCTACGACCCGGCGACCGCCTGGCGCCCCCGACCGGCCCGCGACCGGCTGCGGGTGCCGATCGGCATCGGCGACTCCGGCGGCCTGATCCACCTCGACATCAAGGAGTCCGCCCAGCAGGGCATGGGCCCGCACGGCCTGGTGATCGGCGCGACGGGGTCCGGAAAGTCGGAGTTCCTGCGCACGTTGGTGCTCGGGCTGGTCATGACCCACTCGTCCGAGCAGCTCAACCTGGTGCTCGTCGACTTCAAGGGCGGCGCGACGTTCGCCGGCATGGCCGACATGCCCCACGTCTCGGCTGTCATCACCAACCTCGCCAACGAGCTCACCCTCGTCGACCGCATGCAGGACGCCCTGTCCGGCGAGATGACGCGCCGCCAGGAGCTGCTGCGCGACGCCGGCAACTACGCGTCGGTGCGCGACTACGAGAAGGCCCGCGCCAACGGCGAGCCCCTCGAGCCCATGCCGTCGCTGTTCATCGTCGTCGACGAGTTCTCCGAGATGCTCTCGGCCAAGCCCGAGTTCATCGACCTCTTCGTCGCCATCGGCCGCCTCGGCCGCTCGCTGGGCCTGCACCTCCTGCTCGCCTCGCAGCGTCTCGAGGAGGGCCGCCTGCGCGGCCTCGAGTCCCACCTGTCCTACCGCGTCGGTCTCCGCACGTTCTCGGCCGGCGAGTCGCGGGCCGTGCTCGGGGTGCCGGACGCCTACGAGCTCCCCGCCGTGCCGGGCCTGGGCTACCTCAAGCCCGACCAGTCCACGCTGCTGCGGTTCAAGGCGGCGTACGTCTCGGGGCCGCCGTCGAGCCGTACCCGGGTCACCCGTGACGAGGGCGGCGCGATCCGTGGCATCCTGCCGTTCACGATCTCCGAGGTGCAGGCCCTCGAGCCGACCGAGGAGGTCACCGAGGTGGCGGCGCCACAGCCGCAGCAGCAGGGGGAGCAGCCCTCGCTCCTCGACATCGCCGTGACGCGGATGGTCGGCAAGGGCCCGGCCGCCCACCAGGTGTGGCTCCCGCCGCTCGACGTGCCCGACACCCTCGACGAGCTCATGCCCGACCTGGTCGAGAGCCCCGACCTGGGCCTCACGTCGCCGCAGTGGCGCAACGTGCCCGGCCTGGTGATCCCGCTCGGCACCGTGGACCGTCCGCGCGAGCAGCGCCGCGACACCATGACGCTCAACCTCACCGGCGCTGCCGGCCACGTCGCCGTCGTCGGCGGCCCGCGCTCGGGCAAGAGCACCATGCTGCGCAGCATCGTCACGAGCATGGCGCTGGTGACGACGCCGCTGGAGTCGCAGTTCTTCGTGCTCGACTTCGGCGGCGGCACGTTCGCGCCGCTGTCCCGGCTCCCCCACGTCTCCGGTGTCGCGACGCGCTCCGAGCCCGACGTCGTACGACGCGTCATGGCCGAGGTCGAGGGCATCGTCGATCGGCGCGAGGCGTACTTCCGCCAGAACGGCATCGACTCCATCGAGACCTATCGCTCGCGTCGTACGCAGGGCCGGGCCGACGACGGCTGGGGGGACGTCTTCCTCGTCATCGACGGCTGGAGCACGCTGCGCGCCGAGTTCGACGACCTCGAGATGGACATCCAGCAGCTGGCCGCGCGCGGCCTGACCTTCGGCCTCCACATCGTCACCGCCTCCACGCGGTGGGCCGACTACCGCGCCGCGATGCGCGACGTCTTCGGATCCAAGCTCGAGCTGCGGCTCGGTGACCCGCTCGACTCCGAGATCGACCGCAAGGTCGCCGCGCTCGTCCCGGTCGGCCGTCCCGGTCGCGGCCTCGTGCCGTCCAAGCTCCACTTCCTCGGTGCGCTGCCGCGCATCGACGGCGACGGTGACGCCGGCACGCTCGGCGACGGGGTCGACGACCTGATCGACCGGATGGCCGGCGCGTGGAAGGGACCGCAGGGACCCAAGCTGCGCCTGCTGCCGGAGAAGGTCACGCTCGAGGCGGTCCGCGAGGACGCCGTACGCCGAGGCGTCCCCGCGAAGCACATCCTGCTCGGCATCAACGAGAAGGAGCTCGCGCCGATCGGCCTCGACGTCGACGCCGAGCCGCACATGCTGGTCTTCGGCGACGGCCAGTCCGGCAAGAGCGCGCTGCTGCGGACGTACGTCCACGAGATCATGCGCACCCGCACGCCCAAGGAAGCGCAGATCGTGCTCGTCGACTACCGCCGCTCGATGCTCGGCGAGGTGCCCGACGAGTACCTCCTCAACTACCTGACCTCCGCGACCCAGGCGACCCCGACCCTCAGGGACATCGCGAGCTACCTCGAGGGCCGCATCCCCGGTCCCGACGTGACGCCCGACCAGCTGCGCAGCCGGTCCTGGTGGACGGGCGCGGAGGTCTTCGTGGTGGTCGACGACTACGACCTCGTCGCGACCGCGCAGTCCTCACCGGTGTCGTCGCTGCAGCCGCTGATGGCCCAGGCACGAGACGTCGGCCTGCACGTCGTCGTCGCGCGACGCACCGGTGGCGCGTCCCGCGCGCTCTACGAACCCGTCATCCAGTCGCTGCGCGACCTCGCGATGCCCGGCGTGATGCTGTCCGGCCCCCGCGACGAGGGCGTGCTCATCGGCAACCTCCGCCCGCAGCCCGCCCCCGAGGGCCGCGCCCGCGTCGTCACCCGCGACGGTGGCACCCAGACCGCCCAGCTGGCCTGGCTCGACCCGACCATGTGAAGCCGCGCCCCCGCCCGAGCGGTGGCCCACCCACAGTTCTCGTGGCAGGACCGTGGGTGGGTCACCGCCCGGGCGCACGTCGTACGTCTGGCCTCGCGTGACGACTTTGCACCCGGGATTCCCGCTTCGCGGCCCAGATCCCGGGTGCAAAGAGGGGCGGTCACCGGATATCCGGTGACCGCCCCCTCAGCACGCTGTGACGAAATTCAGCGGCGGCCGCTCTTGAACATCCCCCGGGCGATCTCGCGGGCGGCGGTGCTCATGAAGTCCTTGAACGCGCGCGACTTCACGACGCTCTCCATCATGCTGTCCTCCTCCTTCGGTGCGGACCGGCGGGAGGACGGCTGCGAGGACTTCTCGGTGACGCGCGCGTTCTTCTGCTCGCGCGCCATCTCCTTGACGCGGGCGTCCTCCGCGGCCTTGCGGGCGCCCTCCTCGAGCTTCTTGGCGAGCAGCTCGCGGGCGGACTCGCGGTCGATCGCCTCGGCGTACTTCGCGGTGAGCGGGGAGGCCGCGACCGCCGCCTCCATGTCGCGGGTGGGGGCCGGGTCCATGAGGGACTCCGGCGCCCGCAACCGCGTCCACGCGACGGGGGTCGGGGCGCCGCGCTCGTTCATCACCGTGACCACGGCCTCGCCGATGCCCAAGGACGTGATGACCTCGCCGAGGTCGTCGTACTCGCTGGTGGGGTAGGTGTTGACGGTCGCCTTGAGCGCCTTGGCGTCGTTGGGGGTGTGGGCGCGGAGCTGGTGCTGGATGCGTGAGCCGAGCTGGCCGAGCACCTCGTCGGGAACGTCGGTGGGCGACTGCGTCACGAAGAACACACCGACGCCCTTGGACCGGATCAGCCGCACGGTCTGGGCGATCTGGTCGAGGAAGGCGTCGGAGGCGTCGTTGAACAACAG
>DATIAJ010000189.1:0-3684 GCA_035458105.1 Nocardioides sp. | reverse complement strand
CTACCTCATCGTGCGCGGCTTCCTCAACCGCCGTACCTCCGAGATCCTCATCGGCGTCGCGGTCTTCCTGCTCTACAGCGGCGCGCTGCTCGGCGTGCTGCCCGGCCAGCCCGGGGTCTCGTGGCAGGGTCACCTCTTCGGAGCCATCGGCGGCTTCCTCGCTGCGCGCCTGCTGACCACCCGGCAGCGCAATGAGTCGAGCATCACGTACTGATCGGTAACAAACCCCGGACGAGTCGATCCTCGGGCTCCTAGCCTGCCGCTCATGCGCTCTCTCGCCCTTCTCGCCGTCCTGCTCGTCCCCTCGCTCGCCGCCTGCGGCGGGGAGGCCGACGCGTCCGGCACGACGGCCCGCGCCGAGGCCGCGGCTGCCGAGAAGGAGGCTGCCGAGAAGGAGGCCCTGGCGGACTGGCGTACGGCGTTGGAGGAGGAGCTCGGCACGGACACCTTCGACTTCGCCGCCCTGCAACAGACCGCCGCCGCGGACTGCGTGCGCACGGACGCCGGTGACTGGACCGTCGAGCTGGCGCTCAGTGGCGACCTGTCCACCTCCGCGCTCACCCGCATCGGTCTGGAGCACGCGTGCAGCGACGTGGTCGCGGCCTTCGACGAGGCCGTCGCGGCCGTCGAGCAGGCGGCCGACCCGCTCGAGCTGGTCTGCGGCCCGGACGTCGAGCTGTCGGCCGAGGCGGCGCTGTCGGCCGAGCTGGTCTGCGCCAACCGCTAGTCGGACGACCCGCCCGGTCGCTTCAGCAGCGGCCGGGTCGCCGGCCCCTCGAGCACGTCACCGTCGCGGGAGAAGCGCGACCCGTGCAGCGGGCAGTCCCACGTCTCCTCGGCGTCGTTCCACTTCAACAGCCCACCGAGGTGGGTGCACACGCCCACGACGCCGCACGCGCCGGCCTGGGCGGGCCCGGCCGTTCCGGGCAGCCGCTCGCGGGCGGTGCGCACGGCACCCGTGAGGACCGCAGCGCCGACCCCGAGGTTGATCCGGGCGATCTCGGCGGCGTTGGACGCTGACGGTGCCCGACCGCTGAGGGTTTGCGCCCAGGTCGGCATCTCGCCGAGGATGTCGGCGGAGATCGCGCGCGCGGCGACCACCGCGTTGGTCATGCCCCACTTCTCGTAGCCGGTGGCGACGTGGATGCGGTCCCCGCCGCGCCGGAGCGGACCGACGTACGGCACCCCGTCGGGGCTGCTGTAGTCCTGGGCCGACCAGTGGTGGGTCTCGGTGGTGGCCGGGTACCACTTCGCGGCCCACGCCCGCAGCGCCTCGAGGTGGGCGAGGTGGGAGTCCGTACGACCCACGACGTGGCCCGCGCCGCCCACGACGAGCGTGCCCTCCGGGGCGTCGCGCACTGACCGGGCGTCGGAGCCGGCGGAGAGGTACATCCCCTCCATCGGGCCGGCGCCGTCGAGGGCGAGGACGTAGGAGCGTTGCGGCTCGAGCCGGGCGAAGTGCAGGCCACGGTCGAGGATCGGGGTGCCGGTGGCGAGCACGAGGTGCTCGGCCGTCAGGTTCACGCCGCCCTCGAGGCGGACGGTGGGCCGGCCGCCCTTCGAGACCGACCGCACGCGGTGGCCCTGGTGCAGGGTGCCGCCGTGGGCGCGCAGCTGCTCCACGAGCGCGCCCAGGACGTCCATCGCATCGAGCTGCGCCTGGTCGGCGAGCGTCGTCGCAGCCACGTGCGGGAACGGCACGTCCAGGGCGTCGCGCCACGCGACGTCGAGGCCGAGCGCGGAGGCCGCCTCGTGCTCCTGCTCGACCGACGAGCGCTCCTGCTCGTCGGCGGCGTACGTCACCGCGGTGCGGCGCTGGACGGGCACGCCGTGGTCGTCGCAGAACCGCAGCAGCCACTCCATGCCCTCGCGGTTCGCGTCGACGTAGGCCGCGGCGACGTCCTCGGACTGGTGGCGGCGGATCCGGGAGAGGTGGGTGCCCTGGAGCAGCGAGACCTTGCCGGTGGTGCGTCCCGTCGTGACCGCGCCGACCTGCCGGGCCTCGACGCACGCGACACGCAGGCCGGCGCGGGCGAGCAGGAGGCTGGTCGTCAGGCCGGTCAGCCCGGCGCCCACGACGAGGGCGTCCAACGCCTCGCCCGGCTCGGGCACCGGGTCGTCGGAGACCGGGGAGGCACGGTCGAGCCAGAGCGAGGTCACGACTCGTCCTCCTCCTGGTCCTCGAGCTGGTCCTCGAGCTGGTCCTCGTCCTCGGGCTCCGGCTCGGCGTTGACCGGGTCGGTGTCGAGGTGCGTCTGGGGGTCGGTCCACGGCTCCTGCGTCGGGTCGTCGGACTGGGTCATCTCATCTCCTGCGGTGGGGGTGCGGGGGACGTGCGGGACGTCGTCTCCGTACCCCGTCGCGAACGGGATCAGTCGGGGGTGCATGAGGTGCACCCCTGGGGGGTACAACCTCTACACGCCGGGGTCGTCCCGCCACGACCACGGCGGCCAGCGCGAGACCCGCCGGTCTTGACCTCCCGTACGCCGTGCGAGGTGACTCCGGCGGGTTTCGTACGTCGGGGCGCGCTCAGCCCGAACCCTCAGAACGAACGCTCAGTCCGAACGCAGCGGGCTGTCCTCGAGGCGGTCGAGCAGGTCGCGCGGGCCGTCGTGGACCGATGACGCACCGGCGGCGGTGAGCCGCTCGGCGGAGACTCCGCCGCTGCGCAGCCCGATGCACGGCACCCCGGCGGCCGCGGCGGACAGGACGTCCCAGACGGCGTCCCCGACGACGACGGCGTCCCCGCCGCCCGCCCGCTCGATCGCGAGCCGGACCATGTCGGGCGCCGGCTTGGTGGCCGCGTCGTCCGAGCCGGTCACGACCGCCGTGAGGTGACGGCGTACGTCGACGAGCTCGAGCAGGTCGTCCACGATCTCGGCCTCCGACGAGCTGGCCAGCACCAGCCGGTGCCCGTGACCGGCGAGCGCCTCGACGAGGTCGGCGGCGCCGTCGAGGGCGCACACCGTGCGGAGGTGGGAGCGGAAGTACTCGTCGTGCAGCTTGCGCACGTCCTCGCCCACGGCGGACTCGGCCGGGTCGCCGGCGACGTGGGCCACGAGCCGGTCGCCGCCCATCCCGATCGCCTCGTGGACGCGTACGGCGCTGACGTGCAGGCCGACGTCGTGGAAGGCGGCGTGCCAGGCGACGACGTGCTGGTAGACCGAGTCGACCAGCGTGCCGTCCAGGTCCAGGACGACGACGGGGTGGGGCAGGGTCTCGGCGCTCACGGCAGCGCCGTACCCCGAGGTGTCGAGCCACATGCGCGCGCAGGGTGGTCGCCCCGGCGGGTGTGGTGTGGCACCGGGCGGGGGAGGACCATCGATGGCTCAGGCAACACCGATGTGTCGAGGGGATCGTCATGGAGCTGCTGCCGCAGAGTCGGGAGGCGTTGGACGAGTACGTCACTGCGTCCATCGATGACATGGAGGGCCTGCTGCGGGTGATCGAGGGCTGGGCCGTGCGCTCGGTGCCGGACTGCGTCGCGCTCAGCGTCACCCTCCTCGACGAGGACCTGACCTTCACCCTCGTCGACCGCGCGGCGACGGGCGAGCCCCGGCACGACGAGACCCGCGACTCCGGACCCGGGCCGCCGCCGGGGGAGGTGCATCCCCTCGACGAGCTGGACTGGGCCGACACGGCCCGCGAGCGCGCGTTCGGTGCGATCGCCAGCACCGTGTGCCT
>DATIAJ010000188.1:0-14014 GCA_035458105.1 Nocardioides sp. | reverse complement strand
CTTCCGCGGCCTCGACGACCGCGGCTACTACCAGCGCGTCGTGCCGCCGGCCCCGAAGCCGGGCCACAAGCCCGAGCCCGTGCGCTACTGGGACGTCACCGGCTGTGGCAACACCGTCGACGCCACCCACACCCAGAGCCTTCGGATGATCCTGGACTCGCTGCGCTACTGGGTCACCGAGATGCACGTCGACGGTTTCCGCTTCGACCTGATGAGCGCGCTCACCCGGACCGACCAGGTCGTCGACATGGGCTCGCACCTGCTCACCGCGATCGGGCAGGACCCCGTGCTGCGCCACGTGAAGCTCATCGCCGAGCCGTGGGACGCCTCGATGGACGGCTACCGGGTCGGGCAGTTCCCCCCGCCGTGGATCGAGTGGAACGACCAGTTCCGCGACACGGTGCGCGACTTCTGGCGCGGTCACTCCGGCGGCGTACGCACCGTGGCGACGCGACTGGCCGGGTCGAGCGACCTCTACGCGGACGACGGTCGCTCGCCCTACGCCTCGGTCAACTTCATCACCGCGCACGACGGCTTCACCCTGCGCGACCTGGTGTCGTACAACGACAAGCACAACGAGGCCAACGGTGAGGACAACCGCGACGGCACCGACAACAACCGGTCGTGGAACTGCGGCGTCGAGGGCGAGACCGACGACCCGGAGGTCGTCGCGCTGCGGCGGCGCCAGGCGGCCAACCTCATGGCCACCCTGTGCTTCTCCAGCGGCGTGCCGATGCTCACGGCAGGCGACGAGCGAGGCCGCACCCAGGGCGGCAACAACAACGCCTACGGCCAGGACAACGCGACCTCGTGGATCGACTGGCGCCCCGACGACGCCTGGCTCGACGTCTACGACATCACCAAGACGGCACTGCGGCTCAGGCGAGAGCACCCCGCCCTGCGGCAGCGGCACTGGTTCGAGGGCCGGCCGACCATCAAGGGCGGCATCAAGGACCTCGTCTGGGTGCACCCGAGCGGGCGCGAGATGACCGTCCACGACTGGAACGACGACAGCATCCGCACCATCGGGATGTTCCTCAACGGTGCTCCCCTGCGCTCCCCCGGCCCGCACGGCGAGCAGGTGCGTGACAGGTCGTTCATGCTCTGGTTCAACTCCGGCGTCGACGACGTCGAGCTGGTGCTGCCGGCCAACAAGTGGGTCCACCACGGCGAGGTCGTGCTGTCGACCAACCCCGACCTCGCCGTCGGGACGCCGGTGGTCGCGGGCGGCACGATGCTGCTGCAGGCGCGCTCGGTGCTGGTGCTGCGCCAGACCTGACGACCGTTCTCAGGCCGGGGCGCCCATCCACTCCATCGGGTCACCGGCGTCGAGGTCGGTGATGCCGAGGTTCTCGAACGCACCGAGCACGACGAGGCGTCGTACGGCGGCGAAGGTGAGGACGTGCGCCACCATCCCGCCGTAGGTGAAGACCTTCGGGGTCTCGCAGGTGACGTCGACGAAGGTGTCGTCGAGCCGGCCCTCCTCGACGGTCGAGCGCACCTGGTCGAGGAAGGCCGGACCCTCCTCGGCGAGCTCGCGGCGCAGCGTGCTGAGCGACTTCCCGCGCTCCTGGGCGAAGTCGTAGGGACGCTGCTCGACGGCGGTGTTCCACTGCGCGAGCTGCCCGACGAGGCGACCCAGCACGGAGCGGATGGTCATGTCGTCGTCGATCGTGCCGATGGGCACCTCGATCGGGGCGTCGAGCTGCTCGTCGCTCAGCCGGGCCGCTCGCTCGATCATCTCGCCCGTCAGCCAGACGTGGTGCTCGATCATGCGTGTCATCAGGTCCATCGGGGTCACCTTTCGTGCGGTCGGCAGGCGGAGGCTGCCGGGCGGGTGGAAGTGCACGCCGCTCGGCCCGTCGATCCGGGTGCGGGTGGGGTGCTGACGCCAGCGGCTGGGCGCGGCGCCGTACTCCCGCGTGAACGCGCGGGTGAACGCCTCGTGGGAGCCGAAGCCGGCCCCGAACGCGATGTCGACCACCTGGTCGTCACTCGCCAGGAGGCGGTGGGCCGCCCGCTCGAGCAGGAGCCGACGGCGCATCCGCTCCGGAGGCTCACCGCCCGCGGCGGACACGACCCTGGCCAGGTGGAAGCGCGAGAGGTGGAGCCGGCGGGCCCGCTCCTCGTGGCCCAGGTCGAGCGTCTCGGCCAGGGTGTCGAGGAACGCGGCGAAGGTGTCGGCCGCTGTCGTCATGACCCCCACCCTCGGCCGTGGGCCGGACGTGCGCTTGATCCCACGTGCGCAGTCTGCACCCGCTCAGGCCGGCTGCGCCTCCGTCGCGGACTTCGCGGCCGCGATGACCTCGGTGAGCCGGTCGCGCAGCTCCATCAGCTCGTCGAGGTCCATCCCCAGGCGCTGGAGGATCGTGCCCGGCACCTCGAGCGCCTGCGTCCGCAGCTCCCGCCCGCGGGACGTCAGCGCCACGGCGAGGCTGCGCTCGTCCGCGGGGTTGCGGTCGCGCCGCACCAGGTCAGCCGCCTCGAGCCGCCTCAGCAGCCGCGAGAGCGTGGCCGGGTCGAGCTCCAGACGGCGGCTGATCTCGGTCACGGACAGTGGCTCCTCCCCCCACAGCGCCAGCATCACGAGGTACTGCGGATGGGTCAGCCCCATGGGCTCGAGAACCGGACGGTAGACCGAGATGACCGTCCGCGACGCCACGGCCAGGGCGAAGCAGACCTGACGCTCGAGGGCCAGGGGGTCATCGATTCGGCTGGGCGCGGGCATTCCGTTAGCCTAGCAATCGTTGTCACAGCAAACGATTCGGTGAGAGAGGCTCGCATGACCGGCAGCGTTCCCGCTCGACGTACGGAGAAGGGTCGCAGCCACCTGCTCGACCTCGACGCCCCACGGCGGATCGTCGCGGATCCGGAGAAGGACGCCCGCGACCTGGCCCGGGTGCAGCGCTGGGTGATGTCGACGCTGGCCGTGACCACGATCCTCCACCTCGTGGTGGGCCTCGTCGTGGCAGCCGTCATGCTCGACGACTCCCCCACCTCGTCCAAGGTCGGGCTCAACGTGATCGCCGGCATCTTCGCGGCCATGGCCGTCGCCGTCGGTCGCGCCATCCACGGCAAGCGCATCGTGTCGCCGTGGCTGCTGCTCGCCGTGGTCCCGACCGCCGTCGGTCTCTGGCTGACCTTCGGCTGACGCTCTCGCCACGCGGCTGGAGTCGCGACGCGGGACGACTGACCGCGCTTCCGGCGGTCGTACGGACCGAACAGCAGCTGGACGGACGGTTCCACGCTCGGCTCGAGGGCCGCGGGCTGGTTCGGTCCGATCGGCGGTCGCGTCAGAGCCCGAGCACCTGCGCCGACACGGCGTACGCCCCGCGCACGCCGGCGGGGTCGTGCAGGTCGGGGTCGTCGTCGGCGACCCCGGCGGCGCGAGCGCGCACAGCTGCGCTCGGGTCGACCGCCGTGAGGTCGGCGGCGAGGGCGGAGACTGCCAGCGGCAGGTCGTGGTCGTCGAGGTGGTCGAGCACCAGGCCGTCGTGCAGCACGCCCGCCGCCTGCGCCATCAGCTCGCGCGCGGTCTCCGCGTCCACGTCGGGTCGGGACGACGCGGCGGCGTCGGCAGCCGCGAGGAAGGGGCCGAGGATCTCGGGCGGAGCGGTCGAGGGCATGGGGCGATCGTCCTCGAGCTGGGCCCGCCCGGCAACCGCCCGCCGAACCGGCCCCTGAACTTGTCAGGCCGTGCGCGGGCCGACAAGTTCAGCGATCCCCGGGCGGCCGGGGATCGCTGAAGTTGTCAGGCAGTTCAGGCCGGCTCGGCGACCAGCCCGAGCTCGGCGACCGAGGCCAGCGACTCGTTGCGCGGGACGACGCGGACGGTGTAGCCGAACGGGCCGGAGACCGCGAGCGGCACGGCGGCGTCGAAGCGGTGGCGGTTGCCGTCGTAGGACTCCCCCACCAGCATCGGCGTCACCGAGGTCGCGGTGAGGACGTCGTCGGAGCCGATCCGCCCGTGCACGACCTGCACCTCGACGTCGTCGGCCGAGAGTGACCCGAGGGCCACCCAGGCGCGGACGGCGAGCGTCGCACCGACCACGGCCTGGTCGCCCACCCCCTCGGAGTCGACGTGCTCGACGCGCACGCCGGGCCAGGCGGCGCGGACCTCGTGCTTCCAGCCCGACAGGGTGCGGGCGCCGGCGTAGTCGGAGTTGAGCGTGCGCGAGGTGTGCGCGGCGGGGGCGTAGAGCTCACGGACGTAGTCGCGCACCTGGCGGGTGGCGAGCACCTTCGGGCCGAGCGACTTCAGCGTGTGGCGGACCATCTCCAGCCAGCGCGGGGGCACTCCCTCGTCGTTGGTCTCGTAGAAGCGCGGCACGACGTCGGTCTCGAGCAGGTCGTAGAGCGCGTTGGCCTCGAGGTCGTCACGCCGGTCGGGGTCGTCGATGCCGTCGGCCGACGGGATCGCCCAGCCGTTGTTGCCGTCGTACCACTCGTCCCACCAGCCGTCGAGGATCGACAGGTTGAGGCCACCGTTGAGCGCGGCCTTCATCCCGGAGGTGCCACACGCCTCGTAGGGGCGCAGCGGGTTGTTGAGCCACACGTCGCAGCCGGGGTAGAGCGGCTGCGCCATCGCGATGTCGTAGTTGGGCAGGAACGCGATGCGGTGCCGGACCTCGGGGTCGTCGGCGAAGCGCACCATCTCCTGGATGAGCCGCTTGCCGGTCTCGTCGGCCGGGTGCGCCTTGCCGGCGATGACCAGCTGGATCGGGCGCTCGGGGTCGAGCAGCAGCTTCTTGAGGCGGGCGGGGTCGCGCAGCATCAGCGTGAGCCGCTTGTACGTCGGCACCCGGCGCGCGAAGCCGATGGTCAGCACGTCGGGGTCGAGCGCGCTGTCGATCCAGGTCGTCTCGGCCGCGGCGTAGCCCCGCTTGGTCGCCGAGCGGCGCATGCGGTCGCGGGCGTCGTCGACGAAGCGGGTGCGCAGGGTGCGCTTGAGGTCCCAGATCTCCCGGTCGCTGATCTGGTCGACGAGCGGCCAGAGGGCGTCGGTGTCGTCGCCGTCGACGTCGGCACCGCGGCTCGCGGCCAGCTCCATGACCTCGCGGGCGATCCAGGTCGGTCCGTGGACGCCGTTGGTGATCGAGGTGATCGGCACCTCGGCCTCGTCGAAGGCCGGCCAGAGGCCGTTGAACATGCCGCGCGAGACGTGGCCGTGCAGCTCGGAGACGCCGTTGGCGCGCTGGGCGAGACGGAAGCCCATCACCGCCATGTTGAACACGCCGGCGTCGCCGCCGTCGTAGTCCTCGGCGCCGAGCGCGAGGATCCGGTCGACCGGGACGCCCGGCGTCGGCGAGTTGCCGCCGAAGTACTGGGAGACGAGCTCGCGGGGGAAGCGGTCGATGCCCGCGGGCACCGGCGTGTGGGTGGTGAAGACCGTGCCGGCGCGGGAGACCTCGAGTGCGGTGTCGAAGTCCAGGTGCGGCCCGCCCTCGTCGACCGTGAGCTCCCGGATGCGCTCGATGCCGAGGAAGCCGGCGTGACCCTCGTTGGCGTGGAAGACCTCCGGCGCCGGGGCGCCGGTGATGCGCGACCACACCCGCAGGGCTCGTACGCCGCCCACGCCGAGGAGCAGCTCCTGGCGCAGCCGGTGCTCGGAGTTGCCGCCGTAGAGCCGGTCGGTGACGTCGCGGTAGTGGGCGCTGTTCTCCTCGATGTCGGTGTCGAGGAGCAGCAGCGGCACGCGACCGACGTGGGCGACGAGGATCCGCGCCACCAGGTCGGGCCCGTCGGGCAGCGCGATCGAGACGGTGGCGCGCGTGCCGTCGGCCTCCCGCAGCTGGGTCAGGGGCAGCTCGTCGGGGTCGAGGACGGGGTAGCTCTCCTGCTGCCAGCCGTCGCGGTCGAGCGCCTGCTTGAAGTAGCCGTGGCGGTAGAACAGGCCGACGCCCACCAGCGGGATGCCGAGGTCCGAGGACGCCTTGAGGTGGTCACCGGCGAGGATGCCGAGGCCGCCGGAGTACTGCGGCAGCACCGACGTGATGCCGAACTCGGACGAGAAGTACGCGATGGCGCGCGGCGCGTCGTCGCCGGCCTTGCGGGCGTACCAGCGGTCCTCGGAGAGGTAGCGCTGCAGGTCGGCGTGGGCCGCGTCGAGGCGACTGCGGAAGTCGCCGTCCTCGACCAGCTCGTCGAGCCGCTCGCGGCCGACAGCGCCGAGGAAGCGCACCGGGTCGCACTTGACCTGACGCCACAGCTCGGGGTCGATCGAGGAGAACACGTCCTGGGTGGGCGGGTGCCAGGACCAGCGCAGGTTGCCGGCCAGGGCGGACAGGGCCGCCAGGGGCTCGGGCAGGACGGGACGGACGGTGAATCGTCGGAACGCTCGCACGGACCAGCACGCTAGGGCATTTCTTGGAACGATCCAAGAGCGGCCCCTCCGGCGAGGCGCACGTCACCTGCATAACCCCGTCCCCTCCCCGCAGTTGATGCGGGCATGACCCGTCCTCGTTCCCACCTCGGCCGCACCTCGATGGCCGTTGCGGCCCTCCTTGCGATCTCCACCCTCGGCGTGGTCGCCTCCCCGGCCACCGCCGAGCCGGAGACGATCACCCCCGGTCCCACACCGCCCGACGTCCGCACGCCGGGCGACCCGGTCGCCGGTCCGCGCGACGTCGACACCCGCGGCACCGCGACGCCCACCTCCGTCCAGCGGCAGGCCGTCTCGGCGATGGGCGACGTCACCGCCCGCTGGGGCTCCCTCGGCACCCCCGCCTCGATCCTGCCGGCCGACGGCAGCCTCGGCGCCGCACCCGGCGCGCCGGTGGAGGCAGCCCGCGCCTGGCTGCGAGCCAACGCGGCCGCGTTCGGGATGACGGTCGACGCGGTCGACGACCTGGTGCTCGTCAGCTCGCAACCGTTCGCCGACTCCGACGCGCGGGCCGTGCTGCTGCGCCAGGACTTCGGCGGCCTCGCCCCCGCCGTCGGGGGCCTGGTGACCGTCGGTGTCGCGAACGGGGAGATCGCCTACGTCTCCTCGTCCTTGGCCCGGCCGACCGGAGCGATGCCCGAGGCGACCCTGTCGCCGCTGCAGGGATGGCTCCGGGCAGCGACCGACCTGTCCGTCGGCGTCCCCGCGGCGCAGGTCGACGAGATCACGACCACCGTCGCCCGCGGCTGGACCCGGCTGACCGTCCCCGGCTTCGCCCAGGAGCAGCAGGTCCGCCGGCGGGCCCTGCCGATGGCCGACGGCTCGGTGCGACCGGTCCTCGAGGCCAACGTCGTCAACGTCGCCGGAGGCGCCTCGCTCGCCTTCACCTCGCTCGTCGACGGCGTGACCGGCGAGGTCCTGGTCCGCCACAACAAGACCGACAACCACGTCTACAACGACGTGTTCACCGGAGCGATCACGCCGACCGAGTGCGGCCCCAAGCACCCCTTCGAGCTCGAGGACGACCTCACCAGGTCGATCACCGCGGTCGCGACCGGCCTCCCGGTGGACGACTTCGTCGTGAGGATCCTCCGCGGCGACGACGTCCTCGTCTCGGGCGACCTGGCCACCAACCCCGAGGCGGCGACGTACTCCTCGGCGGCGATCCCGGCCGGCACCTACGCGGCCCAGGTGTGCCCGTTCGACGCCGCGTCCGTCGTCGCCGGGCAGTACACGCTCGCGGTCAGCACCAGCGACAGCGCTGCGCCCTCGGCCGGCGACCTCGTCGGCAACCCGCGATGGCGCTGGTTCACCGCCAACCCCACCCTCGACTCCCCCACCGAGACGCCGACCAACTCGATCGTCGGCTGCTGGAACGCCGATGCCGGCTGCACCTCCCCGCCGACCCCGCTGCGCAACGTGGCCGCCTTCGGGCCGTGGGACACGATCGGCGCGTCGCCGACCTTCACGACCGTGGGCAACAACGCCAACACCCACGAGGCGTGGGCCAGCCCGCTGACGCCGGGAGGCCTGTTCCAGGCGCCCGTGTCACCGGAGCGCAGCTACACCGCCGAGCTCGAGGACCACTGGAACAACAGCAAGTGCGACGTCGCCCAGCTGGTCCCGGGCGGCAACGACATCGAGGCCTCGGTCGGCAACCTGTTCGCCGCCCACAACCGGATGCACGACTACTCCTACTACCTGGGGTTCACCGAGGAGAACTACAACCTCCAGCTCGACAACGGCGGCCGCGGAGGCGTCGGTGGCGACCAGGAGGTCGGCAATGCCCAGGCCGGCGCCATCACCGGCGGCAGCCCCAGCTTCCTCGGCCGCGACAACGCCAACCAGATCACGTTGCAGGACGGCACGCCCGGCATCACCAACCAGTACCTGTTCGAGCCGATCGCCGGGGCGTTCTACGCGCCGTGCACCGACGGCGGCCTCGACATGGGGATCGTGGGGCACGAGTACACCCACGCCATCACCAACCGCATGGTCGGCGGTCCCGACGAGGGGCTGACCTCCGAGCAGGGTGGCGCGATGGGCGAGTCGTGGGGCGACCTGGTCGCCGGTGAGTACCAGTTCTCGCACGGCTACAGCAACGGCGGCAACGTGTGGGCGGTCGGCGCCTACGCCACCGGTAACACCGAGACCGCGATCCGGGACTACTCCATCGACGAGAACCCGCTCAACTTCTCCGACTACGGCTTCGACTCCACCGGCCCCGAGGTGCACGCCGACGGCGAGATCTGGAACGGCACCATGTGGGAGGTCCGGCAGGCGCTCGTGGAGCGGTACGACGACCGCTTCCCGTACGACGACGCGGGCCTGCAGCTCGCCTGCGCGCAGGCGACACCGACAGCCACGCCGCGCCCCGTCGACACCTGCCCGGGCAACCGGCGCTGGGTCCAGCTCATGTTCGACTCGTTCCTCCTCCAGCAGGGAGCGACGTCCATGCTCGACGCCCGCGACGCGATGATCGCAGCCGATCGCATGCGCTTCGGCGGCGCGAACGAGGACGTCCTGTGGGCCGCCTTCGCTCGCCGCGGGATGGGCGCGGACGCCTCGGTCACCGACGCCGACGACCACGAGCCGACGCCGAGCTTCGCGAGCCCGGCCGGACCCAACGCGACCATCACCTTCGCGACGACCGGCGCGGCCAGGATCTACGTCGGCGAGTACGAGGCTCGCGTCACGCCCGTGGCCGACACCGACCCGGGCACCGGACTGGGGGCCAGCGCGACCTTCACCCCGGGGACCTACGAGATGCTCGCCGTCTCACCCGACCGCGGCTTCACCAGGTGGACGATGACGGTCCCCGACGACGGCGCATCGCGGACCGAGACGGTCGGCGACGTGGTCAACCTCGCGAGCGCCGCCGCGGGCGCCACGGTCATCGGGGCGACAGACGGGTCGCTCAACCCCGACGCGCTCATCGACGGCACCGAGGCCACCAACTGGGGCGGCGTGACCGAGGCCCAGGTCGACGAGTCGCACCCGTCGGTCGCGGTCGACCTCGCCGGCGGCGTCAGCACCGTGCGTCGGGTCCAGGTCAGCGCCCACCTCACCCCGGCACCGGAGTCCGGGTCGGGTCTGCCGCTCGCCCAGGAGGACCCGGACTCGGGCTCGCGCTTCACCGCCCTGCGCCAGTTCGCCCTGGAGGCGTGCACCACGGGCTGCGCGTCGGCCGACGCCGAGTGGACGCGGTTCTACACCTCGCCCGCCGACGCCTTCCCGAGCACCCTGCCGCGCCCGGTGGCGCCGACCCTCACCATGCGTGGCTTCGACGTGCCCGACACCGAGGCCGCCGCCGTACGCCTGGTGACGCTCGAGAACCAGTGCACCGGCCAGGAGGCGTACGCGGGTCAGCAGACCGCCAGCACCACCGTGCTCACCGACTGCAAGGCGGGCTCGGACCGCGGCACGATCGTCCACGCCTCGGAGCTGCAGGTCTTCGGCGAGGACGCGACGCTGCCCCAGCAGCCGGGCACTGCCGGGACCGGCACCGACGACGGCGCCGGCAGCGACCCGGGTTCGGCGACCGGCACCGCCACCCCGACGACCGCCCCGACCGGGACCACCGGCAGCCCCACCGCGGCCGCGCTGCCGACCCGCACCCGGATGATCGTCAAGCGTGCCTACCAGACCCGGCGCAAGCCGGCCCCGGTGCTGTTCCTGACCGTGCGCTCGTCGGCGGAGCAGGAGCCCGGGAGGTTCGTGGTGCGCCTGGCCGCGAAGCGGTGGAAGGTCGTCCCCACCGCCGACGGCACCGCGCGCGTGCGCGTGCCCCGGAAGGCGCTGCGCCCTGGACGGACCACCGTGCGGGTGCGCTTCCTCCCGACCGACCCGCAGGCCTTCGCGTCGTCGAGGACGCGGCTGCGCACCATCACGGTGGCGTCGGTCCGCTGACCGATCGACGCCGGCGCGAGGGCGACCGCGGTCGAGCCGTCCCAAGGGGTGGCCTCGACCGCGGTCGGCTTGCGTGCGGGGTCCGGGTTCGAAAGTGTGGGCCCATGGTTGGACGGATACCCGTGATGGATGTCTCTCCCGTGGTCGACCTGGGTCGACAGTCGGCCAAGGCCACCGTCGGCGAGCCGATGCCGGTGCGCGCATCGGTGTTCCGCGAGGGCCACGACCAGCTCGCCGCGGAGGTGGTGGCCACCGACCCGGCGGGCCGCACGCGCGACCCGGTGCGGATGCGCCCCGACGGCGACGCCCCCAACCGCTACGTCGCCCACGTCACGCCTGACGTCGAGGGCGAGTGGACCTTCGAGATCCACTCGTGGTCCGACCCCGTCGCGACCTGGGAGCACGACGCGGGCATCAAGATCCCGGCCGGGGTCGACGTGGAGCTGATGTTCACCGAGGCGCGGCTCCTGCTGGAGCGCGTGGCCGCAGGGACGGGCAAGGAGGCGCTCGACACGGCGTCGGCCGCCGTCGTCTCGGGCGCGATCGCGGCCGCGACCGACACAGAGCGTCCCGTCGGCGCGCGGCTCGCCGCCCTCCAGGACCCTGAGCTCGAGGCCGTGCTCCTCGCCCACCCGCTGCGTGAGCTGCTCACCGTCACGGGACCGTTCCGGTTCCGCGCCGACCGCACCCGCGCGCTCTTCGGCAGCTGGTACGAGTTCTTCCCCCGCTCGGAAGGCGCGACGCGCGACGAGAAGACCGGCAAGGTCACGAGCGGCACGTTCCGGACGGCGGCCAAGCGGCTCGACCGGGTGGCTGAGATGGGCTTCGACGTCCTCTACCTGCCGCCGATCCACCCGATCGGCGAGGTCAACCGCAAGGGCCCCAACAACACCCTGACCCCCGGACCCGACGACACCGGCTCGCCGTGGGCGATCGGCAGCAAGGACGGCGGCCACGACGCGATCCACCCCGAGCTGGGGACGTTCGAGGACTTCGACGCCTTCGTGGCGCGCGCTCGTGAGCTCGACATCGAGGTGGCCCTCGACCTCGCGCTCCAGGCGGCGCCCGACCACCCGTGGGTGACGACGCACCCGCAGTTCTTCACCACGCGTGCGGACGGGACGATCGCGTACGCCGAGAACCCGCCGAAGAAGTACCAGGACATCTACCCGATGAACTTCGACAACGACCCGGCGGGCATCTGCCGCGAGGTGCTGCGGGTCGTGAAGCTCTGGATGTCGCACGGGGTGCGGATCTTCCGCGTCGACAACCCGCACACCAAGCCGCTCGCCTTCTGGGAGTGGCTGCTCGCGGAGGTACGGCGTACGGACCCGGACGTGCTCTTCCTGTCCGAGGCCTTCACCAAGCCGGCGATGATGCACGGCCTCGGCGCGGTCGGCTACCACCAGAGCTACACCTACTTCACGTGGCGCACCGGCAAGCGCGAGATCGAGGACTACCTCGTCGAGGTGGCGCACGAGTCCGACCACCTGATGCGGCCCAACTTCTTCGTCAACACCCCGGACATCCTCCACGCCTACCTGCAGTACGGCGGTCCGGCGGCGTTCAAGGTCCGTGCCGCGCTGGCCGCCACAGGCTCGCCCAGCTGGGGCGTGTACGCCGGCTACGAGCTGTTCGAGCACGTCGCGGTCAAGCCGGGCTCCGAGGAGTACCTCGACTCCGAGAAGTACCAGATCCGGGTCCGCGACTGGGAGAAGCGTGACGCCGAGGGCACGACGCTGGCGCCCTACCTGACCCGGCTCAACGAGATCCGTCGCCACCACCCGGCCCTCCAGCTGCTGCGCAACGTGACCATCCACTCCAGCGACGACGACCACGTGCTGGTGTTCTCCAAGCGGCACGAGGACGACATCGTCATCTCCGTGATCAACCTCGACCCCCACGGCACGCGCGAGACGATGGTCCACCTCGACATGCCGGCGCTCGGCATGGAGTGGCACGACTCGTTCGTCGCCCATGACGAGATCACCGGCGAGGACTGGAGCTGGACCGCGCACAACTACGTCCGGCTCGACCCCGGCTACGAACCCGCCCACGTGATCGCCGTCAGGAGGACCCGTTGACCGAGCACCCCACGTCGTCCCAGATGCCGACGGACGCGACCCGTGCGACAGCCGTGCTCAACGCGGAACCCGACTGGTTCCGCACGGCGGTCTTCTACGAGGTGCTGGTGCGGTCCTTCCGGGACTCCAACGGTGACGGGACCGGCGACTTCAAGGGCCTGATCGAGAAGCTCGACTACCTCGAGTGGCTGGGTGTGGACTGCCTGTGGGTCCCGCCGTTCTTCACCTCGCCCCTGCGCGACGGCGGCTACGACGTGGCCGACTACAACAACATCCTCCCCGAGTGCGGCACGGTCGAGGACTTCCACGAGTTCATCGACGCCTGCCACCAGCGCGGCATCCGGGTGATCATCGACTTCGTCATGAACCACACGAGCGACGCCCACCCGTGGTTCCAGGCGAGCCGCAGCGACCCCGAGGGCCCGTACGGCGACTTCTACGTGTGGTCCGACACCGACGAGCTCTACCAGGACGCCCGCGTCATCTTCGTCGACACCGAGCCGTCGAACTGGACGTGGGACCCGGTGCGCCAGCAGTACTTCTGGCACCGGTTCTTCCACCACCAGCCCGACCTCAACTTCGACAACCCCAAGGTCCACGACGCGATGCTGGACGCGATGGCGTTCTGGCTCGACATGGGCCTCGACGGCTTCCGGCTCGACGCGGTGCCCTACCTCTACGAGCGCCCCGGCACCAACGGCGAGAACCTCCCCGAGACGCACGACTTCCTCAAGAAGTGCCGACGCTTCGTCGACGAGCACTACCCCGGGCGGGTGCTGCTCTGCGAGGCCAACCAGTGGCCGGCCGACGTCGTCGAGTACTTCGGGCCGGAGGAGACCGAGGACGGCCGGTGGGTCGGCACCGAGTGCCACATGGCCTTCCACTTCCCCGTGATGCCCCGCATCTTCATGGCGGTGCGCCGCGAGTCGCGCTTCCCGATCTCGGAGATCCTCGAGCAGACGCCGGCGATCCCCGACGGCTGCCAGTGGGGCATCTTCCTGCGCAACCACGACGAGCTCACCCTGGAGATGGTGACCGACGAGGACCGCGACTACATGTGGTCGGAGTACGCCCACGACCCGCGCATGAAGGCCAACATCGGCATCCGCCGCCGGCTCGCTCCCCTGCTCGACAACGACGTCAACCGGATGGAGCTCTTCACGGCGCTCCTGCTCTCGCTGCCCGGCTCGCCGGTCCTCTACTACGGCGACGAGATCGGCATGGGCGACAACGTCTACCTCGGCGACCGCGACGGCGTGCGGACGCCGATGCAGTGGACGGGGGACCGCAACGGCGGCTTCTCGCGGGCCGACTTCGCCCAGCTCTACCTGCCCCCGCTGATGGACCCGGTGTTCGGCTACCAGGCCGTCAACGTCGAGGCGCAGCTGCGCTCGCCGACGTCGCTTCTGCGCTGGCTGCGGCGCTTCATCGAGCTTCGCAAGCAGCACCCGGTCTTCGGTCTCGGCGACTACGAGGCGTTACGGCCGGAGAACCCCCGGATCTTCGCCCACGTGCGCACGTACGTCGGCGACATCGTGCTCTGCGTCCACAACCTGGCCAGGACGGCGCAGGCGGTCGAGCTCGACCTCTCCCGCTACGAGGGGCGCGTGCCGGTGGAGATGTTCGGCCGCACGCCCTT
>DATIAJ010000187.1:0-3663 GCA_035458105.1 Nocardioides sp. | reverse complement strand
TGCGCCGCCTGGGCTACCGGTTCGCGATCGTCTCCGGCGGCTTCACCCAGATCACCGACCGGCTCGCCGCCGACCTCGGCATCCACTTCGCCCGGGCCAACGAGCTCGAGGTCGTCGACGGCCGGCTCACCGGACGCATCGTGGGCGACGTCGTCGACCGGGCGGGCAAGGCGGCCGCGCTGCGCGAGTTCGCCGCGGAGGTCGGCGTACCGCTGGACGCAGTGATCGCCATCGGCGACGGCGCCAACGACCTCGACATGCTCAACGCTGCCGGGCTCGGCATCGCCTACAACGCCAAGCCGATGGTCCGCGACGCCGCCGACACGGCCGTCAACGTCCCCTACCTCGACGCGATCCTCTACCTGCTCGGCATCTCTCGCGAGCAGATCGAGGAGGCGGACGCGGCCGTCGGCATCACGACGCCCGCGCCGCCGCTCACCGGCTGACGCCGTCGGTCGACCCGTCAGGCCGTACGCCGACCGCGACGCACCCGCCGACGTCGTCGTCGGTCTCGACAGCCGTCACGAGCCCGGCCGTCGCCATGGCGCCGGTCGTCAGTCCGGCCTGCTCGCGACTGGTCTCGACGAGCAGCACTCCCCCGGGCGCCAGCCAGCGGACGGCGTCAGCCGCCAGACGCCGGTGCAGCTCGACGCCGTCGGCGCCGCCGTCGAGCGCGACCCGCGGCTCGTGGTCGCGCGCCTCGGGCGGCATGTCGGCGACCCGGTCGGAGGGGACGTAGGGGGCGTTGGCGGCCAGCACCGCGACGCGGCCGGCGAGACGTGCCGGCAGCGCGTCGTACAGGTCACCGAGGTGGAGCGTCGCGGACGGGGAGTTGGACCGGGCGCAGTCGAGCGCCGTCGCGCTCACGTCGCACGCGTGCACGTCGGCGCCCGCAGCATCGAGGGCGGTCTCGAGGGCGGCGGCGACCGGCGCGACCCCGCAGCACATCTCGACCACCACCGGGCGCCCGGGCGCCCGACCCGCGCGGTCGACCGTCAGCCGGGCGAGCAGCTCGGTCCGGCGCCGCGGCACGAACACGCCGGGAGCGACCACCAGCCGCCGACCGAGGAACTCCACCCAGCCCAGCACCGTCTCCAGCGGCTCTCCGGCAACGCGGCGCGCGACGAGGCGCTCGAGGTCCTCGGCGGACGAGGCCGCCTGCTCCAGCAGGGCCGCTTCGTCCTCGGCCCACACGCAGCCGGCGGCGCGGAGCCGCGCCGCGACGTGCGGATCGCTCACGCAGCGCCGACGTGGAAGGCCTCGAGGCGGGCGGCGCCGGGGCCGAGGTCGGCCCAGTCGCCGTCGACGCTGAACACCGCCACGGCCGAGGTCGGGAAGCCGCGCGTCAGCATGGTGGTCGTCGCCTCGGTGTCGCCCTCGCCGTCGTCCACGAGCTCGGCCAGCGAGCCCACGGTCGGGTTGTGGCCGATGACGACCAGGGTCCGGACGTCGGGAGCGGTCTCACGCACCAGGTCGAACGCCGAGTCGGTTCCGGCAGCGTAGAGCGCGTCGGAGAGCACGACGAGGTCCTCGTCCCACCCTGCGCCGGCAGCGACCTGCACCCACGTCTGCTGGGTGCGCACGGCGTCGGAGACGAGGGCGACGTCGGGCTCGATGCCGTGCTCGCGCATCCACCGTCCGGCGGCCTCGGCGTCGCCCCGCCCACGGTCGGCCAGCGCACGCGCGTGATCGGTGCTCGCGCTGTGCTCGGCCTTGGAGTGGCGCATCACGACGAGCCTGCGCAGACCCGCGTCGGACGCCTCCCTCACTGACTCCTGCATTCCCTCACCCTTCCAGCCGCTAGCCTGCCTGTCATGCCCAGGGGACCACTCATGATCATCGGGGGTGCCGAGGACAAGGTGCGCAAGCCCACCATCCTCAAGCACTTCGTCGCCCTGAGCGGCGGCCGGGACGCGCACATCGCCGTCATCCCGACCGCCTCCTCGCTCGGACGCGAGGTGGTCGACGTCTACGACGCGTTGTTCAGCAAGTTCGGCGCGGCCAGCGTGGACGCCGTACGTCCGGAGTCGCGCGAGCAGGCCCACGACCCGGTGCTGGTGAAGGCGCTCGACGAGGCCACCGGCATCTTCATGACCGGCGGCAACCAGCTCAAGCTCTCCTCCATCGTGTGCGGCACGCCGGTGGGGGACGCGATCCTGCGCGCCCACGAGCGCGGCGCGGTCGTCGCCGGCACGTCCGCCGGTGCCAGCATCCAGTCGTCCCACATGGTCGCCTTCGGCGTCGGCGGGGCCACCCCCAAGCAGCGCATGACGCAGGTGGCGGGTGGGCTCGGCCTGGTCGACACCGCGGTGATCGACCAGCACTTCGACCAGCGCAACCGCTACGGCCGCCTCCTGATGATCGTGGCGCAGAGCCCGCAGCTGCTCGGCATCGGCGTCGACGAGGACACGTGCGGCCTGGTCGAGGACGTGGACGGCGAGCTGGTGATGCGGGTGCTCGGCAAGGGTGCCGTCACCATCTTCGACGGGTCGCGCATGGTGTCCAACGCCTACGAGGCCACGCGGTCCTCGCCCCTGCTGGCGAGCGGGGTGGTGTTCCACACGCTGCCCGAGGGCACCGTCTTCAACCTCACCACCCGCGCCCTCGTGCCGCAGGAACCGTCGGTCCAGCAGGAGGACGCCGCCGAGCTCGCCGAGGCCAGCCGCGACCTGCGCCAGCTGGCCCGCGACATCGCCGCCGCCGACGCGACCCCAGCCGCGATCCGCCGACGCCTCAAGCTGCGCCGCGGCCCGGCCCCCCAGACCCCCGACCCGACCCAGGGAGACGATTGATGAGCGAGCGCCCGACCCCGGACCTGGAGATCGTCGAGACGCGGGTCTACCGCGGTGCCAACGTCTGGTCCTACGACAAGTCGATCCACCTCGTGGTCGACCTCGGCTCGCTCGAGCAGTTCCCCTCCAACACGATCCCCGGCTTCACCGACGACCTCGTCGCGATGCTGCCCGGCCTGCGGGAGCACTCCTGCTCGCGCGGACGTCGGGGCGGCTTCCTCGAGCGCCTCAACGAGGGCACCTGGCTGGGGCACGTGGCCGAGCACGCCGCCCTCGCGCTGCAGCAGCTCGTCGGTCACGACATCCGCCGCGGCAAGACCCGGCAGGTCAAGGGGCAGCCCGGCCGCTACAACATCATCTACGGCTACATCGAGGAGAACGTCGGCCTGACCGCCGGTCGCCTCGCCGTCCGGCTCGTCAACCACCTCGTCGAGGGCGACCCCGACTTCGACTGGGAGACCGAGCGCGACGACTTCATCCGCCGCGCCGAGCGCACGGCGTTCGGGCCGTCCACGCAGGCGATCGTCGACGAGGCGGTCTCGCGTGACATCCCCTGGATCCGGCTCAACCAGTACTCCCTCGTCCAGCTCGGGCAGGGCGTCCACGCCAAGCGGATCCGCGCCACGATGACGTCCGAGACGTCGTCGATCGCCGTCGACATCGCCTCCGACAAGGACCTCACCACCAAGCTGCTCGGCGCCGCCGGGCTGCCCGTGCCCAAGCAGGAGTCGGTCCGCACCGAGGAGGGGGCCGTCGCCGCGGCGCGCCGCATCGGGTACCCGGTGGTGCTCAAGCCGCTCGACGGCAACCACGGCCGCGGGGTGTGCCTCGACCTGCAGGACGAGGCCGACGTACGCGCCGCGTTCCCGGT
>DATIAJ010000186.1:0-2954 GCA_035458105.1 Nocardioides sp. | reverse complement strand
GAGACGAGCAGGATCTCGTCGTCGGCGTTGACCAGCTCGGCGCCGATGAGCTCGTCGTCGTCCTCGCGGAAGTTGATCGCGATGACGCCCGCCTGGCGCGGGCTGTTGTAGTCGCCCAGCTTGGTCTTCTTGACCAGGCCGGTGCGGGTGGCGAGGACGAGGTAGGGCGCCTGGTCGTAGTCGCGGATCGCGAGCACCTGGGCGATGTCCTCGTCGGGCTGGAAGCTCAGCAGGCCGGCGACGTGGCCGCCCTTCGCGTCGCGCGCCGCCTCGGGCAGGTTGTAGGCCTTGGTGCGGTAGACCCGACCGGCGGTGGTGAAGAACAGCAGCCAGTGGTGGTTGGTCGTCGCGATGAAGTGCTGGACGACGTCGTCGCCGCGCAGCGTCGCGCCACGCACGCCCTTGCCGCCGCGCTTCTGGAGTCGGTACTGGTCGGCGCGCGTGCGCTTGGCGTAGCCACCGCGGGTGATGGAGACGACGAGGTCCTCGTCGGGGATCAGGTCCTCCATCGACAGGTCGCCGTCGGCGGCGATGATCTGGGTACGCCGCTCGTTGCCGTGCTTGTCGACGATCTCGGTGAGCTCGTCGGAGACGATCTGCCGCTGCCGGGCCTCGTTGGCGAGGATGTCCTCGAGGTCGGCGATCACGCGCTCGAGCTCGGCGAGGCGGTCCATGATCTTCTGCCGCTCGAGGGCCGCGAGGCGACGCAGCTGCATCTCGAGGATGGCGTTGGCCTGGACCTCGTCGATCTCGAGGAGGTCGATGAGGCCGGTGCGAGCCTCCTCGACGTCGGGGCTGCGCCGGATCAGCGCGATGACCTCGTCGAGCGCGTCGAGCGCCTTCGCCAGTCCGCGGTAGATGTGGGCCTGGCGCTCGGCCTCGGCGAGGCGGAAGCGCGTACGCCGCTGGATGACCTCGATCTGGTGGGTGACCCACTGCGAGATGAACTGGTCGATGGGCAGGGTGCGGGGTACGCCGTCGACCAGCGCCAGCATGTTGGCGGAGAAGTTCGACTGCAGCTCGGTGTGCTTGAAGAGGTTGTTGAGCACCACGCGGGCCACGGCGTCGCGCTTGAGGATGATGACCAGCCGCTGGCCGGTTCGGGAGCTGGTGTCGTCGCGGACGTCGGAGATCCCCTGGATCTTGCCCGAGTCGGCGAGCTCGGCGATCTTCAGCGCGAGGTTGTCGGGGTTGACCATGTAGGGGAGCTCGCTGATGACCAGCATGACGCGGCCCTTGGCGTCCTCGTCGATCTCCACCACCGCGCGCTGGGTGATCGAGCCGCGTCCGGTGCGGTAGGCCTGCTCGATGCCCTGACGGCCAACGATGAGCGCGCCGTTGGGGAAGTCGGGGCCCTTGATCCGCTCGAGGAGCGCGTCCTGCAGCTCCTCCTTGGTGGCGTCGGGGTGCTCGAGGGCCCACTTGGCGCCGTCGGCGACCTCGACCAGGTTGTGCGGCGGGATGTTGGTCGCCATGCCGACCGCGATGCCGGCCGAGCCGTTGACCAGCAGGTTGGGGAAGCGGGACGGCAGGATGGTCGGCTCCTGCGAGCGACCGTCGTAGTTGGGCTGGAAGTCGACGGTGTCCTCGTCGATGTCGCGCACCATCTCCATCGCCAGCGGTGCCATCCGGCACTCGGTGTACCGCATGGCGGCGGCCGAGTCGTTGCCCGGCGAGCCGAAGTTGCCCTGACCGTTGATCAGCGGGGCGCGCAGCACCCACGGCTGCGCTAGGCGGACCATGGTGTCGTAGATCGCGGAGTCGCCGTGGGGGTGGTACTGACCCATCACGTCACCGACGACGCGCGAGCACTTGGAGAAGCCGCGGTCGGGGCGGTAGCCGCCGTCGTACATCGCGTAGAGGATGCGGCGGTGCACCGGCTTGAGCCCGTCGCGCACGTCGGGCAGCGCCCGCCCCACGATGACGGTCATCGCGTAGTCGATGTAGGACTGCTGCATCAACGTCTGCAGCTCGATCGGCTGGATGCGGTCGTCGCCGAAGCCGAAGCCGTCGCCTCCGCCGGCGTTGTCGGTGGGGATCTCAGTCATTCTTCGCTTCTCTCTCGCGGTCTATCGATGTCTAGGGCTGCTGGTAGATCGGGCTAGCGGCCTAGATATCGAGGAACCGGACGTCCTTGGCATTGCGCTGGATGAACGAGCGGCGCTGCTCGACGTCCTCGCCCATGAGGACCGAGAAGATCTCGTCGGCCTGGGCGGCGTCCTCGAGCGTGACCTGCTTCATCAGGCGCGCGTCGGGGTCCATCGTCGTCTCCCACAGCTCGTCGGCGTTCATCTCGCCGAGACCCTTGTAGCGCTGGACCGGGTTCTCCTTGGGGAGCTTCTTGCCCTGCGCGAGGCCGTCGCGCATCAGCGCGTCGCGCTCGGAGTCGGAGTAGACGAACTCGTGCTCGGCCGGCTTGTTCCAGCGCAGGCGGTAGAGGGGCGGCTGGGCCATGTAGACGTAGCCGTGCTCGATGAGCGGCTTCATGAAGCGGAAGAGCAGGGTCAGCAGCAGGGTGCGGATGTGGTGACCGTCGACGTCGGCGTCGGCCATCATCACGACCTTGTGGTAGCGCAGCTTCTCCAGGTTGAACTCCTCCTGGATGCCGGTGCCGAGCGCGGAGATGATCGCCTGGACCTCGGTGTTGGCGAGCACCTTGTCGATGCGGGCCTTCTCGACGTTGAGGATCTTGCCGCGGATCGGGAGGATCGCCTGGATGCGCGGGTCGCGACCCTGGCGCGCGGAGCCGCCGGCCGAGTCGCCCTCGACCACGAAGACCTCGCACTCCTCCGGGTTGGTCGACTGGCAGTCGCTCAGCTTGCCGGGGAGGCCACCGCCGCCGAGCAGGCCCTTGCGGCCGCGGGCCAGCTCGCGGGCCTTGCGGGCGGCGATGCGGGCGCTCGCGGCGGCCTGCGACTTGCGGACGATGTCGCGGCCCTCGGCCGGGTTCTGCT
>DATIAJ010000185.1:0-3595 GCA_035458105.1 Nocardioides sp. | reverse complement strand
ACGCCGGCCGCACGTGTAGGGGTAGTCCGACACCTGGAGGGGGTTGTACGCCCCTCAGACGACGGCGCCGGAGTCCTCGGGCGTCCGCTCGACCTTCTCCTTCTTCACCCGGCTCATCGGCCACTTCTCGTGGAAGTAGGTCAGCAGCGGGGTGGAGACGAAGACCGAGGAGGCGGTGCCGACGATGAGGCCGACGAGCAGCGCGATGGCGAAGTCCTGGAGCGAGTCGCCGCCGAGGATGACGAGCGCGGCCAGGATGAACATCGTGCCGAGGCCGGTGTTGACCGTGCGGGGGATGGTCTCGACGGCCGCCTTGTTGGCGACGTCGGTGAAGTCGTCCTCGGGCTTGGAGCCCCACCAGCGTTCGCGGATGCGGTCGAAGACGACGACGGTGTCGTTGACCGACAGGCCGATGATCGTCATCGCTGCGGCCAGGAAGATGCCGTCGATGGGCTTCTGCAGCCAGGCGAAGAGGCCGACGACGAGGAGCACGTCGTGCGCCATGCCGAGCACCGCGGCGACGCCGAAGGTCCACTTGAACCGGACGGCGAGGTAGAGCAGCTGGGCCAGGAAGGCGACGCCGAAGGCGATCAGCGCGTTGTTGCGCAGCTGCTCACCGAGCGAGGCGCTGATCTGCTGGTCGTCGACCTTGCTGACCTCGCCGCCGACCGCGGCGAGCTCGTCCTCGATCCGCTGCTCCTCCTCGTTGGACACCTCGCCCACGCGCACCGTGAAGTCGGCCGTGTCGGCGGTCTGCACGACCGCCTCGGGGAAGCCGGCGTCGGCGACGGCTTCGCGGGCCTGGTCGACCGTCATGTCCTGGTTGGTCACCGAGTAGTCGAGCTGGCGACCGCCGGTGAACTCGACGCCGAGGTTGAGTCCCTGGGTCACGATGCCGACGACGGCGAGGACGAGTGCGGCGGCCGAGATGCCGAGCCAGGTCTTGCGGCGCTTCATCAGCTGCGGGTCCTTGCGGTCCAGCCACTCGCGCACCTTGCCGACGGAGCCGAGGCCGCTGACGGCGGGGCGGCGGGCGACCGCCTTGTTGGAGACGGCGAGGTCGCACAGCACCCGCGCGATGATCAGCGCCGAGATCATCGAGGCGATGACACCGATGGACAGCGTGACACCGAAGCCCTTGATCGGGCCGGAGCCGAGGAAGAAGAGCAGGCCGGCCGCGAGCAGCGTGGTGACGTTGGAGTCGATGATCGCGCTCCACGCCTTGTTGAAGCCGACCTGCAGCGCCCGCCTGAGCCCGGCGGACGGATAGGCCTGGTACTCCTCACGTGCTCGTTCGAAGACGAGGACGTTGGCGTCGATCGCCATGCCGATGGCGAGCACGAAGCCCGCGAGGCCGGGCAGCGTCAACGTCGAGCCGAGCCCCACGAGCATGGCGTACGCGAGCAGGGCGTACGACGCCAGTGCGAGCGTCGCCGCGAAGCCGACGAGGCGGTAGACGACGACGATGAACAGGCCCGTCAGCGCGATGCCGATGATGCCGGCCTCGACCGAGGCGTCGATCGCCGCGGCACCCAGCGAGGGGCCGACGAGGCGGTCGGAGATCGCGCGCAGCTCGAGCGGCAGCGCGCCGCCCTCGATCAGCGCGGCGAGGTCCTTCGACTCCTCGGAGGTGAAGTTGCCGGTGATGTCGGTGGAGCCGCCGCGGATGCCGACGTCGCAGCCGACGTCGGTGTTGACCTCGGGCGAGGAGATGACCTCGCCGTCGAGCACGATCGCGATGCGGCGCTTGGGGTCGCCGGACGGGTTGCACGCGGCCTTGCCGGTGATGTCGGCCCAGGTGCGGCCGCCCTCGCCGTTGAAGTCGATCGCGACGACCCACTCCACGCTCTGGTCGCGCTGGACCGCGCTGGCACCGCTGATCTCCTCACCCTGGATGACGGTGGGGCCGACCTCGATGGTGTCGCCCTGGTCCGACGGCAGGACCTGGTTGTTCTTCTTGGTGGGCTCGGCGTCGGGCTGGGCGGTGCCGACGACCTCGTGGATCGTCAGCTGGGCGGTGCTGCCGATGCGGTCCTCGGCCTCCTGCGCCTCCTCGTCGCTGGTCACGCCCGGCAGCTCGACCAGGATGCGGTTCTCACCCTGGCGCACCAGCGTGGACTCGGCGACACCGAGGGCGTCGACGCGGCCGCGGAGCACCTCGAGGGTCTTGTCGACGTTCTCAGCCGTGGCCGGGGTCTGCTCGGTGCCCTCCGCCTCGAAGATGAACTGCGCGCCGCCGCGGAGATCGAGGCCGAGGTTGGGCTTCATGTTGACGGCAAGCGCCACGCACCCGACCAGCAGGCCGAGCACGAGGATGAAGCGGACCCAGACACCACGTGACATGCGCGACATCCTCCCTGACGAGTCGACGAAGACCCGAATCCGGGCCCGGAGCGGTCAACGGGTGGCCCGCACGGAAGGTTCCGGGCTGCACGTGACACGCAAAACGCGAGCGACTGTACGCCGTCGTAGGTATCGACACGGAAACAGCCCGCAGTGTTGTGTGGGTCACACCGCGGATCCCCCCTCGCGGCAGACACCTCTTGGGAGCACACATGTCACCACGCATTCCACGGGCCGGCGCCACCAGGCTGGCCACCGTCACCGCCCTCGTCGCCGCAGGACTCGCCGCCACCGCGGCGGGCGCCACCGGCAGCGCCGGACGGGACGACGCACCACGCGAGCTGGCTCGCGCCGCCGCCGACGACACCACGCAGATCGTGATGGTGAAGGCGCCGACGGTCGAGCAGCGCAACGAGGTCATCGGGCTCGGTCTCGACGTCACCGAGCACGCCGACAAGCACGGCATCGAGGTCGTCCTCCACGACGCGCAGGACGCCCAGACGCTGCGCGACGCCGGCTTCACCTGGCGGGTCACCGTCAAGGACCTCGAGGCCCTGACGAAGAAGAACGCCAAGGCCGACCGCGCGTACGCCGCCTCGGTGGCCGACTCGGGACTGCCGAGTGGCCGCACCTCCTACCGGCAGTACGCCGACTACCTCAGCGACATGGAGCAGCTGGCCAGCGACTATCCCTCGCTCACCCGCCCGCTGACCCTGGCCAACAAGACCGTCCTCGGTGAGGACATCCGCGGCATCGAGGTCACCGTCGACGCCGACAACGTCAAGGACGGCAAGCCGACCTTCCTGCTGATGGGCGCCCACCACGCTCGTGAGTGGCCCAGCGCCGAGCACACGATGGAGTTCGCCTTCGACCTGCTCCAGTCCTACACAGCCGGTGACGCGCGGGCGCGTGACCTGCTGTCGCGCTCGCGGGTCATCCTGGTGCCTGTCGTCAACGTCGACGGCTTCAAGATCTCGCGGACCGCCGCTCCGCTGGGCAACTTCTCCCTCTTCGACTACGAGATGAAGCGCAAGAACTGCCGCATCTCGGCCAACACCCCCGCCGCCTACACGACCGGCTCGTGCGACAACAACCCTGCAGGTCGCCTGCGCGGCACCGACCTCAACCGCAACTACCCCGGCTTCTGGGGCGGCGGCGGTGCCGACCCCAACTGGTCGGGAGACACCTATCGCGGTGACGCCCCCGGCAGCGAGCCCGAGAGCGACGCGGTCCGCAAGCTCATCTCCGAGCG
>DATIAJ010000184.1:0-5990 GCA_035458105.1 Nocardioides sp. | reverse complement strand
CAGCCCAACCCGCGCCCGATGTTCCCCAACCCGCCCGGCCTGCTGCGCATCGAGCCGCACTCCGAGGGCCTGCGCGAGCGGATCTGGTGGGGTGCCGCCTCCGACGCCACCGCCCGCTGGGCGGCCGAGAAGGGGATGCACCTCATGAGCTCGACGCTCAAGGCCGACGAGACGGGCGAGCCGTTCCACGTCCAGCAGCGCAAGCAGATCGAGGTCTTCCGCGAGGCGTGGCGCGAGGCCGGCCACGAGGGCGAGCCGCGCGTGTCGGTGAGCCGGTCGATCATGCCGATCACCACCGACCTCGACCGGATGTACTTCGGCCACGAGGGCTCGAGCTCCGACCAGTTCGGCCAGATCGAGGCCAACCTGCGCGCGGTCTTCGGCAGGACGTACGCCGCCGAGCCCGACGTGCTGGTCAAGGAGCTCGCCGACGACGAGGCGATCGCCGCCGCCGACACCCTGCTGTTGACGGTGCCCAACCAGCTCGGCGTGGACTACAACGCCCACATCCTCGAGTCGGTGCTCACCGAGGTGGCCCCCGACCTCGGCTGGCGCTGAGCCCCTCACCCTCCAGACGAAGGAACTGAGCCCATGACACGCATCACCGTCCTCGGCGGCACCGGATACGTTGGCGCGGCGGTGGTCGCGGAGGCGCGCAAGCGCGGCCACGACGTGACGGCAGTGAGTCGTACGGCACCGACGTCCCCGGTCGACGACGTGGCGTACGTCGAGGGGTCCGTGCTCGACACCGATGTCCTCGAGCGCACCACCGCCGGCAGCGACGTCGTGCTCGTCGCGCTGTCACCCCGCGGCGACATGGCCGGGAAGCTCGAGGGCGTGGTGCAGGAGCTGGTCCAGCGCCTGGCCGGAACGTCGACGCGCCTCGGCTACGTCGGCGGCGCGTCCTCCCTGCTCACGAAGGAGGGCGGCCCGCGCCTGTGGGACGTGACCAAGGACCAGATCCCGGACGAGGTGAAGCCCGAGATCCGGACCGGCCTCGACGTCCTCGCGATGCTCGAGGCGAGCCCGGAGTCGCTCGACTGGTTCTACGTCAGCCCGCCGACGGACTTCGGCTCCTGGCTGGGCACCGAGTCGAAGGGCGAGTACGTCCTCGGGGGCGACGTGCTGCTCCGCGACGCACACGGTGCGTCGACCATCTCGGCAGACGACCTCGCCCTCGCGATCCTCGACGAGATCGAGACGCCGACGCACCACCGCGGCCGGTTCACCGCGATCAGCTGAGCCTCAGGGTGCGGCCGCCCGCAGCTTCTCCAGCAGCGGGCCGGCCGCCTCGCTGATGAAGCGGTCCTGCCCCTCGTCGCCGACCTGGACGAGGGCCACGTCGGTGAAGCCCGCCTCCCAGTAGGCCGAGACGGCCTCCACGATCTTGTCGAGGTCGGGGCCGCAGGGGATCGACTCGGCGACGTCCTCGGGCCGGACGTACGTCGTCGCGCCGGAGAAGCCGGCCGGGGTGGGCAGGTCGGCGTTGACCGACCAGCCGCCGGCGAACCAGCGGAACTGCTCGTGCGCCCGCGCGACCGCGGCGTCTTCGTCGGGGTCCCAGCAGATCGGGATCTGGCCGATCGCCCGGGCGTCTCCGCCGATCCGCGGTGCACCCTCGACCCCGTTCCAGGTCTCGACGATGCCGGCCTCGGGCTCGGTGGCCACCAGGTGGTCGGCCAGCGGCGCGAACCGCTCGATCGCGCGCTCGCCGCCGACGGCGACGCCGATGTCCACGCCCTGCTCGGGGAGGTCCCAGATGCGCGCGGAGTCGATCTGGAAGAAGTCGCCCCGGTGGTCGACCAGCTCCCCGGTGTGCAGCGCGCGGATCACCTCGATGGCCTCGGCGAGCATGTCCTGGCGCTCGGCGATCGCGGGCCAGCCGTCGCCGACGACGTGCTCGTTGAGGTTCTCCCCACTGCCCAGCCCCAGGGTGAAGCGGCCCTCGGCGAGGATCTGCAGCGTCGCCGCCTTCTGCGCCACGACGGCGGGGTGGTAGCGCAGGGTCGGGCACGTCACGTATGTCATCAGGCCGACGCGCTCGGTCGCCTGCGCCACGGCGCCCAGCGTCGCCCAGGCGTACGGCGCGTGCCCCTGCTCGGTGAGCCACGGCGAGTAGTGGTCGCTCATCACCTCGAAGTCGAAGCCGGCCTGCTCGGCGGCAACGGCGTACGACACCAGCTCCCGCGGGCCGCTCTGCTCGGTCATCAGCGTGTATCCGAAGCGCGTCATCCTGCGACCGTAGCCAGCCGCCCGGGGTCACCCACCGCCCGACGGGGTGAGGCGTGCTTGGCCCCCGCTGCTTGTGTGGAGGGTGACGGACGTGCCGACGAACGAGGAGAACCGCCATGAGTGGCAAGGACGACAGCGAGGGCCAGGTCTCCGAGATGGCGGCGGACGCACCGGAGCCGATCAGCTCCGGCGACTCGGTGGCCGGCCAGCCCGACCCGCACCCCGGCGAGGTCGACGAGGGCGCGCAGGGACCCAACGCGATCCCGGACGACCCCACGGGCGAGCACCCCCACAAGCCCTGACCTTGCGGTAGAACGGCCCCATGAGACCAGTGATCGTCGTCGTGGGTGCCGGGCCGGGCGTGAGCGGGTCGGTGGCGCGCCGCTTCGCCGACGAGGGCTACGACGTGGCACTCCTGGGCCAGGACCAGCAGGTGCTGGACCAGCTGGCCGCCGATCTCGAGGCCCGCGGCGCGGCGGTCGGCCATGCGGTCGCCGACGTCACCGACGAGCAGGCCGCGCGCGACGCCGTACGCCGCTTCGGTGAGCACACCGGGCGCATCGACGTCCTGCACTTCAACCCCAGCGCCTTCCGCGAGCAGGACCCGCTGACCCTCACCGTCGACGAGCTCCTCGAGGACGTCGCGCTCGGCGTGGGCGCCCTGCTCACCGTCGTGCAGGCCGCCCGCCCCTTCATGTCCGCCGGCGGGCGGATCAGCGTCACCGGAAGCATGGCGGCCGACGAGCCGTGGGAGCGTGCGGCGTCGCTGGGGGTGCAGAAGGCGGGCGTGCGCAACCTCGTGCACAGCCTCGACAAGACGCTGGCCGGCGACGGCATCCGCGCGGTGTCCGTGACGGTGCGCGGGTCGCTGTCGCGCGAGGGTGCGTTCACCCCCGACCGGGTCGCCGACGCGATCTGGGACGCGGTCGCGACCGACGACGCCGACTGGCGCAGCGAGGTTCCGTACGCCGGCTGATCCGACGGGTCAGCGCTTGCGACCCCACAGCAGGTAGGCGATCGGGCCGACGGGCTGCACCGACAGCGCCGGGACCCAGAGCAGCTTGGGTCCGCGCACGAGCTCGGCGGGACGCTGCTTGAGGTCCTTGGCGCACCACGCGGTGACGGCGATCTCCACGATCCCGGCCACGGCGACGAGCTTCTGCTGCGTGGGCGTCATGTCGCCCCAGGACTTCTTCTGTGCCATGGCCCGAACCTACCGGGACGTGGCGACGTGATCACGCACCGCCGAGCCCGCTGACCAGCAGCCACGACACGACGACGCCGACGAAGGCCGCGACCAGGCCCCACCAGGCGCCCGTCAGCGCGCGGCGCCCGGTCGGCGCGCCCTCGCGGGCCAGGCCGGGCAGTGCGATCGTGACCGCCGCGCCGACCGCGGCCATCGCGAGCAGCTGCACGGGGACGATCCAGTTCTCCGTGCCCGGGTCGTCGAGGACGTACGCCGTCGCCGGCAGGCTGAGCATCCCCAGGACCAGCAGGACGACGATCCCGACGAGGCGCTGCGCAGACCGGCTCATGGAGGCACGCTAGCGCCCCCCAAGCGGTGCGTGAGACACGTTTTCTGGCTGCGGAACCTGCGTCACGCACCGCCCGGAGGGCAGGGACGTGCTCAGGCCTCCTTGGCCACCAGCGTCAGCACGTCGTACGTCGCCACCGGCTCGTCGTCCTGGTTCGTGACGAGCGCGTCCCAGCGGACCTCGCCGTAGTCGGCCGACGAGCGCGGGGTGACCTGCTTGACGGTGAGCGTCACGCGGATCGAGTCGCCGGCCTTCACCGGGGTGAGGAAGCGCAGGTTGTCGACACCGAAGTTGGCGAGCACCGGTCCCGGGGCGGGGTCGACGAAGAGCCCGGCGGCCATCGACACGATGAGGTAGCCGTGGGCGACGATGCCGCCGAAGAGCGGGTTCTGCGCGGCCGCCTCGGGGTCGGTGTGGGCGTAGAAGGTGTCGCCGGTGAACTCGGAGAAGTGGTCGATGTCCTCGCGCGAGATGACCCGCGGCTGCGAGGCGATCGTGTCGCCGACCCGCAGCGTCGCCAACGAGTGGCGGAACGGGTGCTCGGGCGTCTCGGTGCGCCGCGAGCCGCGGGTCCACCGGCCGGTGATCGCGGTGAGCATGTCGGGGGAGGCCTGGATCGCCGAGCGCTGCATGTGGTGCAGCACGCCGCGTACGCCGCCCAGCTCCTCGCCGCCGCCGGCGCGTCCCGGACCGCCGTGGACCAGCATCGGCAAGGGGGAGCCGTGGCCCGTGCTCTCCGGGGCGTCGTCGCGGTCGAGGACGAGGATGCGGCCGTGCCACGGGGCGAGACCCAGCACCAGGGTGCGGGCGACCGCGGGGTCGTGGGTGACGACCGAGCCGACCAGCGAGCCCTTGCCGCGCGCGGCCAGGGTGACCGCCTCGTCGAGGGAGTCGTACGCCATCACGGTCGACACCGGGCCGAACGGCTCGACGTCGTGCGGCTCGACCGCGCCGGCGCGGGCCCGGAGGAGGACGGGCGTCATGAAGGCCCCGCGCTCACCGTCGCCGGCGAAGCCCGTGGTGGCGGTCGGGTCGCCGAGGACGATCTCGGCCGAGGAGCGCAGGGCCTCGACGGCCTTGCGGACCTCCTCGCGCTGGCCGAGGGACGCGAGCGGACCCATCCGCACGGACTCGTCGTCGGGGTTGCCGACCGTGATCGTGGCCAGCCTGGCCGCGATGGCGTCGGTCATCTCGTCGGCCACGGTCGACGGCACGATGACCCGGCGGATGGCCGTGCACTTCTGCCCGGCCTTGGCGGTCATCTCGGTGACCACGCCCTTGACGAAGAGGTCCCACTCCGGGTCGCCGGACGCGACGTCGGGGCCGAGCACCGAGCAGTTGAGCGAGTCGGCCTCGACCTGCAGCTGCACGCCGCCGTGCAGCACAGACGGGTGCTGGCGCAGGATGCCGGCGGTGTGGGCCGAGCCGGTGAAGGCCACCGAGTCCTGGACGCCGAGGTGGTCGAGCAGGTCGCCCGCCGAGCCCGCGAGCAGCTGGATCGAGCCCTCGGGGAGGATGCCCGACTCGACGATCCGGCGGACCACGAGCTCGGTGAGGTACGCCGTCTGGCTGGCGGGCTTGACGATCGACGGCAGGCCCGCGATGAAGGCCGGCGCGAGCTTCTCGAGCATGCCCCAGACGGGGAAGTTGAAGGCGTTGATCTGCACGGCGACGCCGGGGCGCGAGGTGTAGACGTGCTGGCCGAGGAAGACCCCGGTGCGGCCGAGCTGCTCGAGGTCGCCGTCGCAGACCACGGTGTCGTTGGGCAGCTCGCGGCGACCCTTCGAGGAGAAGCTGAACAGCGTGCCGAAGCCACCGTCGATGTCGATCATCGAGTCGCGTCGGGTCGCACCGGTGGCCAGCGACAGCTCGTAGAGCTCGTCCTTGAGCCCGGTCAGGTGCGTGGCCAGCTCCTTGAGGAGCAGGGCGCGCTCGTGGAAGGTGAGCTCGCGGATCGCGGGACCGCCGACCGTGCGGGCGTGGTGGGCCATCGCGCCGAGGTCGAGGCCGGCGCTGGAGATCCGCGCGACCTCCTCGCCGGTGGCCGCGTCCAGGAGGGGGTGGCCCTCGGCGGAGGCGGCGTACCACCGTCCGGCGGCGTAGCTCTCGAGCAGTCGGGTCACGGGGGACTCCCTCGACGTCGGGTGGGGGCCGCGGTGTTTGCGCGCCCGGGGTGACGGGTGACACACTAATAGCAGACCGATCGGTCAGTAAATGTGGTCG
>DATIAJ010000183.1:0-2014 GCA_035458105.1 Nocardioides sp. | reverse complement strand
GTTCGCGAGGGCCGTTGCTCGCGCCTGTGCCGCCTCGAGGACCTGCTCCTCGTCGCTCACGCTCGTCAGCGTGCCACGCGCCCGCCGGTCGGGGTCGGCTCGGCGATCGCGGTTGTTCGGGTCGAAGGCGAACCAGCCGTCACCCGGCCGTTGCGGGTGCTCCGACCTCCACCGAGCCCGGGCGCGTTCGTGAGCCCGACCCCTCACGGGCGGCAGCTGCTCCCTGGTGGACCGGTGCAAGGATCCGTCGTAGAACACGACGAATCGTTCGTCAGGATCCGGGTCCGCGAGCGTCTCGGCCAGGTGGAGCCCGAGGTCGGCCCGGTACTGGTCCACCAGCACCTCCTCCCACTCGTCAGGAGTGAGGACGAACGTGATCACCTCCGGTGTCGCATCCAGCGAGCAGGGTGGCGACGTACTCCTCGTCCGACACGTTTCAGCCCTCAGTTCGCTGCTGCGTCCGGAACCGGCTTCACCAGGTGCGTACCCACACGCAGTGCTCCGAGCGGCGCAGCTCCTCGATGGCCTCGGCGGGCAGGGGCTCCGACGCGTCGGTGACGACGTACCCGAGGTGGTCCCGGGTCGACAGGTGCTGACCGATCACGTTGTCACCGGCCTCGGCGAATACGGCGTTGAGCCGGGCGAGCACGCCGGGGACGTTGTGGTGCAGGAGGCCGAGCCGGTGCTCCCCGTCCAGGTGGGGCGTGAGGACCTGCGGGAGGTTGACCGAGAGCGCGGTGCTCCCCTGCAGGGCGAACCCGGCGAGCTTCTCCGCCACGAACCGGCCGATCTCCTCCTGCGCCTCCTGCGTCGATCCGCCGACGTGCGGGGTCAAGATGACGTTGTCGAGGCCACGCAGCACGGACTCGAACGCGTCGCCCTGCGCCTTCGGCTCGACCGGGAAGACGTCGACCGCCGCGCCCGCGATGTGCCCGGACAGCACGTGGCTGCGCAACGAGTCGTAGTCCACCACCATGCCGCGCGAGGCGTTGATGAACAGCGCCCGCGGCTTCATGGCGGCGAACTCGTCGGGTCCGAAGAGGCCCGCGTTGCCGGGCCGGCCGTCGACGTGGAGGCTGACGACGTCGGCGGTCTCGAGCAGCTCGGCGAGCGACGCCATCCGGCGAGCATTGCCGTGGGCCGGGCGGTCCGCCTTGTCGTAGAAGACGACCCGCATCCCGAGCGCCTCGGCGACGTTGGACAGCTGCGTGCCGATGTTGCCGTACCCGACGATCCCGAGCGTGCGACCGCGCACCTCGTGGCTGCCCCGCGCCGACTTGTCCCACACGCCGTCGTGCATCCGCTGGGTCTTCTCCGGCAGCCGCCGGGCCAGCGCGATGATCTCGCCGATCACCAGCTCGACCACGCTTCGCGTGTTGGAGTACGGCGCGTTGAACACGCCGACGCCGCGCTCGGCGGCCGCGCCCAGGTCGACCTGGTTCGTGCCGATGCAGAAGCAACCGATCGCCTCCAGGCCGGGAGCGGACTCCAGGACCCGCTCGGTGACCGTCGTGTTGGACCGGATGCCGAGCAGCTGTACGCCGTCGAGCGACTCGATCAGCTCGTCCTCGCGCAGCGCGCCCGGGCGCAGCTCCACCTCGTAGCCACGGGACCTCAGGAGGTCCACGGCCGTCGGGTGGATGTTCTCGAGCACCAGAGCCTTCATGCCGCCACGGTAGGGCAGTGCGGGCGAGCGTCCTGACGCCGGCTTCCGCGATGGACGCCGAGCTCGATCGACGTGTCGGCCACGTCCGGTGTCACACATCGGGCCCGGACGGCGTCTTGATGTCCTACCGACCACAGGAGGAGGACGTCATGTCCGGAACGACCCGCATCCCCGCCACCGAGATCACCGGCTTCAAGGGCTGGATCGTCAAGCGCTTCGCCCGCAGGACGCTGGGCGGCACGGTCCCCACGTCGATCGGCGTCTACTGGCACCACCAGCAGGTGCTGATGGACATGGCGTCGGTCGGCAGGAAGGTCCAGAAGTGGGACCGGTGCGACGAGCAGCTCA
>DATIAJ010000182.1:0-4536 GCA_035458105.1 Nocardioides sp. | reverse complement strand
CTTCGCAGCCGCTGCCTTCGTGGTCGTCGTCTTCTTCGTCGTCGCCTTCGCGGGCGGGGACTTCGCGGGCGGGGACTTCTTCGCCGGGGCCTTCGGGGCCGCCGACGTGGTGCCCGGCGCCTTCTTCGCAGGTGCCTTCTTGGCAGGCGCCTTCTTGGCAGGCGCCTTCTTCGCGGGTGCCTTCTTCGTGGCGGGTGCCTTCTTGGCGGGCGACGTGCTGGCGGGAGCCTTCTTCGCAGGTGCCTTCTTTGCGGACGCCTTCTTCGCCGGCGCCTTCTTCGTGGCCGACGCGGTGGCGGGCGCCTTCTTCGTGCCGGACGCCTTCGCGGCAGCCGACGTCTTGGCAGCCGACGTCTTGGCAGCCGACGTCTTGGTGGGGGCCTTCTTGGTGGGGGCCTTCTTGGCGGGGGCCTTCTTCGCGGCCGACTTCTTGGCGGGGGCCTCGTCGGCGGCGGTCGCGACCGGACTCGCGGCGCGCTTGCGACCGATCACCCGCTTCGCAGCAGCGGCCGCGGTGCCGGCCAGGGACTTGCGCGTGGTGCCAGCCATCTCCGAGGGCCCTCCCGCATGCATCAGGTGTGGTGGGAACCACACGGTGCAGGGAGGCTAGCCGCTGCACCCTGACGAACCAACCTCGGCTCGCCGAAATGCGAGAACGACCACCCCGAGGGGCGGTCGTCCTCACTGCTGGGCGTCGGCTGCGGCCGTCAGCTCTCGTCGTCGCCGAGGACCGAGCGCAGGCGCTTCGGAGCGTTGCCGCTGTCGACCGGAGCCTGCGTCTCGCTGCCGTTGGCCAGGGCCTCGAGCTGCTGCGTGAAGTAGGTCTTCAGGCGGGAGCGGTACTCGCGCTCGAACTGGCGGAGGGTCTCGACGTCGCTGTTGAGCTTGTCGCGCTCCTTCTCCAGGTCGCCGAACATCTGCTGGCGGCGCTCGGCGGTCTCGGAGTCGAGCATCTGCGAACGCTGGCGCGCGTCGGCCTCCATGCGGTCGGCCTTGGTCTTGGCCTCGGACTCGACCCGCTCGGCCTTGGTCCGGGCGGCGCCGACGATGCGGTCCGCCTCGTTCTTGGCGTCCTCGACCAGCTCGTCGGCGTTGCGCGTCGCGATCTCGAGCAGGCGCGCGGCGGCGTTGGACGCCTCGGGCACCGTCTCGACGCGCATCGTCTGCACGGGAGCGGCGGCGGCCACGGGCGCCGGGGCGGCCCGCTGGGGCTCCGGCTCCGGCTCGGGCTCCGGCTCAGGAGCGGCCGGGGCGAACGACGTCGTCGCCGGGGCGGACGTCGAGGGGCCGCCGGACTGCGCGGCCGACAGCTTGGCCCGCAGGTCGTCGTTCTCCTTGGTCAGCCGGGCGAGCTCGGCCTCCACCTCGTCGAGGAACTGGTCCACCTCGCCCATGTCGTAGCCCTCACGGAGGCGGACAGGCGTAAAGCGCTTGTTGCTCACGTCCTCAGGCGTCAGCGGCATGACCTCACCCAAACTTTCACGATCGATATCACGGTGGCTCTGCTGTCAGAAGACAATAGCGCCCGGGACGCCACCGGGCACAGTGACCCGTGTGACGGATGGTTCTAGAGGCCGAAGATGGTCGCGACCACGTTGAGCAGCAGCCATGCTCCCACCATCACCAGGAGGAAGCTCAGGTCGAGGGCGACCTGCCCGATCCGGAGCGGCGGGACGACGCGACGCAGCGCCACGATCGGCGGGTCGGTGGCTGAGTAGACACCCTCGAGCGCCACGAGCAGCGGCCCCTTGGGCTCCCACCGGCGCGCGAACACCTGCACCCAGTCCACGATGAACCGGATCCAGAGCAGGCCGATGAAGATGAAGAGGAGGTACCAGAGGATCGAACCGAAGATCACCACGACTGAATTATGGATCAGCTCTGGTTGAAGAACCCGTCCTCGGCGATCCGCTCCTTGTCCTCGGCCGAGACCGCCACGTTGGGGGGCGACAGCAGGAAGACCTTGTTGGTCACCCGCTCGATGGACCCACGCGTGGCGAAGATCAGGCCGGCGGCGAAGTCGACGAGGCGCTTGGCGTCGTTGTCGTCCATCTCGCTGAGGTTCATGATCACGGGGGTGCCGTCGCGGTAGTTCTCACCGACGAGTCGGGCCTCGTTGTAGTTGCGGGGGTGGAGGGTGGTGATGCGGCTCAACTCGGCCACGACTCCCGTCTGGACCGAGGCCGGTCGGCGGCGCTCGGCAAGGTCGGACACAGGGGCAGGGCGACGCTCGCGCACGACAGGACGCTGGTCGACAGCGTCGTGGGTCGTGGTCTCGGTGTCGCCGTCGTAGTCGTCGTAGTGGCCGGTGTCCTCGAGCAGGCCGAGGTACTCGCCGATCTTGCGCATCGCGCCGCTCATGAGACTGTTCCTCCGCTAGACCTGGCACCCGGGACCGGGCACCTGTTGACTGTTCTGGACATTACTGGACCGTGGGCCTCTCACCGAGGACCGCGGAGCCGACACGCACGTGTGTCGCACCGTGACGGATCGCCGCCTCGAGGTCGCCGCTCATCCCCGCCGACAACGCGGTCGCCCGCGGATGGTCGCGCAGGAACGACCGACGGACCTCGGCGAGCCTGGCGAAGGCGGCGTCGGGGTCCTCCCCGAGGGGCGCGACGGCCATCAGGCCGCGCAACCGCAGCATGCCGGCCTCCTGGACGCGCCGCGCGAGGTCGGCGAGGTCGTCGGGGCGCGCGCCGGAACGGTTGTCGGCCTCGGGCGGGTCGAGACTGACCTGGAGCAGCACGTCGACGTCGTGACCACGCGCGTGGGCACCGCGCGCGAGCGGGCCGACCAGCTTGGGCCGGTCGACCGACTCCACCACGTCGGCGTAGGACGCGACGGCGGCAGCCTTGTTGGACTGGAGGCCGCCGATGAAGTGCCAGCGCAGGTCGAGGTCGGCGCACTCGGCGGCCTTCGCCTCGGCCTCCTGGTGGCGGTTCTCCCCCACGTCGCTCACCCCCATCTCGGCGAGCAGCCGGACGTCGGAGGCAGGGAAGAACTTGGTGACCACCACCAGCGAGACGTCGCCCGCCGCACGACCGGCCTCGGCGCACGCGGCGCTGATGCGTTGCCGTACGACGTCGAGGTTGGCGGCGACCTCGTCGCGGCGGCTCACGGCTCCCTCCAGACCACGCCGGCGAAGCGCAGGGCGGCGTCGCCGTCGCGGCGGTAGGACGGCCAGCGGTCGTCCTCGCGGGTGCAGGCCTCGACCGTGCGTACGTCGTCGACACCCTCCGCCTCGAGCTGCGCACGCACGCCTGCCCCGAGGTCGAGCGCCGGCGTGCCCCACGACGTGGTGGACCGTGACGCTGGCACGAGCGCGACGACCTCCTCCTGCAGCGGCTGCGGCACCTCGTAGCACCGGCCGCAGATGTGCGGACCGATCCAGGCAGTCAGCCGGGTGGCGCCCAGCTCGCGCAGGGACCGGACGGCCTCAGGGACGACCCCGAGGGCGAGGCCGCGCCGACCGGCGTGCACCGCTGAGACGGCGCCCTCGGGGGACGCGAGCAGCAGGGGCACGCAGTCTGCCGCCCGCGCCATCAGCGCCACGTCGGCGCGAGTCGTGGCCAGCGCGTCCACGTCGAGGACCGGGTGGTCGGCGACCTCGTCGTCCGCGACCACGTGCAGGTCGGCACCGTGCACCTGGTGCATCACCCACGGCGTCCTGCCGGTCACCGCGCCGACGTCGGCCAGCACGGTCGCCCGCGCCTCGCGCACGTCGGTGATGATCGGCAGGGGCTCGGTGAAGCCCACGGCCACGGCGCCGTGCGCCGTGGCCAGGGTGTCGCGGTGCAGGAACCTCACTTCAGGAAGTCGGGGACGTCGAGGTCGTCGTCGTCGAACTGCACCTGACGGGCCGGCCGCGACGGCGCGGGCTGCTGGGTCTGCTGGGTCTGCTGGGTCTGCTGGCCCTGCTGGCCCTGCTGGGAGGTCGCCGGCTGCGAGCGGTCGTCGCGCGGCGACGGGGCGAACGTCGCCTGCGCCGGGCTGGCGGGCGCCTGCTCGCTGCGGGCCGGGGCCTGCGGCTTCGAGGCGATCTGCTGCGCCGCCGCGCGGGTCTGCTCCTGGGTCTGGGCCGGCTGGCCCTGGCGCAGCACGTTGCCGTCGGAGCGACGCTTGGGCATGCCGCCGTCGAAGCCGGCCGCGATGACGGTGACCCGCACCTCGTCGCCGAGGGCGTCGTCGATGGTCGCGCCGAAGATGATGTTGGCCTCGGCGTGCGCTGCCTGTGAGACGAGCGCGGCGGCCTCGTTGATCTCGAACAGGCCGAGGTCGGAGCCGCCGGCGATGGAGAGGAGCACGCCGTGCGCACCCTCGATGCTCGCCTCGAGCAGCGGGCTGGAGACCGCCATCTCGGCAGCGGCGACCGCGCGGTCCTCGCCCCGCGCGGAGCCGATGCCCATCAGGGCGGAGCCGGCGTTGGCCATCACGGACTTCACGTCGGCGAAGTCGAGGTTGATCAGGCCGGGAGTGGTGATCAGGTCGGTGATGCCCGAGACACCCTGCAGCAGCACCTGGTCGGCCTGCTTG
>DATIAJ010000181.1:0-15237 GCA_035458105.1 Nocardioides sp. | reverse complement strand
CCTCAGGCGTCGCCACGATCCGACCCTAGAACCCGAGTGTGACGGCCACAACACGGGGGTGGGAGCTGCGCCTGGGCCATGATGAGCGCCATGAAGAAGCTCACGAAGACGCTGACCTACGACGCCGCCACCGACGCCGTCGGGGCCATGCTCGACGACCCGGCGTTCCGCGAGGAGGTGCTGCGCCAGCAGCGCGTCGTACGCGGCTCGGCGGACGTGGACGGTGACGTGGTGCGCATCGAGCAGGTGCGCTCGGCCGGCGACATCCCGTCGTTCGCGCGCTCCTTCGTGGGTGAGGAGATCGTCATCGTCCAGACCGAGACGTGGACGTCGGCGACCACCGCCGACGTGGCGATCGCCATCCCCGGAAAGCCCGGTGAGGCGTCCGGCACGATCAGGCTCGCCGGGTCGGGGGGCCGGACGACGCAGACGGTCGACCTGGCCGTCAGCGTCCGGGTACCGCTGGTCGGCGGCAAGATCGAGACGATGATCGTCGAGCTGTTGGGGCACGCGCTCGACGTCGAGCACCGCGTGGGCCAGGAGTGGCTCACCCGCTAGCTCAGTCGGCGTCCTCCTCGCGCCGGCGACGCCAGATCACCACGCCGAGCACCACGAACGGCCCGAACGCGAGCAGCAGCGTCAGCGCCTGCTCATAGGGGTGGAGCGCGCCCATGTGGAGGGGGATCACGGGGTCGATCGTCTCATCTCGCCCGCACCACGGACGACAACGGGGAGTGCCGGATCGCTGTGGGCGAGCCGGCACTCCCCGATCCGTCGGTGCTGGGGTGCTGCGGGTCAGCCCTGGTGCGGGTAGCGGTGGTCCTTCGGCGGGACGAAGGTCTCCTTGATCGATCGCGGCGAGGTCCAGCGCAGCAGGTTGACCGCGGCGCCGGCCTTGTCGTTGGTGCCGGACGCGCGACCGCCGCCGAAGGGCTGCTGGCCGACGACGGCGCCCGTCGGCTTGTCGTTGATGTAGAAGTTGCCGGCCGCGAAGCGCAGCGTCTTGCGGGCCCAGGCGATCGCGGCGCGGTCCTGCGCGATGATCGCGCCGGTGAGGGCGTAGGGCGCGAACGACTCCATCTGCGCCACCACCGACTCGAAGCGGGCGTCGTCGTAGACGTGGACAGCGAGGATCGGGCCGAAGTACTCGTCGGAGAACATCTGGTCGGTCGGGTCGGTCGACTCCACGATGGTCGGGCGCACGAAGTAACCGACCGAGTCGTCGACCTGGCCGCCGGCGAGGACCGTCAGGTGCTTCTGGCGCTTGGCGCGCGCGATCGCGGCCTTGTGCTTGGCGAAGGCGCGGTCGTCGATGACGGCGCCCATGAAGTGCGACAGGTCGGTGACGTCGCCCATCGAGAGGGCCTCGGTGTCGGCGATCAGCTGGTCCTTGATCTTGTTCCACACCGAGCGCGGGACGTAGGCGCGCGAGGCGGCCGAGCACTTCTGGCCCTGGAACTCGAACGCGCCGCGGATCATCGCGACCCGCAGCACGTCGGGGTCGGCCGACGGGTGGGCGACGATGAAGTCCTTGCCGCCGGTCTCGCCGACGATGCGCGGGTAGGAGCGGTAGGCGGTGATGTTCTCGCCGACGGTGCGCCACAGGTGCTGGAAGGTCGGCGTCGAGCCGGTGAAGTGGATGCCGGCCAGGTCGGGGTGCGCGAGGGCGACCTTCGAGACGTCGAGGCCGTCGCCGGGGAGCATGTTGATGACGCCGGGCGGCATCCCGGCCTCCTCGAGCAGCTCCATCGTGAGGGAGGCGGCGTGCTGCTGGGTCGGCGACGGCTTCCAGATGACCGTGTTGCCCATCAGCGCCGGCGCGGTCGGCAGGTTGCCGGCGATGGCGGTGAAGTTGAACGGCGTGATCGCGTAGACGAAGCCCTCGAGCGGGCGGTGGTCCGTCCGGTTCCAGATGCCGGGGCTGTTGGCGATCGGCTGGTCGGTGAGGATCTGCTTGGCGTAGTGGACGTTGAAGCGCCAGAAGTCGATGAGCTCGCAGGCGGCGTCGATCTCGGCCTGGAAGGCGGTCTTGGACTGGCCGAGCATGGTCGCGGCGTTGAGGCGCTGCCGCCACGGCCCGGCCAGGAGGTCGGCGGCCTTGAGGATGATCGCGCACTTCTCGTCGAAGGGCATGGCACGCCAGTCGGGCGCGGCCGCGTTGGCCGCCTTGACGGCCGCCTCGGCGTCCTTGGTCGTCGAGTTCTTGAGGGTGCCGAGGACGTGGGCGTGGTCGTGGGGCTGGACGACCTTGATCTCCGCGCCGCCACCGTTGCGCCGCTTGCCGCCGATCACCGCACGGTAGGAGTGTTGCTTCTTCTCCTGCACGGCCAGCTCGGTGATGAGGGCCTCGCGCTCCGGGCTACCCGGCGCATAGCTGAGGTTGGGCTCGTTCGTCGGGGCCGGCGGGAAGGTGATCGCGTCCATGCGGCTGATCGTGTCAGAGACGGGCGCGGCCCTCAAAGGCGGGAGACGAGGTCGCCGATCTCCTGCGTGGCCCACCACGCGAGGTCGTCGTCGGGATCCGCGTCGTCCTCGGTGTCGACGTGCACCGCGACGACGTCGCGCCAGCGGACCGGGGCGTCCGCGGCGCCCGTCTCGGCGACCACGACGACCCGCCGCCGCTGGCCGTCGGGAAGCCCGGCCACCAGCTCGGCGGAGGCGTCCGCGGCCGTCATCAGGGCGGCGTACTCGCTCTCCTCGCCGTCGTCGGCCGCGACGACCTGGTCGAGGACGCGCGGCCCGTCCGCCGGCCAGTCCTCGGCCAGGCGCGGCAACGACGACGGCAGGTAGCGGCGCATCACTTCTCCCCCTTCCCGGCGGCCTTCTTCCGCCCGCGCGGAGCGCGCGGCCGGGTGTCGGACGCCGAGTCCTTCAGCTCCTCGAGCGCCTCCAGCACGCACTGGCCCAGGACGTCGGCGTCGGGTACGGCGTCGCGATCGGTCGTGATGCCGTAGAACACCCTGCCGTCGTAGGACGTCACGCCGATGGCCAGCGGGTGGTCGGGGAGCAGCGGGTGCACGGGGTAGGACTCGAGCATCCGGGCGCCGTCGGCGTAGAGCGGGAACTGCGGCCCCGGCACGTTGGTGATGGAGACGTGGAACCCGCGTCGGAGCTCGGCCGTGGCGAGGCGCGCCCCCAACGCGTGGAACGTCGTCGGGGCGAAGCCGGCGATGCCGGAGAGCCGACGGGCCGAGACGTTGCGGCCGTTGTCGCGGTGGGCCCGCAGGTCGTAGCTGACCTGGTGCAGGCGGACGACAGGACTGGGCTCGCCGATCGGCAGGTGCACCAGGTGGCCGGTGATCTGGGTGCCGAGCGAGGTCGGCTCGAGCTCGTCGTCGATGACGGACATCGGCACGATGGCCTTGACCGTGCGCAGCCCGCCGAGCGACTCGGCGCGGGCCATCAACCAGCCGCGCAGGCCGCCGGCGAGGGTGGCGAGGATGACGTCGTTGACCGTGCCGCCGTGCACCTCCCGGATGGCGCGGTAGTCGGCGAGGTCGGTGCGCACGGTCACGAACCGGCGCTGCTGCGAGAGCCTGCGGTGCACCGGCGTGGCGTGGACCGGACCGCGGCCGGCGAGGGCGTTGGCCACCTCGGCCACGCGGGCCCCGGAGGCCGAGGCGGCGCGACCGATCGACTCGGCGTTGGCACGCGTGGTCATCCAGAGAGTGCGAGGGCTCTCCAGGCTGTCGGTCACCGCGGCGAGCGCCGCCCCCACCGGGCCGGCCGGACGACCCGGTCGCCAGTCGTCGTCGTGCCCGAGGGTGGACCGGTCCGGGGACGTGTCGAGCAGCACCTGGCCGATGTCGACGGTCTCGCGCCCGTCGACGAGGATCTGGTGGCTCTTGGTCAGCAGCGCGATGCGGCCCTCCTCGAGACCCTCGACGAAGTAGCACTCCCACAGCGGGCGGCTGCGGTCGAGCGGCCGCGACGCGATGCGCGCGACGAGCTCGCGGAGCTGGTCGATCGAGCCCGGACGCGGCAGTGCGGAGCGGCGTACGTGGTAACCGAGGTCGAAGCCCTCGTCGTCCACCCATGCCGGGTTGGCGAGCCGCCCGGGCACCAGCTGCAGGCGCTGGCGGTAGCGGGGGACGAAGGCGATCCGGTCGGCGATGAGCTGCACGAGCCGGTCGTGGTCGAATCCCGAGTCCCCCGGGTCGAAGATCTCCACCGTGGCGTTGTGCATGGGCGTCGTGGGGGACTCGGCGGCCAGGATGGCCAGGTCCCGCGGCCGGAGCCTCTCACTCATGCACAGCCCTCTCGTCGGTGATCTTGTCCCGCATGGGATTCTGGCAGAGGCAGTGACGTCGCGGTGCCGCGGTCGCTGCGGTGTCCATGCAGCTGTCGAAGGAGATCCTCCGTGTCCGGTCGCGTCCTCACGCGCCTCGCCCCCGTCGTGCTCGTCCTTGCCGCCTCGCTCACCGCGTGCGGCGGAGACGGCGACACGGACCCGCCGGCCACCGACCAGACGTCCACCTCCTCCCCCTCCGACACCCCCTCCGAGACACCGTCCGACCCGGGCTCGGAGTCCAGCACCCCGGACGACTCCGTCGCCGTCACCGTGAGCCGCGAGGGCGGCTCGTTCACGCCCAACGGCGAGCGGGTCGAGCTCGGGATCGGCCAGGCGCTGGTCCTGACGATCGAGGCCGACGAGGCGGGTGAGCTCCACGTGCACAGCACGCCCGAGCAGGACATCTCCTACGACGCAGGCACCTCCGAGCACGAGATCGTCATCGACCGGCCGGGCGTGGTCGAGGTGGAGAGCCACGACCCCGACGTGATCCTGCTGCAGCTCGAAGTCCGGTGAGCACCGGTCCCGCAGCCGTGGGCGGTTCCCTCTCCGCCCACGGTCTCGGCGGTGCCAAGGACCTGCCGATCCCGTCCGAGCTGGCGATCGCCGGAGCCGTCGCCGCGCTGGTCGTCTCCTTCACCGTGCTGGCGGTGGCGTGGCGCGAGCCCCGCTACGACGCGGCCACCAGCGGCCGCCCGGCGCCCGAGTGGCTCGACCGTCTCGTGTCGTCGCGCGCGTTGGCCGTCGTCGCGCGCGTGTTCGGCATGGCCTTCTTCCTCTACATCGCCGCCGCAGCGGTGTTCGGCGAGGACACCCTGATCAACCCGTTCCTCGGCACGGTCTACGTGCTGCTGTGGGTCGGCCTCGTGCCCGCGTCGCTGCTGCTGGGTCCCGTCTTCCGCGCCATCAGTCCCGCGCGGACGATCAGCATGCTGTTCGCGAAGGTCTCCGGAGTCCCCGAGGGCGAGGGCCTCCACACCTATCCAGCGCGGCTCGGCTACTGGCCGGCCGCTGCCGGCCTGTTCGCCTTCGTGTGGCTGGAGCTGGTCTACCCCTACTCCACCGACGTCGGCCCGGTGCGGCTCTGGTTCGCGGCCTACCTCGGCATCATGTTCATCGGCTCGGCCCTGTGGGGTACGACGTTCCTCGCCCGCGCCGACCCGTTCGAGGTCTACTCCTCGCTGGTCGCGAAGCTGTCGATCTGGGGTCGTCGCGATGGTGCGCTCGTCCTGCGCAGCCCCCTGGCCAACCTCGACACCGTCGTCCCGCGGCCGGGGCTCGTGGCCGTCGTGGGCGTCCTCTTCGGGAGCACCGCCTTCGACTCCTTCCGGGAGTCGACGCCCTGGCTCAAGCTCGTGCAGTCGATGTCGATCTCGCGGGTGTGGCCCGACACCCTCGCGCTCATCGCCTTCTCAGCCGGCGTCGCGCTCGTGCTCACGGTGGCCACCATGGCGACGGGGGTCACCAGCGACACCCCGCGGCGCGCTCTGCCGAACCTGTTCGCGCACTCGGTCATCCCGATCATCGTGGGCTACATCTTCGCCCACTACCTGACCTACTTCGTCGAGTACGGCCAGCAGACACTCATCCAGCTGAGCGACCCCTTCAGCCGGGGTGACGACTTCCTCGGCACGGCCGACCTCCAGGTCAGCTACTGGCTGTCGACGCACCCGACGTTCCTCGCCGTCAGCAAGGTCGCCGCGGTCACGCTCGGCCACGTCGTGGGCGTGGTGGCCGCCCACGACCGGGCCGTCAAGCTGCTGCCGCGCCGACACCAGCTGACGGGTCAGCTGCCGCTGCTGGTGGCGATGGTGGGCTTCACCGTGGGCGGCCTCTACCTGTTGTTCGCCGCCTGACCGCCAGGCTCGGGTGGCCTAGATCGGCCCGTAGGGCCAGCCCGCCGGCAGCACGCCGGTGACCTCGACGATCTCGCACGAGCCGCGGTAGTCGATCACGTCGGCGGCGTCGCGCCAGCCGACGAAGACCACGCGGTCGGCGTTGCCGTTGTCGGACTGCGTCGGGTCGTCGCAGTGGATCTTGTCCTGCTGACCGTCGGGGAGCACGTAGATCGTGTCGTTGCCCTGCTCGGTGAACACCTTGTCGGCGCCGGGGCCGAGGAAGACGGTGTCATCGCCCTCGTCGCCCTTGATCTTGACGTCGTTGCCCTCACCGTCGATGAGCACGTCGTTGCCAGGACCGCCCTGGATCGCACCGTCGTCACCCGGGCCGGCGTCGATCCAGTCGTTGCCGTTGTTGCCGATGTGCTTGTCGGACCCGTCGCCGCCGAAGAGCTGGTCGGCGCCCTCGCCGCCGCCGACGAGGTCGTTGCCCCCCTCGCCGTGGACGACGTCGTCGCCCGCGCCGGCGGTGAGCTTGTCGTTGCCCTCGCCGCCGTACATCAGGTCGTCGCCCTGGCCACCGTCGACCGAGTCGTTGCCGAGCCCGCCCGAGCCCCAGTCGTTCCCGGGCTGGAGGGTGATCCAGTCGTCGCCGTCGTCGCCGCTGATGGTGTCGTGCCCGTTGCCGGCGAAGACCTTGTCGTTGCCGCCGCGGGCCGTCACCTCGTCCTGGCCACCGATCGCCATGATCCGGTCGGCGCGGTTCTTGCCCTTGATGGTGTCGTCACCAGTGGTGCCCTGCATGAGCTTGGCCGACGCCGGCGACGCCGACAGGACGACGGCCAGTCCGACGACGGTGGCGATGCGGAAATGACGTGACATGGGGTGCCTTCCTCGAGATCAGCACCCAAGTTACGTTGAATCTTGACGATTTTCAGAATTTTGCCCTCTTGATTTGCCCGATCAAGCTTCCCTCTGGCGCCGTCGTCGGCGGGCTCGGACGCCCGGGCGCTCAGCCCGTCCGACCGCGTGGGCCGGGAACACCGCGTCGGCCAGGGCGGCGAGGGCACGCACCAGGGAGGAGTCACCGAGGTCGGCCACCGGACGACCGCTGACCAGCGCCTGGTCGAGGCCCGAGCGGTCCTCGGGCAGGAAGTGCAGGCCGGCGACCCGGCTGAAGCCCTCGACCATGCCGGCGATCTCCTTCTCCGACCACCCGATCGAGGACCGCATCCGGTTGACGACGACGCGCACGGGCGTGCCGGTGGTGTGGTCGCGCAGGTCGACGAGCCCGCGAGCGAGTCGGGTGAGGCCCACGGGGTCGGCCGACCCGACGACCACCACCTCGTCGGCCTGCTCCAGCGCCGCCAGCGTCAGCGCGTTGCGCCCCGGACGACCACCGACGTCGGAGGCGGTGTCGTCCTCGAGGCTGAAGCCGGTGTCGACGACGACCTGGCCGTGGCGACGCGCACGCTCGAGCAGCTGGTCGACCTGCGCCGCCCGGACCTCACGCCACCGGTCTGCCCGCGGGAGCCCGGTGACGACCGCCAGCCGGTCGCCCACGCCCCGGCACACCGAGGCGAACCGGTCGTCCAGCTGGCCGGCGGAGGCGAGACGCGACGCCGAGAGCAGCCCGGACACCTCGTCGAGGATGCCGAGCTGCTGCGCGACGGCGCCTCCGTAGGGATCGAGGTCGGCGAGGACGACGGCCGCGTCGCGCCGGGCGACCTCCCAGGCCAGGTTGGTCGCCACCGTCGTACGCCCGGGGGCGCCCGCCGGCCCCCAGACGACCACGAGCCGGCCCACCTCGGCCGCGGGCACCTCGTCGGTGGCGGACGGGTCGACGACCGGCAGGTCGTCATCGCGCGCGCGGGTGTCGGCGACGTCCTCGAGGGTGGTGACCACCCGGGGCAGGGTGGCCAGCTGTCCCCTGCCGACGAGCGCGGCGATGCCGAGACGCGCGGCGTGCTCGCGGGCGTCGAGGTCGTCGGCCAGGGCGGAGGTCACGGCGACGGGCCGAACAGCGTGGCGGCGCAGGTGGGACACGCTCGCGGGGTCGAGCCCCGGCGCGTCGAGGGACACCACGGCCACGTCAGCCTGGCCGCTGGTGACGGCGGCGAGCAGGTCGTCGACGTCGACGCAGCGCTTGAGCACGACCACCCCGGGATGGGCCTCGAGGTCGGCCATCGCCGGCGACTCCCACGGCTCGCCCGCCGCGAGGAGCAGCACGCAGATCACGCTCGTCAGCCCCTGCCCACGACCCGGACGCGGTCGTCACCGACGGCCGCCAGGACCACCCCCAGCGACTCCTCGTCGGTCTCGGGGACGGCGAGGACGAGCTGCCGGGTCGTCGCCGCCGCGAAGGCGTCGGACACCACGGGCGCGTCGAGGACCCCCACGTCACCGAGCACCAGCTCGGCCGCTGCCCGTCCCCGGCGCTCGGCGACGGTGCGGTCGGCCACCACCCACACGTCCACCCGCGAACCCCGGACCAGGTCGGTCGGAACGTGCTCGGCAGCCACGGCGATCGACAGCGACACGGTGTCGTCGGCCGACTCCTCGCCGAGGGCCGCGGCGGGCACCAGCTCGCCCGCCGACAGCGGCCGGGTGAGGGTGAGCGCGGCCGGCAGCTCGTCGTCGACGCCGAGGTAGCGGTCGTGGTCGGCGGCCTCGTCGAAGCGCACGCGTGCGGGCTCGAGGTCGGCGGCGGTGATCGTCTGCCCCGCCACGAGGTCGGACGACGCGGCCCAGACCGGGGTCATGTCGTCGGCACCGGCGAGGATGCGGGCACCTGCCACGACCGACCCCGTCACCAGGACCACCCCGATCCACAACCGCGGGTCCCGCCACCCCGGGGTCGTGGCCCGGGTCGCAGCCGGCACGTCGGTGGAGCGGGCCTGCGACGGCGCCGCATCGGGCTGGGCGTGACGGGACGAGGTCCGAGAGGTGGTCCGAGGCACGACGACATCATTGCCTCCCGAGCCGGACTTCACACCTGTCTCTCCACAGGACGGCCGGGCGGCGACGGGAGCCACGCGCGCGGTGGCACGATGGCCCCATGGCCGACGACCCCCGCTTCCTGACGCTCGCCGACGTCGCAGAGGTGCTCAACACCTCCGGCGCGCAGGTCTACGCGCTCGTCCGCAGAGGCGAGCTACCGGCGATCAAGATCGGCGGCCGCGGCCAGTGGCGCGTCGAGCGGGTGCAGCTCGAGGAGTTCATCCAGCGGATGTACGCCGAGACGAGGACGTTCGTCGACCAGCACCCGTTCGTCGACGCCGAGGCGGAATCGTCCGACAACTAGGTCGTGGGGTGAGGTGACTATCCGACCTTGCCGTCGAGCTCGACCTGCACGACCCGTTCCTCACCGCCGCGGACGACCGACATCTCGACGGTCTCACCGGGCAGGTGGGTGCGGATGGCCACGATGAGGGCGATGCCGTCGCTGACCGGCTGGTCGTCGACCGCCGTGATGACGTCGTCCTTCTCGAGGCCGGCGCGCTCGGCCGGGGTGTCGGGCATGACCTCGGTGATGGTGGCGCCGTTGGCGTCGGTCTCGCCGCCCGTGCGCACCTGGGCACCGATGACGGGGTACTCCGCCTCCCCCGTGCGCAGGATCTGGTCGACCGTCGTGCGCACCTGCTCGATCGGGATCGCGAAGCCGACGCCGATGTTGCCCGCCTCGCCGGACGCGCCGCCGTTGGTGGCGATGGCCGAGTTCACCCCGACCACCTCGCCGGCCAGGTTCACCAGCGGACCGCCCGAGTTGCCGGGGTTGATCGCGGCGTCGGTCTGCACGGCGTTGATGTAGGAGGAGTCGTCCTCGGACTGCCCGGACGTCGTCACCGGCCGGTTGAGCGCGCTGACGATGCCGGAGGTCACGGTCTGGCTGAGCCCGAGCGGAGCGCCGAACGCGATCACGGGGTCGCCGACGCGCAGGACCTGTGAGGCGCCCAGCGCGGCGGGCTCGAGGTCGCCGGCGCCCTTGACGGAGAGCACCGCCAGGTCGTAGACCGCGCTGCGGCCGACCACCGTCGCCTCGCGTCGGTCCCCCGTGTGGTCGATGACGACGATCGGTCCGTCGTCCTCGGCCGCGGACGCGACCACGTGGTCGTTGGTCACGACGTGGCCCTCGCGGTCCAGCACGAAGCCGGAGCCGGTGGCGCCGCCGTCCTGGCCGTCGAGCTCGGCCACGATCTGGACCGTGCTGGGCAGCAGTGCCTGCGCCACCGCGGCGACCGACCCGTTGTCGACCTCCAGCGGCGCCGCGGTCTGGGTGCGTACGCCGCTCAGGCCGTTGTCGTTGGTGCCCGGGCGCGCAGCGAGCTCGTCCTGGATCGCGCCCCCGGCGAGCCCGCCGAGGATGCCGACGACCAGGGCGAGGCACGCGACGGCAGGCCAGATCCACAGCGGGATCCGGCGGGCGACGGTCCTCGGGCCGGCGTACGGCGGGCGCGGGTAGGGACCCGGGCCGAAGTAGGCCTGACCGGGCTGCTGACCGGGCTGCTGGGGGTAGGGCCCCTGGGTCGGGTAGGGCACGGTCGGGGCCGCGGCCTCCCGTCCTTCACCGGCCTGCGGCTGCGGGGGCGGCGACTCGCCGTACGGCGTGCGGTGCGGCGGCGGCCCGTCGAGCATGCCGGGCCGGTCCGGCGCGACGGTGTCGGGACCGGGTGCACCGTAGGGACGGCCCTCCGGCTGGACGTCCGGAGCATCCTCGGAGGCGGCGGTCCCGGTCGGGCGCCAGCCGGCCAGCGGCTGGGTGGGCTCGTCGCGCTGCACGCCGGGCTCGTCGCGCAGCTCGCCGGGCTCGGGCCGGTCGGTGACCTGCTCGTCCGGGGTCTGCTCGTCGGGCCTGCGCTCGTCGCTCACGGAGCAATCTTCTCCCGGATCGCCACGAGGCGCTCGGCCAGGGGCGTCCGGGAGGGTGAGACCGGGCCGCGGGCGGCGCGGTCGTCGGTGACGGCCGGGCTCGCGGGGACGGTCGGCCGGCTCAGGTCGGTGACCGGCGGGCGGGGCTCGACGCGAGGGGTGCCGGCCACGCCGAGGGCGAGCACGCCGACGACGCAGGCGCTCGCCGCGCCGCCCCCGATGGCGACGAGGCCACGGCGGGGCCGGTGGCGCGACGTGGGGAACTGCGGCGGGACCAGGCCCTGGCCCGAGCCGGACTGCATCGCCGAGCACCGACCGACGAGCGCGGACTTGAAGTCGTGGGAGGGCTGGCCGGGTCCGAACGAGAGCTGGGCGAGCTGGGTCTTGACCCATCCCTCCTGCTCGACGAGGTCACGGCAGGAGTGGCAGGAGTGCACGTGGTCCCAGCACCGCTCCTCCTCCTCGGGCGCGAGACGACCGTCGAGGAGGGCACTGACCCGGGATCCGAGGTGGCTCATCACGACACCGGTCCACGGGTCCGGGGGGCGACAGGGCCCGAGTAGCGCGAGCGTCCCGCGGCCGGCTCGCGGTGGGCGAGGGCCTTGCGGAGCATCGTGCGTCCCCGGTGGATGCGCGAGCGCACGGTGCCGAGCTTGGCGTCCATGATCTCGGCGATCTCCTCGTAGCTGAGTCCCTCCACGTCGCACAGCACCACCGCCGCCCGGAAGTCCGGCGGCAGCGTCGCGAGGGCGGTCTCGATGTCGTCGTCGAAGGTCCGGTCGGCCACGGCGAGCTCGGGCGCCGGCGCGGGGCTGGTCAGCCGGGCGGCCCGCTCGTCGGACAGCTGGTCGAAGCGGATCCGCTGCTTGCGGCGCGCCCCGTCGAGGAAGAGGTTGGTGGTGATGCGGTGCAGCCACCCCTCGAAGGTGCCGGGGGTGTAGCCGTCCAGCGAGCGGAACACCCGGACGAAGACCTCCTGGGTGAGGTCCTCGGCGTCGGGGCGGTTGCCCGTCAGCCGGTAGGCCAGCCGGAACACGCGGTCGGAGTGCTGCTCCACGACCTCGTCCCACGTGGGCACGTCGACGGCATCCTGCGTGGCATCGACCTGATCACCCACGGGCGCTCCCTGGCTCGTCTTCCTCGACCGCAGCTGCAACGGTTCGATGTCCTTCCTGACGCTAGGTACCCCGCCTGAGAGTTCCCTGTGAACACCATGCGGTCCGGCCAAGAACTCCTGCCCGGGTCACCGCATCCAACGAGCGAGGGGCCCCGTGTGTTCCCGACCACGTCGCGCGGCTGCTGCGCGATAGAGTCGCCGCGTGCCGAACCACACCCCGCCGATCAAGCCCGCGAGCTGGTCCTACGCCGAGACGTTCGTGGCCGAGGACGAGCTCCTGGCCGCCGCCCGCAGCCGCGCCGAGGAGGTGGGCGTGGCCCCCGTCGGTCCCGGCGTCGGCGCGGCCCTGCGCTTCCTCGCGTCCGTGCTCGACGCCCGGGCGGTCGTCGAGGTCGGCACCGGCACGGGCGTCTCGGGCCTGTGGCTGTTGCGCGGCATGCGCGCCGACGGCGTGCTGACGACCGTCGACATCGAGGCCGAGCACCAGCGCCTGGCCAAGGAGACCTTCACCGAGGCCGGGATCCCGGGCAACCGGGCGCGCACCATCGCCGGAGCCGGGCTCGACGTGCTCCCCCGCCTCACCGACGGCCACTACGACCTCGTGTTCTGCGACGGCGACAAGCGCGAGTACGCCGCCTACCTCAAGGAGGCGCTGCGCCTGCTGCGCCCGGGCGGGATCGTGGCGTTCGACAACGCGCTGTGGCACGACCGGGTCGCCGACCCGGCGCAGCGCGACGAGGAGACCGTCACCATCCGCGACCTCGGCCGGACCATCCTCGAGCACGAGGCGCTGGTGCCCGTGCTGCTGCCCGTCGGCGACGGCCTGCTGGCGGCGAAGAAGGAGTGGGCCCCGGAGGCCTGACCCGCCGGTGGAGCGTCAGAGGCGCGGGGCGGCCGTGAAGCCGTCCCAGCCCTCGGCGACGGCGACGACGTCGCACGCCTCGACGAGGATCGGTGGGCTGCCGATGATCCGGGAGCCGGGAGCCTCCGCGGCGCCCTCGGTGAACGTGCGCTGGAACTCCTCGCGTGCCTCGCTGGTCGCGAAGACGTAGCAACCCTCGAACCACTCGCCCGGCACCTGGCGCCAGGTCTTGAAGCGCAGCCCGGCCATCCCGGTGAACCGGGCGTGCGAGGTCTCGGCGACGTAGGCCGCCAGCTCCTCCTCCACCCCCGCGGGCGCGTCGGCGAGCGACCAGCGGACGGTGAGCCCAAGCATCAGGCGATCCCCGCCAGCGGGTCGTCCGAGCCCAGCCACGTCAGGAGCAGGCGCGGACCCCAGCCGCTCGGCCCGGCCGTCCACTCGTAACGGTCGGCGGGCGACTCCGCGGCCGAGGCGAAGTCGATGTGGGCCCACGGCACCTCGCCCGCGAAGTGCTGCAGGAACAGTGCCGCCGTGATCGCGCCGGCGCCGCCCGCGGCGTTGTCGCCGTCGGCGATGCGGGAGTCGACCTTGTCCTCGTAGTCGGCGACCAGCGGCATCCGCCAGGTGAGCTCCCCCGACGCGGTCGCCGCGGCGCGGACGTGGTCGGCGAGGCCCTCGTGGTTGGCGAAGTAGCCGCCGGTCCACTGGCCGAGCGACACCTTCATCGCGCCGGTCAGCGTGGCGATGTCGACCAGTGCGGCCGGAGCGAGCTCCTTGACGGCGTACGCCATCGCGTCGGCCAGGACGAGACGGCCCTCGGCGTCGGTGTTGTTGACCTCGGAGGTACGGCCCCCGAAGTGGGTGACGACGTCACCGGGCCGCATCGCGGAACCGCTGACGGCGTTCTCCGCCGCGGGCACCAGGCCGACCACGCGGACCGGGCAGTCGACGTCGCGGAGCGCGGCCATCGTCGCGATGACGGCGCCGCCACCGCTCATGTCGCGCTTCATCGTCAGCATGCCCTCGCTGGGCTTGATGTCGAGTCCACCGGTGTCGAAGGTGATGCCCTTGCCGACCAGCACCACGGTGGGCATGCGCTTGGTGGCCCCGCGGGGGGTGTAGTCCATGCGGATGAGGCGGGGCTCGTTGACCGAGCCGCCACCGACGGCGCGGATGCCGCCGAAGCCCTCCGCCTCCAGCCGGGCGTCGTCCCAGACCTGCACGTCCAGTCCGGCGGCCTCGCCGACGTCGACGGCCTGCTGGGCCAGCCATGCCGGCGTCTTGAGGTTGGCCGGGACCGTGGCCAGGGTGCGCGAGCGCCAGCCGGCACCGCCCAGCGCGATCGCGCGTGCGAGCTCGTCGTCGGCCCCGTCGTCGTCGACGCCGGCCAGCACGATCCGGGCCACCGGGCGCTCCTTCGGGCCCGTCGAGCGCCAGTGGAAGGCGAACGAGCCCAGCATCGCCCCCACGACGACGGCACCGAGGCCCTCGACGGGAGCGATCGCCGCCAGCGACGTGGCGAGGCTGGAGCGGTCCTTGGTCGCACGGGCGAGGGTGGCACCGGCACGACGCAGGTCGGTGCTGGTCGCCTCACCCACACCGACCAGGAGCACCAGGCCGGGCCCGTCGGCCGCGCCGTCGGAACTGGTCCCGGAGCTGGTCGCGGAGGTGGTCGCGGAGGTCCGACCCGCGACCGGGACCGACGTGAGCTCACCCGTGCGGCCGGTCGCCCGCGACGCCTCGAGCGCGGCGAGGAGGTCGACGCCGAGGGCCTCACCGGCCTCGTCTGCGCCCGGTCCGAGGAGCGGGCCGTCCTCACCCGGGAGGACCGGGAACGCCCAGACCTCCGCGCCGCCGATCTGGTGCGGCAGCGCGGGGCTCAGCGCGAACCCGGGCGGGGAGACCTGTGGCGGCAGCGAGGTGGTGGGCACGATCAGCCGACGACGCCCTTGAGGGCATCACCGAGAGCCGTGGCCTCCTCGGCGTTGAGCTCCACCACCAGCCGTCCCCCGCCCTCGAGCGGGACCCGCATGACGATGCCGCGCCCTTCCTTGGTGACCTCGAGCGGTCCGTCGCCCGTGCGGGGCTTCATGGCGGCCATCGGCGCACCCTCTTCCTGGTTCAGCCATCACTGGATGTGGCTCTTCACATGCGAAACGAGGCGGCTGAGTCGTGCTGGCCACCTCGATCGGCGTCGTACGACGTCCATTATCCCCCATGACCCGCGTGATCGGCACCACAGGGCGAACGACACCCGATG
>DATIAJ010000180.1:0-4346 GCA_035458105.1 Nocardioides sp. | reverse complement strand
ATCTCCAGCCCGGTGACGCCGCAGAAGTCTGTGATGACGAGGTCGAGCTCTTCGTGGAAGGTGCCGCTGTCGATCGGCTTGGCTGTGGCAGGGCCACCTGCAGCGGCGAGGGTCGCGACGGCGAGAAGGGCGGCCGCGGTTGGGAGGGTGGGGAGTCGGGACACGATGCACCTCGATTCGGGGGTCGGCCAGAGGCTTCAGTGTCGGACCGTCCGTCGCGAGGCGAAATCCCCGACGCGGATCATTCGGCTCGTCGAGCAGTCGCCGCGATCGCCTGCGCGAGCGGGACGTGCGTACGGGCGCCGGTCGCTGCCCGCGTGAGCAGCCGGTGGGCAGTGGTGCCCTCCCCGTCGCGGAGGGCGACCTCCGCGGCGCGCCAGCGGCAGTACGCCGCGTCGTGCGGGCGCCTGATGCGATCCCACTCGGCGGCCGCCGACGCCCAGCCGGCGACCGACTCGGTCCCGTCGATCCGCGACAGCTCCGCGAGCCAGGACTGCCGGCACGCGGGCACCGAGACGTCGCAATCGGCCACCCCGAACGGGTCCGTCCGAGCCGATGCCACCGCGGCGCGGAGCTGGTGCACGAGGCGGCGCCGGTCGGATGCGGAGGCGTGCTCCCGGTCGAGCCGCTCCGCGTGTGCTCGGGCGCACCAGCTGACCAGGGCGGCAGTCATCAGTGCCTGCGTCGGCAGCGTCACCTCCAGGGCTTCGTCGAGGACCTGCAGCGCGGCATCGACCCGCCCCGCCCACAGCTCCACCTCAGCGAGCCACGGGACGCCGTCGACCCAGCTCTGGCCGCGCGCCGAGATCTGCGCGGACGCGTCCCGGCACCGGTCGACGGCACGCTGCACGTCGCCCTCCCTGAGCTCGATCGCGGCGAGCAGGTAGTGGACGAGGGCGGTGTTCCGGTCCGGCGCCGAGCCCGTCACGGGACGCAACCACTCGCGCGCCGTGAGCACGTCACCCTGGACGAGGTAGGCCCAGGCGAGGTTGCCGCGCACCAGCACGGCGCCGTTCGAGAGCGTGAGGTCGTACGCCTCGATCTCTCCGAGGGTCCCGCTGGCCATCGCCTCGACCTCGCTGGCCGCGGCGGCGGTGTGGAGCATGACGTCAGTCGTCGTCACCGCGAGCTCGATGTCGGCCATGGGGTCCGGTCGAGCAGATGCGGACAGGAGGGCCTCCCTGCCGATGGCGACGGCTCCCTCCAGGTCGCCGGACCGCATCGTGACCCACATCGAGAGGGCGGTCCAGCGACGACGGGACCGCTCGTCGCCGAGCACACGACCGACATCCACTCCGCGGCGGAGCTCGGCGCGGGCGTCGTCGAACCGGCCGAGCTGCATGAACGCTCCCACCCGCTCGGCCAGGAGCTCGTCCAGCTCTTGCGACGGCGGTTGCCCCTCGACCAGTGCGAGCGCCTCAGAGAGCAGGGCCAGGCCTTGCTGCGGCCGCCCGTCAGCCATCTCGAGCGACGCGGTCCACTTCAGCGCGACCGCCCGCCGCTCCCCGGTCAGCCCCCGCGCGTCCAGCCTCGACGCCAGACCTCGAGCTGCCCCCAGGTCGCCCAGCTGGCTGGCTGCCTCCAGTGCTCGAACCGTCGCGTCCCACATGTCCACCCCGTCGACCCGCTCCCCGGCGTCCCAGAGCTCGAGCACCCGCAACCACTCGTCCAGGGCCTGGCGCGGAGCGAATCGTTCGTCCGCCGCGCGGGCTGCCGCAACCCGGTGCACGAGCTCCCGGCCGGGACGGTCCGCCGCGCGCCAGTGGCCCGCGACCTCGGCCGGTTCGACGTCCGGCTCGGCGACCAGCACCTCCGCGAGCCGGGCGTGCAGCCGCGCGGCCTCGCCGGGGACCAGCCGCCGGTGGATCGCGTCCACGAACAATGGGTGGGACAGCGCTGCGTCGTCCCCGGCGCCGCTCGTGACGAGCCCGCGCCCGGCCAGCGTCCGGAGCGCCTCCTCGAGCGCCTCGGCATCCATGCCGCCGGCCGTGCTCAGCACCTTCGATCGAAGACGCCGTTGGGCGACGCCGAGCAGTCGCGCCACCCGCCACGAGTCCTCGTCCAGGTCGCCGATACGCCGGTCGAGCAGGTCGGCCAGACGGGGCGGGAGCTCGACATCTCCGGGGCTCCCGGCGAGCTGGGCGGTGTAGAGGGGGAGACCCTGTGATCGAGCATGGATGCGCTCGGCGACGGCGGGATCCGGGGCTGAACCGGTGAGCAGTCGGAGCTGCTCGACGCTCTCCTCGAGGGTCAGCGCCTCCAGGTCCACGGTCGTCACCCCGGTCGTCCAACGGACCCGGGTCAACCAGTCGACGTGGTCCTGCGGCACGTCCGGGTCGCCGGTGCGCCAGGTGGCGACAAGAGGCACCGAGGACGAGGCGCTCGTCAGGTGGGCGAGCAGGTCCAGGGTGCTGCGGTCCGCCCACTGGCAGTCCTCGACGTGCAGCGCCACGGGACGGATGGCTGCCATCGCCTGCAACAGCCTGCCGACCGCGGAGAGGAGCCGTTCGCCGCCCCAGGGATCCTCCGGCCGGGAGCTCGACGGGGCGTCGAGCTCGGGCAGCAGCCGGGCCAGGCTCGAGGCGACGTACGCCGGGCACGCCCGGAGCGCCTCGCCCACCCATCGACCGTCGTCGGTGTCGTGGAGCGTTCGCAGGGCCTCGATGATCGGGAGGAGCGGCACCTCCCGGGACAGGTGCAGGCAGGGGCCGGTGACCACGGTGGTCTCGGACGACGCAGCAGCGGCGCCGACCAGCGCCGTCTTGCCCATGCCCGCCTCGCCCGTGACCAGGAGCAGGCCGGCGCCGTCGGCCAGGTGCCGTCGTACGACACCGAGCTCCGCGGCCCGGCCGGCGATCGCCGCACCGGGGCGACCGGTCGGATCCGGAGGGGCGGACGCGGCGAGCCACATCTCGTGGAACCGGGGGACGTCGCCTCCCATGGCCTCGACCAAGAGCTCGACGGTGCCCCAGCTCGGCAGCGTCGGCGACGAGAAGGTCTTCGAGACCGTCGTGTGCGAGACCCCCGTGTCCGCCGCGAGGTGACGGAGGCTCGGCCACCCGGCACGGTGGTGCAGGGTGTGGAGCGCGTCGACCAGCTCCCGGTGGGGACCGGGAGCGAGGTGCGGTCGCGGCAGCGCCCCCATCCGGTCAGCGTCACCCTGCCGGTGACCGATGTCCACCCGACCGCACGCCCGGTCTGGAGCGGGTGCGCGGCGCCGGTCGTTAACCTCGACCGCATGGCTCCGAACATCGCGACGAACACCGAGGTCGGGCTCGACGAGCTGCTGGAGTTCGTACGCCCGCGGCACCGCATGCTGCTGATCACCGAGCGCGCGGACGGCAGCCCGCAGGCGTCACCGGTGAGCGGTGGCGTCGACGGGAGCGGCCGCATCGTCGTCGCCACCTACCCGCAGCGCGCCAAGACGAGGAACGCGCGGCAGCGGCCGGGCGTCTCGGTGGTCGTGCTCTCCGACGAGTGGGACGACGCGTGGGTGCAGGTCGACGGGACGTGCGAGGTGCTCGACGCCAGCGAGGGGGAGGAGGCGCTCGACGCGTTCGTGGAGTACTTCCGCTCGATCGCCGGTGAGCACTCCGACTGGCAGGAGTACCGGGAGGCGATGGTCGACCAGGGCAAGTCGTTGCTCCGGATCACGCCCACCCGCTGGGGCACCGTCTCGACCGGCGGCTTCCCGCCCGAGGTGGCCGCTCGCCGCTAGACATCCGACGGCGTCGGATATCTGAGGACGCCGTGAACGGATGAGGCACCCGAATCCGACCACCACGTCCTCAGATATCCGGTTTCACGCGGGATGTCACGATGAAAGGCATGCAGACCACCGCCCGCGAGCCCGCCTGGAAGGGCGCTGCGCTGGTCACCGGCGGGTTCGTCGCACTGCTGTGGGTGCTCGAGATCTTCGACGCCGCGACGGGCAACCCGCTCGACGCGTACGGCGTCCAGCCTCGCAGCGAGGACGGGCTGGCCGGCGTGGCCTTCGCCCCGACCCTGCACTTCGGCTTCGACCACCTGGTCAGCAACACCGTGCCCGTGCTCGTGCTGGGCTTCCTCACCCTCGCCACCGGCGTCGCCCGCGGTCTCGCCGCCACTGCCATCATCTGGGTCGTCGGCGGGCTCGGCGTCTGGCTCTTCGCCCAACCGGGCAGCACCCACGCGGGCGCGTCCGTGCTGATCTTCGGCTGGATCGTCTACCTCATCGTGCGCGGCTTCCTCAACCGCCGTACCTCCGAGATCCTCATCGGCGTCGCGGTCTTCCTGCTCTACAGCGGCGCGCTGCTCGGCGTGCTGCCCGGCCAGCCCGGGGTCTCGTGGCAGGGTCACCTCTTCGG
>DATIAJ010000179.1:0-14715 GCA_035458105.1 Nocardioides sp. | reverse complement strand
AGCGCGTACATGGCCCAGCCCGTCACGCCGTAGTGGAACAGCGTCCAGACCGTCGCGTCGCGGGCCGCGTCGACGGTCCCGGGCTCGCCGACGGGCGGCGCGGTGTACTGGGAGACCGGCTCGATGACGGAGTAGAACATCACGTCGGTGCCGATGCCCGCCGCGAAGAGCATGCTCGCCCAGGCGAAGGTCGAGAACTCCGGGCGCGAGTGGTCGGGACCGAGGCGGATGCTGCCGTAGCGGGAGACCCCCAGGAAGATCACAAAGCCGACGATGGCCGTGGCGAGCGCGACGTAGAACCAGCCGAAGGCCGTCCCGACCCTGCCCACGAGGTCGCCGATGACGCTCTCGGCGTTGGCGGGCGCCACGATCGCCCACAGCGTGACCAGGCAGACCCCGACGAACGACGTGATGAAGACCGGCCACCGCACCGTGGGACGGGAGGCATGCTCCGGGTCGGGGTCGCCGAGGGGAGCGGGTGCGTCGAGCTGTGCGGTCATGAGGGCCTCCGGGCGGGGAGCGGGACGGATCACATGGCGTTGCGGGGATCTCCGGGCGGGTAGAGCGGGGACTGGTCGCGGTGGCGGTAGTAGGGCACCTCGGCGGGCGGCAGGGGCGTGTTGCCCTGGATGAGGTCGGCAGCCTTCTCGGCGACCATCATCACGGGGGCGTAGATGTTGCCGTTGGTGACGTACGGGAACACGCTGGCGTCGACGACCCGCAGGCCCTCGGTGCCGTGGACCCGCATGCTGCCGGGGTCGACGACCGACATCTCGTCGGTGCCCATCTTCGCGGTGCAGGAGGGGTGCAGCGCGGTCTCGGCGTCCTTGCGCACCCACTCGAGGATCTCCTCGTCGGTCTGCACCGCGCTGCCCGGCGACAGCTCGCCGCCGTTGAACGGGGCGAACGCCGGCTGGTTGAGGATGTCGCGCGCGACCCGGACGACCTCGACCCACTCCCGCTTGTCGTTGTCGGTCGAGAGGTAGTTGAAGAGCATCTTCGGCTTCGCCCGCGGATCGACCGATGCGATGCGCACCCACCCGCGGGTGTCGGCGTACATCGGTCCGATGTGCACCTGGTAGCCGTGGGCGTACTTGTCCTGGCCGGGCGCGGCAGAGCCGTCGTAGCGGATCGCGATCGGCAGGAAGTGGAACATCAGGTTGGGCCAGTCGACGTCCTCGTTGGAGCGGCAGAAGCCGCCGCCCTCGAAGTGGTTGGACGCCGCGGTGCCGGTGCGCTTCAGCAGCCACTCGAGCCCGACCAGCGGGCGGTTGCGCCACTTGAGCCCCTCGACGATCGAGACGGGCTGGAGCGAGGCGTACTGGATGTAGACCTCGAGGTGGTCCTGGAGGTTCTCCCCCACCCCCGGCAGGTCGTGCACCATGTCGACGCCGAGCGGCCGGAGGTGCTCGGGATCGCCGATGCCGGACAGCTGGAGCAGCTGCGGCGAGTTGATCGCGCCACCGCACAGGATGACCTCGCCCGCGTCGACGCTGTCGTGCCTGCGGCCGGCGCGGAGGTAGTCGACGCCGACGGCCCGGGTGCCGTCGAAGCGCACCTTCGTGGCGTGGGCGAAGGTCTCGACGGTGAGGTTCTTGCGACCCATCACCGGGTGCAGGTAGGCGCGGGCAGCCGACATGCGTACGCCGTCCACGATGTTGCGGTCGAAGCGGCCGAAGCCCTCCTGCCGATAGCCGTTGACGTCGTCGGTCAGCGGGTAACCCGCCTGCTGTGCCGCCTCGAAGAAGGCGCTGAAGAGCGGGTTGGTCGCGGGGCTGCGCTCGAGCTTGAGCGGCCCGGACCCGCCGCGCCACGCGTCAGCGCCGACCATCCCGTCCGGGAGGATCAGCGACTCCATGCGCTTGAAGTAGGGCAGGCAGTGGCGGTAGTCCCAGGCCTCCATGCCGGCATCGCCGGCCCAGCGCTCGTAGTCCATCGGGTTGCCGCGCTGGAAGATCATGCCGTTGATCGAGGACGACCCGCCGAGCACCTTGCCGCGGGCGTGGTAGACCCGGCGCCCGCCCATCGCCGGCTCCGGCTCCGACTCGTACCTCCAGTCGTAGAGCGGGTTGCCGATCGGGAAGGGCAGGGCCGCCGGCGCGTGGATGAGCGGGTCGAACCGGTCGGTCCGACCGGCCTCGAGCACCAGGACGCTCGTCGACGGGTCGGCGGACAGCCGGTTGGCCAGGGCGCACCCGGCCGACCCACCGCCGACGATCACGAAGTCGTATGCCTTGCGAGTGTTCATGAGCCAGACCCTCCGAACCAGCGCTGCGGCTCCGGCGCGATGTTGTGCCACACGTGCTTGGTCTCGCGGTACTCCTCGAGGCCGGCCCTGCCCAGCTCGCGTCCGATGCCCGACTGCTTGTAGCCGCCCCACTCCGCCTGGGCGACGTAGGGGTGGTAGTCGTTGATCCACACCGTGCCCATCCGCAGCCCGGCCGCGACGCGCTGGGCGCGACCCGAGTCCTGCGTCCACACGGCGCCTGCGAGTCCGTAGATGCTGTCGTTGGCGATCCTCACGGCCTCGGCCTCGTCGGCGAAGGTCTCGACCGTCAGCACCGGGCCGAACGACTCCTCCTGCGTCACGCTCATCGAGCTGGTGCAGCGATCGAGCACCGTCGGGAGGTAGTAGAACCCGTCGGCCAGGGCGGGGTCGTCCGGGCGGGCCCCGCCGCACCGCAGCACCGCCCCCTCGGCGAGACCGGCCGCGACGTACGCCTCGACCTTCTCGCGGTGCGCGGCGCTGGTCAGGGGCCCGGTCTCCGCGGCCTCGTCGAACGGTCCGCCGAGCCGGATGTCACGGGCGCGGGCGACGAGGTCGTCGACGAAGCGGTCGTGGAGGGACTCCTCGACGACGAGGCGCGCGCCGGCCGAGCACACCTGGCCGGAGTGCAGGAACACCGCCGTCAGCGCGAAGTCGAGCGCGGTGTCGTAGTCGGCGTCGGCGAACACGATGTTGGGGTTCTTCCCGCCGAGCTCCAGGGCGACCCGCTTCACCGTGGCGGCCGCTGCGGCCATGAGGCGCTTGCCGACGGCCAGGCTCCCCGTGAACGAGACGAGGTCGACGCGGGGGTCCTCGGCGAGCGGGGCTCCGGCCGACGGGCCCTCACCCAGAACAAGGTTGCCGACGCCGGCCGGGAGCCCGGCCTCCTCCAGCACCCGCATCAGGTGGACGGCGGTGTGGGGGGTGATCTCGCTCGGCTTCAGCACGAAGGTGTTGCCGGCCGCCAAGCAGGGAGCCACCTTCCACGCGGTCTGCAGGAGCGGGTAGTTCCACGGCGCGATCAGCCCGCAGACACCGACCGGCTCGTGCACCACCCTGCTGACCACGGCCGGGTTTCCGGTGTCGACGACCCGGCCGCCCTCGGCGTCGGCCGCGTGGCCGAAGTGGCGGAACACCGACACCACGTCGTCGACGTCGTAGCCGCCCTCGACCAGGCGTTTGCCCGTGTCGAGCGACTCCGCGCGGGCGATGGCGTCCCGGTCCCGCTCGAGCAGGTCGGCGACGCGCAGCAGCAGGTCGCCGCGGTCGCGGCTCGACCACCCGGGCCACGGACCCTCGTGGAACGCCCGGTGGGCGGCCGCCACGGCGAGCTCGGTGTCGCCGGCGTCCGCCTCGGCGACCTCGCCGACCAACGAGCCGTCCGCCGGGCAGCGGATCTCACGCCGACCACCCCCGCGGGCCGGTGTCCAGCTGCCGTCGATGTACAGGTCGGCCACGGTCGCCTCGCTCTCTGTGCGGAAGGATCCTGCTGCCCGACGCGGGCGTCAAGGTGTGGGCTGGTCCGGATGCCCTCCGGCGGCCGGCCCTCTCGTCAGCGGTGCCCCCAGCCGAGGCGGTGGGAGACCTCGACCGCGGCCGCGACCACGAGGCGTACGACGTCCTGCACCTGCTCCTCGGTCAGCCGGAACGACGGACCGGACACGCTCATCGACGCGACCACGTCGCCGTGCGCGTTGCGGATGGGGGCGGCGACCGCCGTGAGACCGACCTCGAGCTCGTCCACCGCGACCGCGTAACCCTGCTCGCGCACCCGCGCGACCTCCTCACGCAGCTCCCGGTGACCGGTGATGGTGCGCGGCGTGTAGGTCGCCAGCGTGCCGAGGACGGCCTCGAGACCGGCGTCGTCGAGGCCGGCGAGGAGCACCTTGCCGTTGCTCGTCGCGTGGAGGGGGATGTGCTGCCCGACCCAGTTGTGGGGCTGGAGGGCCGAGGACCCGGCAACCTGGTCGAGGTAGAGCGCGGAGCTCTCGGCGAGGACTGCGATGTTGACGGTCTCCCCCGTGTCCGCGGCGAGCTGGCGTGCGATGGGCCGCGCCTCCTGCACGAGGTCGAGACGGGCCGTGGTGGCGCCGGCGAGCCGCAGGATGCCGACACCGAGGCGGTAGCGGCCCCGGTCGGCGGTCTGCTCCACGAGTCGGTGGGCCTCGAGGGTGGCGACCAGGCGGAAGGCGGTGCTCTTGTGCACGCCGAGCTCGGCGGCGATCTCGGTGACACCGGACTCACCCGTGCGGGCCAGCACCTCCAGGATGCCGAGCGCCCGGTCGACCGACTGCACGCCGGCACCTGTCACGGCAGGGCTCGGGACCGTGTCCACCATGAGGGGACACTAGCGCAGGGGCTGTTGCGTATCGCAGACTGCGTTTCGTCAAGCGCAACAACCCTTGGTCCCGCGCCACGGACCTCTCCCGCGTCAGGAGCCACCATGTCGCACGGCCCCAGCGGAGCCGACTTCGTCCTCACCCTCTCGTGCCCCGACCGTCCCGGCATCGTCCATGCCGTGTCGGGCTTCCTGGTCGAGCGCGGGGCGAACATCGTGGAGAGCCAGCAGTTCGGCGACCGGCTCAGCGACCGCTTCTTCATGCGGATCGCGTTCGTCACCGAAGCGGCTGCCGACGCCGCCGACCTCCGCGAGGCCTTCGGCCCCGTCGCCGAGGCGTACGCCATGCAGTTCGAGCTCTGGTCGGCCGCGGCGCCCTACCGCACGTTGATCATGGTCTCCAAGCACCTGCACTGCCTCAACGACCTCCTCTTCCGCGCCAGCACGGGGGCGCTGCAGATCGAGATCCCGGCCATCGTGTCGAACCATCCCGATGCGGGCGCGCTGGCTCGCTCGTACGACATCGAGTTCCACCACGTCCCGGTGACGCCCGCGACCAAGGCGGAGGCCGAGGAACGTCTCCTTCAGCTCGTGGACGACACCGGCACGCACCTCGTCGTCCTCGCCCGCTACATGCAGGTGCTGTCCGACGACCTGTGCCGGCGGCTGTCAGGGCGGGCGATCAACATCCACCACTCGTTCCTGCCGAGCTTCAAGGGAGCCCGGCCCTACCACCAGGCATTCGACCGTGGCGTGAAGCTGGTGGGCGCGACCGCGCACTACGTGACCGGCGACCTCGACGAGGGACCGATCATCGAGCAGGACGTCCTCCGCGTGGACCACGGCTACGACCAGGACCAGCTCGTCTCGGCAGGACGCGACGTGGAGGCGCAGGTGCTCTCCCGGGCCGTGCGCTGGCACAGCGAGTCGCGGGTCCTGCTCAACGGCGAACGCACCGTCGTCTTCCGCTGAGACCGACCACCGACCACCACCTCGACCACCACCTCGACCAGGAGCCCGTCATGCAGTCCGACATCGAGATCGCCAATGCCGCCGTCCTGCGACCGATCCGCGAGATCGCCGAGGAGACGCTCGGTATCGGCGAGGAGCACCTCGTCCCCTACGGCCACCACAAGGCGAAGGTCGACGTGGGCTACCTCGCGTCACTGTCCGACCGGCCGCTCGGCCGGCTCGTGCTGGTCACCGCCCTGTCCCCCACGCCGCCCGGCGAGGGCAAGACCACCACCACCGTCGGCCTGACCGACGCGCTCCACGGCCTGGGCCACCGGACGGTGGCGTGCCTCCGCGAGCCCTCGATGGGACCGGTCTTCGGCATGAAGGGCGGCGCGGCCGGTGGCGGTTGGAGCCAGGTCGTGCCGATGACCGACATCAACCTGCACTTCACCGGCGACTTCGCCGCCATCGCCGCGGCCAACAACCTGCTCTCGGCACTCATCGACAACCACGTCCACCACGGCAACGAGCTCGACATCGACGTGCGAAGCGTGACCTGGAAGCGCGTCGTGGACACCAACGACCGGGCCCTGCGCGAGGTCGTCGTCGCGCTGGGCGGGCACGTCAACGGCTTCCCCCGCGAGGACGGCTTCGACATCGTCGTGGCCTCGGAGCTGATGGCGATCTTCTGCCTCACCGAGTCGTGGGCCGACCTCAAGCGACGCATCGGGGACATCGTGATCGGCTACACCCGGTCGATGGCACCGGTGACCGCCCGCGACCTCGGCGCCGAGGGAGCCATGGCCGCGCTGCTGCGCGACGCCCTCGCCCCGAACCTCGTCCAGACCCTCGAGGGCGCGCCTGCCTTCGTCCACGGCGGACCGTTCGCCAACATCGCCCACGGCTGCAGCTCGGTGATGGCCACCCGCGCGGGCCTGCGGCTGGCCGACATCGTCGTCACCGAGGCCGGCTTCGGCGCGGACCTGGGCGCCGAGAAGTTCGTCGACATCAAGTGCCGCAAGTCCGGCCTGCGTCCGGACGTGGCGGTCGTGGTCGCGACCGTGCGTGCCCTGAAGTACCACGGCGGTGTCCCGCTGGCCGACCTCGGTCCCGAGGACGTCGCCGCCGTCGAGGCCGGCATGACGAACCTGCGGCGGCACCTGGCCAACGTCCGCGACGTGTACGGCATCCCCGCCGTCGTGGCCGTCAACCGCTTCCCCACCGACACCGACCGGGAGGTGGAGCGGGTGGTCGCGCTCGTGGCCGACGAGGGCGTACGGGCCTTCCCCGCCACCCACTTCGCCGACGGCGGCAACGGCGCGAAGGCGCTCGCGGAGGGCGTCCTGGCATCGCTGGCCGAGCCGTCGCCGTACGACTTCTCCTACACCTACGACGACGACCTCTCCCTCACCGCCAAGGTCGAGGCGATCGCGACCCGCCTCTACGGCGCCGGCCTGGTGACGTGGGACGCCAAGGCGCGCCGTCGCCTCCAACGCATCGAGCGCGACGGCTACTCGCGGCTGCCGGTCTGCGTCGCGAAGACCCAGTACTCCTTCTCCACCGACCCGGCAGCGGTGGGCGCACCGTCCGGCCACGAGCTGCACGTGCGCGAGGTGCGCCTGTCGGCAGGTGCCGGGTTCGTGGTCGTCGTGTGCGGCGACATGATGACCATGCCCGGACTGCCCCGGGACCCCTCGGCCGCACGGATCGACCTGGCGGACGACGGGACCATCCTGGGGTTGTCCTGACCCTCCCGCTCGCCTGCGATGGTGGCGGCAGATCGCGGCACTCAGCCCTCGATCCGTGCGATGTGCCGCCACCCCGGGCGTGCGTCCGGCCAGCGATCAGTCGCCGAGCTCGGCCCGCCGGCGGATGACGTAGTCCTCGAGCTCCTCGCGGACCGCGTCGTCGAGCGGCGGCTGCTCGTACTCCTCCAGCGTCTTCTGGTACGCCACGGTCGCGCGGTCGTTGGCGTCGTGGCCGCCGTTGCGCATCCACCGCTCGTAGTTCTCCGACGACGACAGCAGGGGGCGGTAGAAGCACGTGCGGAAGCGCTCCATCGTGTGCATCGCCCCGAGGAAGTGCCCGCCGTGGCCGACCTCCTCGTGCGCGCCGAACGCCATCGAGTCCTCGTCGATCTCCAGGGGCGTGAACTCGTGGCGGAGCATCTGGAGCAGCTCGACGTCGACGATGAACTTCTCGTAGCCGGCGACCAGACCGCCCTCGAGCCAGCCCGCGGAGTGCATCACCCAGTTGGCGCCGGCCAGGAAGGTCGGCATCAGGGTCATCAGCGCCTCGTAGCCCGCCTGTGCGTCCGCCACCTGCGACGAGGTCAGGCCGCCGCCGGTGCGGAACGGCAGGCCGAAGTGGCGCGCGATCTGCCCGGTGCACAGCAGGCCGAGCCCCGACTCCGGCGTGCCGAAGGTCGGCGAGCCGGACTGCATGTCGATGTTGGAGAGGAACGACCCGAAGATCACCGGAGTCCCGGGCCGGACCAGCTGTGACAGGGCGATCCCCGACAGGGCCTCGACGATCTGCTGCACCAGGGCGGCGGGGATGGTCACCGGCGACATGGCGCCCATCAGGATGAAGGGCGTCAGCACCACCGGCTGGCCGGCGGCGGAGTACTCGAGCTGCGCCTCCAGCATGCGGTCGTCCCAGCGCAGCGGCGAGTTGCAGTTGATCAGCGAGATGGTCGCCGGGGTCTCCTCGATCGCCTCACGCGAGCCGAAGAGGATCGACGTCATCGCGATGGTGTCCGCGGCGTTGACCCCGGAGACCACGTTGCCCATGTAGACCTTGTCGGTCAGCGTCTGCAGCGCGTAGGTCATGTCGAGGTGACGGCTGTCGAGCGGGGTGTCGTTGGGCTCACAGATCACGCCCCCTGCGGAGTCGAGCACGGAGAAGGACTGCGCCAGCTTGGTGAAGCTGCGGAAGTCCTCCATCGTCGCGTCGCGGCGTACGTCGCCCTGCCGCACGAACGGCGGCCCGTAGACGGCGCCGAAGGCCATCGAGTCACCGCCGATGTGGATGTCGTTCGCGTGGTTGCGCGCCTGCACGTCGAACTCACGCGGCGCCTTGGCGACCTGCTCGAGCACGAAGTCAGGGTCGAGGAAGACCGTGTGGTCCTCCACCCGCTGGCCTGCCCGGCGGAAGAGCTCGAGGGCGCGCTCGTCCATGAACTCCACGCCGATCTCTGTCATCAGCCGGCGCCACCCGCGATCGAGGGTCGCCATGGCCTCCTCGGACAGCACCTCGTAGCGCGGCATCGTGTTGCGGAACACGGATCCTCCCTTGACCTCGACCCACCCGGCTCATAGCCTCATGATGTGGAACACGGTTCCACATCATGGAACCTCTGGGAACCCCTCCAGCGAAGGAGCCGCCGTGAGCGACGCCGCCACCGGCACGCGGGCGCTCGACCGCGCCGCCGATCTGGTCGCCACCGTCGTGCACGCCGACGAGCCGATGTCGTTCGCCGACCTCCAGGATGCGAGCGGGCTCGCCAAGTCGACGACCTCGCGACTGCTCACGGCTCTCGAGCGGTCCGGGCTCCTCGAGCGCGACCCGGCCGGGTCATACGTCGCCGGCCGGCTGTTCTGGCTCTACGCCGCGCGCCACGACCCGTGGGAGGAGCTGGTGCGGCTCGCCCGCCCGGTGATGGACCGCCTCGGCGCCGACACCGGCGAGACCGTGCACCTCAGCGTCACGCGCGGCGACCGCGTGGTGCAGGTGGCCCAGGTCGCCTCGACCTTCCTCCTCGGCACCCGCGACTGGACCGAGATCGAGGTCCCGGCCCACTGCTCGGCACTCGGCAAGGTCCTCCTCGCGTGGGGCGCCCTCGAGCTCCCGACCGGCGAGCTGGAGCGGCCGACGCCCCTGACGCTCCCGGACCACGACGCCGTACGCCGCGACGGCGAGCGGTGCCGCGAACGGGGCTGGGCGCTGACCGAGGACGAGCTGGAGATCGGTCTGACCGGTGTCGCCGTCCCGGTCTTCGGCATCCGTGGCGACGTGATCGCCGCCCTGGGGATCTCCGGTCCCACCCCCCGGCTGGCCGAGCGGACCGACGAGCTCGGCCGCCGCCTGCTGGAGCAGTCCGCGGCGCTGTCGTCGCTGCTGCGCGGTCCTGCCCGTCCGACATCCGCACGCCGCGACGCGCGCACCGAGGAGAACGAGGAGGTGGTCGCATGACCCCCGAGGAGATCCTGCAGGCCCTCTACGACGAGACGCTGGTGGGCAACGCCCCGCGCGTGCTCGACCTGACCAACCAGGGGCTCGACCTCTCGATGGAGCCGCAGACGCTGCTCTTCGACGCGTTGATCCCGTCGCTGGAGGAGGTCGGCGCCCGCTTCGAGCGCGGCGACTTCTTCGTGCCCGAGATGCTCATCGCCGGTCGAGCGATGGCAGGTGCCATGGAGCGGCTGCGACCGCTCCTCGCCGAGACCGGCGTGGCGACCATCGGCAAGTTCCTGATGGGCACCGTCAAGGGCGACGTGCACGACATCGGCAAGAACCTCGTCAACATCATGCTCGAGGGCGCCGGGTTCGAGGTGATCGACCTCGGCGTGCAGGTGGCGCCGGAGAAGTTCGTCACCGCGATCGACGAGCACCAGCCCGACATCGTCGGCTTCTCGGCGTTCCTGACCACGACGATGCCCATGTTCAAGGCCAACATGAACGCCCTCGAGAAGGCCGGCATGCGCAACGACGTGATCGTCATGGTCGGTGGCGCACCCGTCACCCAGGAGTACGCCGACGCCGTCGGGGCCGACGGCTACGCGGCCGACGCCTCGCAGACGGTCAAGCGCGCCAAGAGCCTGCTCGAGGCGAAGCGCACGAAGGTCCCTGCCTGATGAGCGCCGAGCCCCTGCGCACGGTCCTGCGCTCGGCCTCGCGCGAGGTCGTCATCGGGCACGACACCCGGTTCACGGTCATCGGCGAGCGGATCAACCCCACCGGTCGCCGGATCTTCCAGCAGCAGCTGCGCGACGGCGACTTCTCCGCGATCGAGCGCGACACCAAGGCCCAGGTCGAGGGCGGCGCCGACGTCCTCGACGTCAACATGGGGGTGCCGCTCACCGACGAGCCCGACCTGCTCGCCAAGGCCATCACCATGGTCCAGGACCTCACCGACCTGCCCGTGTGCATCGACTCCTCCGTGGTCGAGGCGCTCGAGGCCGGCCTGGCCGCCTACCAGGGCCGGGCGCTGGTCAACTCCGTGACCGCGGAGGACGACCGCCTCGAGCTGATCCTCCCGCTCGTGAAGAAGCACGACGCCGCGATCATCGCCCTGCCCAACGACCACGACGAGATCCCGATGGAGGCCGACAAGCGACTCGAGCTGACCGCCAAGATCATCCGGGTCGCCACCGAGGAGTACGGCATCGCCCAGGCCGACATCGTGATCGACCCGCTGGCCATGCCCATCGGCGCCGACACCACGACCAGCCTGGTGACCTTCGAGGTGATGCGCCGCATCCGCGACGACTTCGGGGTCAACATGACCTGCGGCGCCTCCAACGTGTCCTTCGGGATGCCCGGTCGACACACCCTCAACGCCACGTGGCTGCCGATGGCGATGACGTCGGGACTCACCAGCGCGATCATGGACGCCCGGACGCCCCAGGTGGTGGAGGCGGTCAAGGCCGCCGACGTGTTCCTGGGCCACGACGACTGGGGCATGGCCTGGATCTCCGCCCACCGGGCGAAGCAGGCAGCCGCCGAGGGCGCGTGACGGAACCCCGATGAGCCGACCGCCCGACGGGCCGGACTTCTCGCTCGCCGACGTCGCCCGCGAGGGCCTCATCGAGAGGCCGGGAGCCGAGCCGGTGCCGCACGACGGCACCGGCCGCGTCGACCTGTCCTTCACCGTCCGCACCAGGGCCGAGGACGGCACGGAGGTCGCGCCGACCGTGCGCGGCGTACGCGTCCCTCCCGGCGTGACCGTCTTCGACGCCGCCTCGTGGAACGGCATCGCGATCGACTCGACCTGCGGCGGCCACGGCACCTGCCACAAGTGCCGCATCCAGGTCACGTCCGACGTCGAGGTCCCCCTCACCCGCCACGACGTACGGACGTTCACGCCCGACCAGCTCTCCGCCGGCTGGCGCCTCGGGTGCCTGCTCCACGCCACCCGCGACCTGTCCGTCGAGGTCCCGCCGCTGATCACGCGACCCAAGGCCGCGACGGTGGGCATCGGACGCCAGGTCATCCTGCGCCCCGCCCTGCAGAAGCGCTACGTCGAGCTCGACGAGGCCACGCTCGCCGACCAGCGCACCGACCTCGCCCGCCTCACCGACGCCATCGACGACCTCGAGCTGACCGCCGACCTCCACGTCCTGCGGCGGCTCTCGACGGTGCTGCGCAAGGCCGACTTCAAGGTGACCGCGGTGGTCCTCGACGAGGCGCTCGTCGACGTCGAGCCCGGCGACACGACGGCGATCCGCTACGCGATCGCCTTCGACCTCGGCACCACGACGGTCGTCGGCACCCTCCTCGACGTCGGCACCGGGACCCCGCTGGCCGTCGCGTCCAGCCTCAACGCCCAGCAGCCCTTCGGCGGCGACGTCATCACCCGGATCAGCGCCACGATGATGGACCCCGACGCCCTCGGCCGCCTCCAGCAGGCCGCCGGCGCCACCCTCGCCGACCTGGCGCGGCGTGTGTGTCGCGAGGCCGGGATCGAGCCGAACGACGTCTACGAGGTGGCGGTCGCCGGCAACGCGACGATGACCGCCCTCGTGCTGGGCCTCGACCCCGAGCCCCTGGGTGTCGCCCCGTTCGTCATGGCGGCGGCCCAGCCCCCCGACGTACTGGCCTCCGAGATCGGCCTGGACCTCCACCCCCGCGCACGCGCGTTCTTCTTCCCGGCGCTGGGTGCCTACGTCGGTGGCGACATCGTCGCCGGCATGCTCGCCACCGGCATGGACCGCGACAAGCGCACCCGCCTGTTCATCGACGTCGGCACCAACTGCGAGATCGTGCTGAGCGACGGCGAGACGCTCCTCTCCACCGCTGCCCCCGCCGGCCCGGCCTTCGAGGGGGGTGCCATCCGCTGCGGCATGCGGGCCGCCGACGGGGCGATCGAGGTGATCAAGGTCGACTCGCACGCCGACGACCCTGCCGAGGCCGTCCGGCTCGGCGTGATCGGCGACGTCGAGCCGAGGGGGCTGTGCGGCTCCGGGCTGGTCGACGCCGTCGCCGAGCTGGTCCGGGTGGGACTGCTCGACAGCTCCGGACGCCTGGTGCCCGAAGACGAGGCGAAGGACGTCGCCCCGGCCCTGGCCGACCGCCTCGCCCTGGTCGGCGAGGAGCGGGTCTTCCTGCTGCACCGGCCCACCCCCGACGCCGAGCCCGCCGACTGCGTCTACCTCTCGCAGCGCGACGTGCGCGAGCTGCAGTTCGCCAAGGCCGCGATCTCCACCGGCTGGTCCCTGCTGCTCGACGAGCTCGGCCTTGAGCACCGCGACGTCCAGCAGGTGCTGCTCGCGGGGTCGTTCGGCAGCTACCTCTCCCCCGCGTCGGCCGTCCGCATCGGCCTGGTGCCGAGGCTTCCCGTGCTGCGGATCGTCGCCGCCGGCAACGTCGCCGGCGAGGGGGCCAAGATGGCCCTGCTGTCCGTGCGTGAGCGTGCCGGCGCCCTGGCGCTGCTGGAGGAGGTGACGTATGTCGAGCTCTCCGACCGTCCCGACTTCAACGACGCGTTCGTCGACCAGCTCGGGTTCTCCTGACCGGGTCGCGCTGATCGCCTGCGGGGCGCTCGCCCAGCCCGCCGCGGCCGTCGTCGCCCGCCACGACTGGGCCGTCGACGTCCACCCGCTCCCACCCTTGCTGCACAACCACCCCGAGCGGATCGCGGGCGAGGTGCGCACGATGGCGTTGCGGCTCGCGACGACGTACGACCGGGTCGTCGTGGGCTACGCCGACTGCGGCACATACGGCGCCCTCGACGAGGTCTGCCGCGACCTCGGACTGACCAGGCTGCCCGGGCTGCACTGCTACGACGTCTACGCCGGGGCGTCCCGACTCGAGCGCTTCTTCGACGAGCAGCCCGGCACCTACCTGCTGACCGACTTCCTGGTGCGGTCCTTCGCCCGCACCGTGGTCCAGGAGATGGGTCTCGACCGCTACCCCGAGCTGCGGGAGGCCTACTTCGGCAACTACACCCGCGTCGTCTGGCTGGCCCAGGCACCTGACGACGAGCTGCACGAGCTCGCCCGCCACGCCGCCGCGACGATCGGCCTGCCCCTCACGGTCGTCGAGACCGGCGCCCACGGGCTCGAGGAGGCCCTGGCCACCCTCGTCACGGGTATCTAGGGACGATCTGGTCGAGATCGGGCCGATCCACCCACCAGTTCGTCCCTAGGTACCGCGCAGCCGATCGAGCATCGCGGTGCGCCACGCCTCTGTCTCGGCGACCTGGTTGAAGGTGAACACGTGCAGGCCCTCGACGAGCGCGCCGTCCTCCCCCAGGGCGGGCGCGCACTTCTCGAGGAAGGACTCGCCGGTGAACCCGCCCGGTGCGGCGAGCCGGGCGAAGAGCCCCTTGTTCTTGGCGAGGAACTTCGTCGACTCGCCCACACCGATCCTGGTCGCCATGCCCAGCAGCTTGGCGCGCTCGACCGGTCCGGGGATGCCGAGGAGCAGCGGCATGGTGACACCGCGGGCGCGCAGCCGGCGCACCCAGTCGCGCACCACGGCCGGGTCGAAGGTCAGGTTGCTGACGATGTGCGTGGCGTAGTGGCGCTTGTCCAACATCGACTGGACGGTGAGGTCGTCGTGGATGGTGGGGTGCGACTCGGGGTAGCCGGTGATCCCGACGTGGGTGAACGGCGAGCCCATGTCCCTCAGGTCCTCGAGCAGCGCGAGCGCGTCGGGGTAGTCGCCGACCGCCTCCGCGTCGCCGCCGGGGACGAACACGCTCGTGATGCCCTTGCCCCGCAGCCGCTCCGCGATCTCGGCCAGCTCGTCACGACCGGAGACCATGCGTGCGGCGAGGTGCGGGACCGTGACGTAGCCGTGGCCGGTGAGGCGCTCGGCCAGGTCGAGCGTGGCCTCCAGGCCCTTGGTGGGCGAGGCGGTGACGGTGACGGTGCGGTCACGCGGAAGGTGCTCGAGGACCTTGTCCTCCGTGGAGGCGGTGGGCAGCACCTCG
>DATIAJ010000178.1:0-7911 GCA_035458105.1 Nocardioides sp. | reverse complement strand
GACCCGATGGCCGAGGGTCTCTTCGAGCTGCAGGCGGGCACCCTGCCGGCCGGACCGCACGAGGTGGTGGTCAACACGGCGATGATCGGCAAGGGATTCGCGCTCGGTGACGAGATCCGGGTGGACGACGCGACCGCCACGATCGTGGGGGTGGGGCGCGACGCCACGAGTCGGCAGAACCCGACCGTCCTGGGGCCTATCGGCGCGGTGGGTGCGTCCGACACCACCCACCGCTGGGACTGGCTGGTCGAGTCCGGTCCGGTGAGCTGGGCGCAGGTCCGTGAGCTCAACGCGATAGGCGTCGTCGTGGCGTCACGGACCGTGCTGGCCGACCCGCCGGACGTGGAGAGCGTCGCCGAGCAGCTGGGCTACGACACCGGCCGCGACGAGCTGCTGGCAGTCCTCGCCCTGGTCGTGACCATGACGCTGCTCGAGGTGGTGTTGCTGGCGGGCCCGGCGTTCGCCGTCGGGGCGCGTCGCCAGACGCGCGTGCTGGCGCTGATGGCCGCATCCGGTGGTACGCCGACCCAGACCCGCCGCGTCGTGCTGGCCGGCGGGCTCGTGCTGGGCCTCCTCGCCTCGGTCGTCGGGGTCCTCCTCGGCATCCTCGTCGGCTGGGCAGCGCTGCCGGTGGTGCAGCTGTTCGACTGGAAGTGGTTCGGGCCGTTCGAGGTCCCGTGGGGCTGGCTCCTGCTGGTTGCCGGCTTCGGCATGCTCTCCGCCTTCCTCGCAGCCGTCGTGCCCGCCGTCCTCGCTTCGCGCCAGGACGTGGTCGCGGTGCTCGCCGGTCGGAGAGGTGATCGAGCCCCACGGGCGACCACGCCCATCCTCGGCCTGGTCATGCTCGGTCTCGGGACCGCCGGCTCGGCCTACGGCGCGGTCAGCTCCGACGACGGCAACGGGGCGACGTGGATGTCGCTGTCGGCGATCGTGTCGGTGCTCGGCATGGTGCTGGTCGTGCCGTTCGTGGTCACCCTGCTGGGGCGGGCGGCCCGCCGACTCCCGCTGCCCGCCCGCTACGCCGCGCGCGACGCCGTACGTCATCGCACCCGGACCGTGCCCGCCGTGGCGGCGGTCGCGGCCACCGTTGCCGGCGTGGTGGCGCTCGGGATCGCCAACGCCAGCGACGAGTTGGGCAACAAAGCGAACTACCAGCCCCAGATGGCCATGGGTGAGGGCCGGGTGTCGTGGTGGCCGACGGTCCTCCCCGGCGAGGAGGCGCCCGACACGGGTCCGGTGTGGGCCCGTCTGGAGCAGGTCGTCCGCGAGACCGCCCCCGACGTCGGCGTCACGCCCGTGCAGGGGCTGCCCGAGTCACTCCCCGACGGTGGCTGGATCGGCTGGTCGGTGCGCGTCCCGGACGCCGGGCCGGAGGACAGGCACCTGTCCCTTGCCTACTCCGGCGGCTACGGGGCGTCGGTGATCGTCGCCGAGGACTCGCGCGCCGTCGGTCTCGTCGATGCCGCCCGCGAGCAGGCCGACGCCGCGCTCGCCGAGGGCCGGATGGTGGTCTTCAACGACGCCCCCGTCGCGGCGGACGAGGTGGTCGTGCTGGCCGAGACGTGGGACGAGGAGATGGCCGAGGAGGCATCCCTCACCGTGCGGCGCACCGTCCCGGCGACCTACGTGGTGGTCGACACCACCGCTCCCAGCCTGGCGATCGTGTCGCCGGAGATGGCCGAGCGGCTCGCGGAGGACGTCGGTGTCGAGCCGAGGACGAACGCCCTGGTCCTCACCGGCGGCGTCGACCGCGAGACGGAGACGGCCATCAAGGAGGCCGTGGGTGGTGCCCAGTCGGAGACCTCGGTCTACGTCGAGCGGGGCTACCAGCGCCCCGTCGAGGCGACGATCGTGCTGCTGGTGCTGGGCGTCCTCGGCGGGGTCCTGATGATCGGGGGCACGCTGACGGCGACGTTCCTCGCCCTCGCCGACGCCCGCCCCGACCTCGCCACGCTCAGCGCGGTGGGCGCCGCACCCCGGGCACGCCGGGCGGTGGCGGCGTCGTACGCCCTCGTCATCGGCGTCGCCGGCGCGGTGCTGGGGGCCGTGGTCGGGTTCGTGCCCGGGATCGCGGTGTCCCGGCCGCTGACGAGCTGGAGCACGGGTGCGGAGGGGACCGTCGGGCCGTACCTCGACATCCCGTGGCTGCTGATCGCCGCACTCGTGGTCGCCCTGCCGCTGCTCACCGCCGCCGTCGTCGGGCTGACAGCCCGCTCGCGGCTGCCCATGGTCGCCCGCCTCGACTGAGCCCCGACTCGGGATATCTGAGGACGTCCTGGTAGGCGATCGGGCGGATCCACCTACCAGGACGTCCTCAGATATCGGGCGTCAGCGGTGGTCACGGAGTCATCGAGCGTCAGCGGGTGACGGCGACCCGGGCGGAGCGGGTGCGCCCGTCGAGGGCGCGTACGACGACCCGGCGGAGCTCGCCGAGGGAGCGGGACGCCGCCCGTTCCGCGCGTCGCGGCGTGACCGGCGTGGCGACGGCTGCCCGGAGCGCGGCCGCCTCCGCCTCGACCCAGGCCGCGACCTCGGCGAGCGCCGCCTCGGGCAGCCGCCCGACCGCATCGACCTGCACGACGACCTGGAAAGCCGCCGTCGCGGTGACGCAGGTGGCGCACGCCCCGCCGACCGCCAGGGCGCGGTTGGTCGGCCGCGCCCGGGCGCCCGGCCCGATGACCACCACCTGCACGGCCAGGGCCGTCGCGCTGCAGTCCCAGCAGTCCTGGGTCCAGGCGGAGGCGACGTTGTCGAAGCGGGCCGACGCCGGCCCGGGGACGTAGAGCACCTGCAGCACGGTGCTGTCCCCGCGGCACCCGTGGCAGGACGTCACGGTGGTCGCGACCGCGTCGGCCTTGAGGGATCCCTCGCGGACCATGGTCTCGCCGACGACGACGTCGCTGTCCTCGCGGCGCTGGTCGCTGGGCTGCGCGCTGGCGACGAGGTCGAGGTCACGCCGCTCGTCGGACGGTCCGCGGGAGGTCGCGCCGGAGGTCGCCTGGGCGGCACCGGCCAGCAGCAGGGTGGCCACGACCGCGTGCGCGACCGCGCCGCGCGCGGTCACGAGTCGTTCCCGACGACGAAGTTGTCGGCAACCGCCGCCGCGATGTCGACCAGCGCGTCACGCGTACGACGGTGGAGGGCGGACATGTCGGTCAGCGCGCCGGGCTCGAGCGCGTCGTCCCACGGGACCGTCACGACGCGCGCGCACCTCTTCTCGAAGTGCCGTCGCATCGGCTCCGGCGGTTCGCTGCCGCGCCGCTCGGCATTGACCACCACCACGGTCCGCGCGACGAGGTCGTCGAACCCGTGCTGGTCCATCCAGTCGAGCGTCAGCGCCCCGGCCCGGCCGCCGTCGAGGCCGGCCCGCACCACCAGCACGACCTGGTCGGCCTCGGTGAGCAGCCCCTGGTTGGCGCTGTCGAGGATGCCGGTGCCCGTGTCGAGCAGGATCAGGTTGTAGAAGCGGTCGAGCAGGCCGATGAGCCGGTGGTAGTCGTCGCGGGCCAGGGCCATGCCGATGCGGGGGTCGTCGTCGGAGGCGAGCACCTCGAGCCGTGACTCGACGGCCTGCGAGGTGTAGCGGCGCAGGGCGGCGTACGTGGAGATCCGGTCCAGGTCCCGCAGCACGTCGGTGACGGTGCGGTCGTGCGGCGGCGCGACCCGGTGGGCGAGGTTGCCCGCGTCGGGGTTGGCGTCCACCGCGATCACGCGGTCGCCGCGCAGCAGCGCGAAGGTGCTGCCCAGCGCCAGCGTGATCGTTGTCTTGCCGACCCCGCCCTTGCGGCTCATCACCACCACGCGCCGCGAGCCGTCGATCGGCGTGCGCAGCCGGTGCTCGAGCTCGCGTCGGCGCTGCTCGGGCAGGCTCGGTCCGGGGTTGAGCAGGTGGCCGCTGCCGCGGTAGACCGTGCTGCGCCAGCCCTGCGTCGGGACCGGTGCCGGGGCGGCGTACATCACCTCGTCGGTGAAGTCGGCAGCCGAGACGACCCGCGGCGGGTCGGGGAGCGGGGTGGGGTCGTACGACGTCGACCGGCTCGCCGCGAGCCTGGTCCGCGCCAGCAGGACCAGCGAGGCCCCCACCCGCCACAGGGCCAGGATCGCACCCAGGATCGGCAGCAGCAGCAGGGCGATCGAGACCACGGCGAGGGCCATGGCCGCCCAGTCGCGCTGCTCCCAGGCGAGGTCGAAGACCAGCTGCTGCAGCCGGAGGCCCTCGCGTCCCCGCTCGAGGAACTCCGGGAGGTGCCAGACCGCCCAGCCCAGCGCCGCGACCAGCAGCGGCACCACGACCACCACCCAGCCGGTGACGAAGCGCCGCGAGCGTGGCCGGAGCTCGGTCACGCGCGGGTCGGCGGGGTGCCCGGGGCGCAGGCTCCGCAGCACCGGACCCACCCGGGCGAACAGGTCGGGCACGCCGGCCAGGTCGGACAGGACGTAGTAGCCGTCGAAGCGGACGACCGGGATGAGCTGCTGCAGCATCTGGAACTGCAGGACGAACGCTGTCAGCAGCAGGACCCCGCTGCCCGTCGCGAGGTAGGCCGCGGCGAGCACCAGCACAGTGAGGACGTTGAAGTGCAGGCCGCCGAGGTCGGTGCGCACCCGGCCGGCCCGGCCGAGGCGGTAGGAGTCGGTCACGTCGGTGTAGAACGCCGGGAAGACGAGGTAGAGCCCGAACCCGATCTCGCCCGGACGAGCGCCGCCGTAGCGGCAGGCGGCCGCGTGGCCGAGCTCGTGCACCAGGGCCGCCGAGGTGAGGAGCGCGTAGATCAGCAGGGCGATCGTCGGGGTGGCGAAGAGCTCGCCGATCGCCGTCCAGATGTCGCCCTGCGTCACCAGCGCCACGTCGGCGGCGACCAGCGCGGCAAGCGCCAGGACGACCAGAGGCGGCCAGAAGAACGGCACCAGCAGGCCGGCCAGGCGGTTCACCAGGCCGGCCGGGATCAGCGTGCCCTTCGCGGTCAGCGCGAGCAGGGGTCGCGCGCGCACCGCCCGCGTCGGCTCCGGCGACTCGTCCGGGACCACCAGCCCGAGGGGCTCGAGACGGGTGGTCACGAGGTGGGCCAGGCCCTCGGCGGTCAGGGTCCGCCCGTACGCCGCGCTCACGTCGGCGGCGACCTCTTCAGCGGGGCGGGGCGGCTCGACGGTGCGCACGACCAAGTGGAGCAGCTCGGACAGCTGCACCACCTGGTCGTCCACGCGGCGGACGAGGAAGGCCGGATCCTTCAGACCGGATCCCTGGACGGGGCCCAGGAACTCCAGCCCGAGGGCCTGACGCCACCGTTGCCGGGCGGCAGGCGCGCTCGACGGTGGTGGCGCGGTCGTCAGGTGGTCTGCGGTTGTCAGGTCCATCGCTCTGGGTGCTCTGTCTGCTCTGGTGGGTGGATCGGGTGACGGCGGCGGGCGCGCCAGAGCAAACGCGCCCACCGCCGGGTCTCACGGCATGTGCATCTGCACCGAGGCGAGGTACTGCAGCGCCAGTGCATTGGCCTGGGAGCCGATCGTGGCCGCGTTGACGGCGAGGGCGAGGTTGACGCCCACGACGTTGGTGACGTTGACGCAACCCACGTAGCAGGTCAACGTCTCGCGACGAGGCAGCGGCGTGGCCGTCTCGGCATCGAGGTCGGCCAGGGCGAGCTCGGGTCGGACCATGCCGGTTCACCTCCTCTTGTGCTCGTCGGGGCGGAGGACCGTGACCAGGCGTGGCCTCCCCCTCCGCAGGGAGGCCACGCGAGGTCGTCAGCCCTGGTTGACCAGGATGGTCTGTCCGGCGGCGCTGTTCGCCACGGCGTACAGGGACGCGGCGTTGAGGGCCATGGACGAGTTGGTCGCCCAGACCTGGGCAAAATTGGTGTTGCCGAAGATCAGCGTCTCCCGGATCGGAAGAAGCTCGGTGCGCTCGGTGTCGAGCTCGGCGAATGACAGTTCCCGCATGATGTTCACCTCCCCCCTCGGTGCGGTTTCTCTGGCGGGCACATCGCACTCGGGCCAGCGTGACTCCTGCGTGACCGGTCGGTGACACCGCGGGAGGTAGTCAGGACTGGTCTGGACGTCGACCCCAATCCTGGGTAGATCGGTGCGGCCGTCTAGTCCCCAGGGGTGGGATTCGGGCACCGTGGTCGGTCGGGGAAGCCCGCGACTCGCCGTGCGAGCCGCGGCACGGGAGAGGGAAGTCTCGGTGATCGACCATGCCGGAGACAGCGCTGGCAGCTAGTCGTGGCCTGAGCCTCCTCGGCGGGTGGCAGCTCGTCGTGGACGGCGATGTCGTCGCGCTCGGCGGCCGCGAGCAGCGCCTGTGCGCCCTGCTGGCCCTCACCGGTACGCACGCCCGCGCGCAGGTCGCCGGCACGCTGTGGCCCGAGAGCACCGACGCGCGCGCCCTGGCGAGTCTCAGGCGGGCCGTCGCGCAGACCCACCAGCGATGTCCAGGCCTGCTCGACGCCGACCGGACGAGCATCGGGCTCGCGGCGGACGTCGTGGTGGACGTCGACGTCCTGCGGGCGGCCGTGGCGGCCGCCGCGGACCCGGACGCCGGGTCGGACCCGTCCCTGCTGGTCACGCTGGCGGGGGAGGAGCTGCTCCCCGGCTGGTACGACGAGTGGGTCGAGGCGCACCGCGACGAGCTCGAGCACCAGCGAGTGGGCGCCCTCGAACGGCTGGCGCGGCGCGCCCTCGAGAGCGGCGACACCACGCTCGCCGAGGACGCCGCGCGCGCGGTCGCCCGCGCCGAGCCGCTGCGGGAGTCGGCCAGCGAGCTGCTGATCCGCGCCCTCCTCGGGCGGGGCGACCGCGCCGGCGCCGTGCGCGAGCTCGAGCGCTACCGCGACGTCGTGGGCACCGAGCTCGGGGTCGTTCCCTCGCCCGCCCTCGCCGCCCTCGTCGAGGACTCCGCGCCGCCCGCCGTCCCCGTCCAGCGCCGCGCGCCGGCCACGGAGTCGGTGCTGCGGCAGGTCGCCCCGCCCGGTCCACGCCTCGCCCACCCCGGACCGCCGCCCCCACCGGACCCCCTGTCCCCCACAGGGCCGGCCGGCCTGTCCCGGCGGGCGACCGCTGCGCGGCTGGCGGTGGGGGCGGCCCTCGTCCTGGCAGCCTCGGTCTCGATCGCCAACCTCGGCCCCGACAGCACCCTGCCCTCAGACCCGGCGTCCGCCGATCGCGTCCCGCCGACGCCGACGGAGGGCCGGAGCGGGGCGACGTCGGACGGTGGCCCGGCGTCCACCGCCCGCGAGGTGCTGGTGCGTCCCGTCGGCGCGGCCCAGGGTGCTGCGGCCTTCGTCGTCCGGGCCACCCAGCGACCGGCGCGCGTCCGCCTCGAGGTCGCCGGCCCGTCCGGGAGGAGCGTCGTGCGCAGCGTCGTCGTACGCAGTCGGGACGGGCACCGCTTGGTCCTGGATGGGCTGGCCGGTGGCACCTACGAGTGGTCGGCGACGTCCCCGACGGCCGCGCCCGTCGTCGGCGAGGTCCGGGTCGCTGACCCGGATGCTCCCGCCCTGGCCGCGGCCGAACCGAAGCGGGACCCGTCCCCGCCGCCGACCTCCACTCCGACGCCCGCGACGACACAGGCCGCCGTGGCGACCGCGACCCCCACCCCGACCCCCACTCCGACCCCCACCCCCAGCCCGACCCCCACCTCGAACCCCACCTCGAACCCCACTCCGACGCCCACCCCCACCCCCACGCCGACCCAGCAGCCCAGTCCGTCCCCGAGCCAGACCCCCCAGCCCAGCCCGACGCGGAACCCGAGCCCGCCCGGCGAACCCACCGACCCCGGCACCCAGGACCCGGGCCCGGTGGGGTGAGGAGCAGCGCCATGCCGACGACCACGACCACCGCTGCGGACACCGCGCCGCCGGCCGCCAGGGCACGCTCGCGACGCAGGCGCCCGCTCGCCGCGTTGCTCGCCACCCTCCT
>DATIAJ010000177.1:0-4854 GCA_035458105.1 Nocardioides sp. | reverse complement strand
CTCCAGCGGCGAGAAGATGACCGACTTCGACCTCTTCCACCCCGACCGGATGGCCTCGCGCATCCTCGACATGGGCGACATGCTCACCCTGATCGAGCAGGCCGAGAAGGCCTTCGACTCCGAGCAGTCGCTGAAGGCGGCCGAGAAGCTCGCCACCAAGGGCGGCTTCACGCTGGAGGACTTCCTCCAGCAGATGATGCAGATCCGCAAGCTCGGCTCGATGACCAAGATCATGGGGATGCTGCCCGGCATGGGGCAGTTCCGCGACCAGCTCGAGAACTTCGACGAGCGCGAGATCGACCGGATCCAGGCGATCATCCAGTCGATGACGCCGGCCGAGCGCGACAACCCGAAGATCATCGACGGCTCGCGCCGTGCCCGCATCGCCGCCGGCTCCGGTCGCCAGGTCTCCGACGTCAACCAGCTCGTCGACCGCTTCTTCGAGGCCCGCAAGATGATGGAGTCGATGGCCAAGGGCGGCGGTGTGCCGGGGATGCCCGGCATGCCCGGGATGCCGGGCATCGGCGGCGGCAAGCGGGCCGGCGCCCGCCAGGCCGCGCAGGGTGGCAAGGGCAAGAAGGGCAAGAAGCGCGTCTCGGGCAACCCCGCGAAGGCCGCCCAGCAGAAGGCGCAGCAGAAGGCCGCGTCGGCCGAGAAGTCCGCGAACCCCTTCGGCAACCCCGACGGCGCCGAGGTCGACTACGAGAAGGCTGCCGAGCAGCTCAACCTGCCCAAGGACTTCTCGCAGTTCCTCAAATGAGCATCCTCGTCGTCGACGGCGCCAACGTCGTGGGATCCGTGCCGGACGGCTGGTGGAAGGACCGGGCGGGTGCGGCGCGGCGGCTGCACGAGCGGCTCCTGGTCGCCGACACGTCGTACGACGAGATCGTGCTGGTGCTGGAGGGGCAGGCCAAGGGTGGCGTCCGGGCCGGTCGGGACGCCCACGTGCGCACGGTGCACGCCGCCCGCGACGGGGACGCCGAGATCCGGGAGCAGGCCCGCCGCGCCGGCGAGGCGGGCGGTCAGGTGGTCGTGGTGACCGCCGACCGCGCGCTCGCCGCCAACGTCGCACCGGCCCAGGTGCTCAGCCCGTCCTGGCTGCTCGACCGGCTCTGACCCCGCTGCTCAGTGCGCTCCGCGCCCGCCGGTGCGGGTGAGTCCGACACCGCGGACGACGGGCAGGGACCTCGAGCTCGCGGACAGGTGCACGGCGTACTGCACGTAGCGACCGTCGAGACCGACGTCGACCCCGGGTCGCACCAGCCTCCAGCCCGACCACGTGCCGTCCGGGTCCGGGCGGTCGCCGGTCCGGACCCGTACGAGGATCCGTGCGCCTGCCGGCTCGGTGGCGTCGAGGGCAAGTCGCTCCCAGGTCGCCTTGCGCCCGGTGTCGATGACCCGCGAGGTGTAGGTGCCCGATCCCCGCCCGCTGAGGGTGAGGGATCCCAGTCCCCGGTGGTCGAGCCGCATCCGGTCGTCGGTCCTGCCGGTGCGGAAGTCCTCCGCGGTGAACATCGCCAGTCCGGGGGCGAGCGACCGGAACCGCGTCGTCCGAGCGCGGGCGGCGTTGCCGGCGCCGTCGCTCGACCGCACCCGCGCCGAGTAGGCGCGGCGCGGCGCGAGGCCCGTCACCACCACGACGTGGCGGCGCGTCAGCCGGTCGTCGAGCCCGATGCCGCGCGCGGTGCGGCCGGACCGGCCGTAGGTCACCCGCGAGGTGGCCGGCTCGTCCGTGCGCCAGGTGATGCGGGCCGTGCCGTCGGGCATCGGCCGCACCCGGACGTCGCTGATCCGGGGGGCACGACGGTCCGCGCCGGGCGTCGTGAAGGTCGCGGGGGCCGAGCCGCTCGCCGGCCACCGCACGACATCACCGTCGGTCCCGCGCGACTCCACCACGTAGTGGTACCGCGTCGCCGGGGCGAGGCCGTCGAGCTCGGCGAGGTGCTCGGTGGTGCTCCCGTTCACGACCACCGCCTCGTCCAGGTCCGTGGGGGAGGTGCCGAGCCGCACCACCGTGGTCCCCGGGTCGGTCGTGGTCCACGTGAGCGAGGTCGTTCCCGTGTCGTCGGTCGTGGCCCTCGTGGCGGTGACCTGGTTGGTGCCGCCCGCCGGGGTGTACGTCGCCTGGTGCGCGCCGCCGACGGCAGGGAACACGGCGTACTGCTGGCCCTTGACCGTCATCGTGGTGAACGGCACGGCCGTGCCACCGCGGGTGACGGTGCTGAGGGTGGCGCCCCCCGGACCCGTGGTGGGCAGCATGGCCGTGAGGCCGGTCGCGCCGACACCGACTCCGACGGTGAAGGAGAGCGTGCCGCCGCTCCAGGTGAGGCCCGAGAAGGACGAGGCATTGCGACCGTCGGTCCAGGTCAGCAGCTGGCGGGCGGCGATCACCGGCACGTTGCGTGCCTGCGCCGATGCCAGCACCTGGGTGTCCTCGAACGTCGAGGCCGCGTCGGTGTGCAGGTTGGCGGTGAAGGCGCCGTAGTAGCCCTGGCTGCCGAGCGCGCGGTCGAGCAGGGTGTTGGGGGTGAACGGGTAGCTCTGCCCGGACTCGTCGGTCATGTTCGTGTTGGCCTGGAAGACGTCGATCATCGATCCGTCGGTGTCGGTGAACCGCATCGGCATGCCGGAGCCGTTCATGAAGCCGGGCCGGTCGGCGATCCAGGAACCGGGGTAGTAGTAGTAGTTGGTGTCGAGGCGGATCCCGGAGGCGAGCTCGGCCTTCGGCTGGGACGCCCAGTCGCTCCACACGATGCAGTGGTAGCGGCTGGTCGTCGGGGACGGCACGGACGTGTACTTGGCGCGCCAGGTGCCGAGCTGGCTGGTGTAGGTGTCCTCCAGGCCCTGGTACGACGTGAAGTTGGCGCACCCGCTGGTCGGGTGCAGACCGACCTCGAAGCCCTGGCCGTCGAAGGACGCTGCCTGCGTGTTGGTCATCGGCGTGCTCGGGTAGACGTACGACGAGAAGCGCGGACACTCCCACCGCGCCACGGAGCAGCCGGACGGGCTCGCGGCGGCGTAGGTGCTGAAGCGACCGGGAGTACCGCCGGTGCCGTGGTCGTCACCGGTGGCCACGACCACCGCCTTGTGGGTCCCGGGGAAGTACCAGAACCGGGGCACTGGCAGCCGGTCGCGGGCAGTGACAGTCACGAGGTTGGCGAGGAGTCGCTGCTGCTCGTCGGCCTGGGGGATGTGCGCCTTGGACAGGTTGACCCAGTCGGTGGAGGCCCCACCGAAGAAGAGGTCGTTCGACCGGTTGGGCGTGGCGCCGTCGCGGTCCTGACCGGCCCAGGCCAGGTTGCCCTGCCGGGTCGCGATCACCGAGCGAGCGAGGTCGAACGCGAAGGTCGCGACCTGGCCGCCGTTGGTGCCCACGCTCCGCAGCGTCACGGCGGGCAGCCCGGTGCTGGTCGTCGCGTTGGAGTAGAGCGTCGCCACGCTGGTGGCGCCGTTGAGGGCGTAGCGGTTCGCGGTGCCGTGGAACTGCATGGTGTCGGTGGTGATGCCCGCGCCGGGTTCCGTCGCCGCGTTCACGGCGACGTACCCGTCAGCGACCGTCCCGGACTGGGCCGTGATCCCGGCGAGGCCGTACAGCCGGGTGTCCGGCCGCATCGCAACGAGGTTGCCACCACCGTTGACCCAGCTCGTCAGGGCCGTCACCTGGGCGTCGGTGATCGCGACGTCTCCCAGCACGACCACGGAGTACGCCGCCAGCGTGGCAGCGTCGAGGGTCGACACCCGCACGTTGGCGAACTCGTTCAGGCCCTCCGCGCGGAGGATCTCCGAGAGGTAGGACGACGAGGGGTTGCCGGTGCTGGTGACCACGGCGAGCGGTCCGCCCGGCCCGTCCTCGATGCCGGGCGGCGGCGGGGCGGAGGTCTGGAAGCTCCACGACACCGGCGACATCGTGTTGCCCGCCCCGTCCTTCGCGCCGCTGACGTCGACCGTGTAGGACGTGGAGTGGCTCAGGTCGATCGACGGTGTCAGCGTGGCGGTGCGCGTGCCCGTGTCGTACGCCGTCGTCGACGGCACTGTCTGACCGCCCGGGCCGCGCAGCACCATCGAGACCGTCGAGCCGGTGACCGACTCGCTGAAGGTCGCCTGCGGGCGGACGCCGACCGGTACCCCGGTGGCGTCGGGCGTCGGTACGCGGCCGTTGAGGGTCGGTGGCGTGGAGTCGGTGGAGTCCTCCTGGAAGACCACGTCGACCCAGTAGTTCTCCGAGCTGTAGCTCAGGTTGGGGAACGTGCTCGGGGTCGAGGTGTAGCGGTAGAGCCCGTTGCCGCCGTCGACGCCGTTCTGCAGCGCCGTCAGCGGGCCACGCGTCGTCCCGGAAGAGCTGAAGTAACCGCTGTTCACGACGTACCGGCTCGGGGTGTAGTACGACGCGACGTAGGTCGTGCCCGCGGACACCGCGATGGGCGCGGAGAACGTCGCCTCCTGCCAGCCGCTCGCGGTGCCACCGGTGAAGGTGACCTGGCCGAGCCGGGTCCCGGTGCCGGTCCACAGGCTCCCGACGTGGGTGCCGGTGGACTGGCTGGGACGGTAGTACCGGATCCCGGTGACGAAGCCGGGGGTGTCCGCGCGGAACTTCACCCCGAGCTCGACCGAGCTCGTGTCCGGGTCGGTCGCGGCCGGGACCGCGGAGGACGGCCAGATGGTGCACGGACAGCTCGAGGCCGTGGCGGCGGTGGTGAAGGTCCAGGACACCGGGTCCATCTGGTTGCCCGCGGTGTCGCGAGCGCCGCTCACCGAGGCGGTGTAGGTCGTGCTCGCGGCGAGGTTCGCGGTGGGGTCCAGCGTGGCCGTGCGGCTCTGGGCGTCGTACGACGTCGTCCCCGCGACGAGTGCGCC
>DATIAJ010000176.1:0-3356 GCA_035458105.1 Nocardioides sp. | reverse complement strand
CGCCGCGTCGTGGCCGGCGACCGTCACCGCGCCGGAGGTGGGCGGCACGACCCCGGCGAGGACCTTCATGGTCGTCGACTTGCCGGCGCCGTTGCGCCCGAGCAGGGCCGTCGCACGCCCGCTGTCGGCGGTCAGGTCGACACCCGAGACGGCCTCGACGTCGCCGAAGCGGACGTGCAGGTCGCGGACGACGACGGCAGGGGTCTGGCTCACCCCCCGATCCTCGCCGACCGGGCGCTTCCTCGCGGAAGAATGCGCCGACCGGGCACTTCCTGCCCGTTCCAGACGCCGACCGGGCACTTCGTGCCCGTGTTGCGGCAGGAAGTGCCCGGTCGGTGCGGCTGACGGGCAGGAATCGCCCGGTCACGTGTAGTGGTCAGGCGGGGAAGGACTCGCCCTTCGCCGCGAGGTCGCGGAGGTAGGCGGTCGGGCGGAAGCGCTCGCCGTAGGCGTCAGCCAGCTCGTCGGCGCGGGCGAGGAAGGCGTCGAGCCCGACCGGGCCCACGCCGTGGCCGGTGTCGTCGAGCGCCTGCCAGCCGGTCATGAACTGGGCGGCACCGCCGGTGAGGGCCGGGAAGCCGATGCCCATGATCGAGCCGATGTTGGCCGCGGCGGCCGAGGTGATCACGCCCTCCTCGAAGCACTTCGCCGTCTCGAGCGCCTCGATGAAGAGCATCCGGTCGCGGACGTCGCGGATCGGGACCTGCTGCTCCGCGACGGGGAAGTGCTCGGCGAGCCCGGGCCACAGCGTCGTACGCCGGCCGTTCTCGTCGTAGTCGTAGAAGCCGGCGCCCTTGAGCCGCGACGGACGGCCGAGGCCGATCATCGTCGCGATGACGTCACCGGCCGGGTAGTCGCCGAGGTCGATGCCCTCGCGCTCGGCGGCGTCCTCGGTGGCCTTGCGGATCTTGGCCATCAGCTCCATGTTGAGCTCGTCGCTGATCTGCAGCGGCCCGACCGGGAAGCCGGCGGATGTCGCGGCCCGCTCGAGCGAGACCGGGTGCACGCCCTCGGCGAGCATGGCGAGGCCCTCGTTGATCTGGGTGCCGATCACGCGCGAGGTGTAGAAGCCGCGCGAGTCGTTGACCACGATCGGCGTCTTGCGGATCTGCTGGACGACGTCGTACGCCTTGGCCAGCGCCGCGTCCGAGGTCTCCGCGCCACGGATGATCTCGACGAGCGGCATCTTGTCGACGGGGCTGAAGAAGTGCAGGCCGATGAAGTCCGCGGGACGGTCCACACCGGTGGCGAGCTCGGTGATCGGCAGGGTCGAGGTGTTGGAGCACAGCAGCGCGTCCGCGTCGACGTACGGCGCCACCTCCGCGAACACCTTCGCCTTGAGCGACGGGTCCTCGAAGACCGCCTCGATCACGAGGTCGCAACCGGCGAGGTCCGCCGCGTCGGCCGTGGCCGTGATCCGGCCCAGCAGCTCGCCGGCCTTGTCCTGGGTGATCTTGCCGCGCTCGACGCCCTTGGCGTTGAGCTTCGCGGTGTACGCCTTGCCCCGCTCGGCTGCCTCGAGCGAGACGTCCTTGAGCACGACCTGCATGCCGGCGCGGGCACACGAGTACGCGATGCCCGCCCCCATCATCCCGGCACCGAGCACCGCGACCTTCGTCGCCTGCCAGCGCTCGATGCCCTCGGGGCGCAGGGACCCGGAGTTGATCGCCTGGAGGTCGAAGAAGAAGGCCTGGATCATGTTCTTGGCCTGCTGGTTGACCACCAGGTTGGTGAAGTAGCGGCTCTCGATGCGCGACGCGGTGTCGAAGTCGACCTGCGCACCCTCGACCGCTGCGCTCATGATCGCGCGCGGGGCGGGGTAGACCGCGCCCTTGGTCTGCTTGCGCAGCAGGGCCGGGAACGCGGGCAGGAACTGCGCGAGCGCCGGCGTACGAGGCGTGCCGCCGGGCATCTTGTAGCCCGCGCGGTCCCACGGGTTCTTCGCCGAGTCCTCGTCCTGGTGCTCGAGGATCCACTTCTTCGCGGCGGGCACGAGCTCCTCGCGAGTGGGCAGGACCTCGTCGACGAGACCCTTGGCCAGCGCGCCCTGCGGGTCGAACTGCGTACCCGGCATCAGCACGTCCATCAGCGCGGACTGCAGGCCCAGCATGCGTACGACGCGGGTGACCCCGCCGCCGCCCGGCAGCAGGCCGAGCGTCGCCTCGGGCAGCCCGATCTTGACCGAGCGGTCGTCGAGGGCGATGCGGTGGTTGGTCGCGAGCGCGATCTCGAGACCGCCGCCGAGGGCGGCGCCGTTGATGGCCGCGACGACGGGCCGGGGGTAGGTCTCGAGCCGGCGGAGGCTGGCCTTCACGGCCTCGCCCATCGCGAAGATCTCCTCCGCGTCGTCGGGCGTCGCCTTCATCATGTTCTTGAGGTTGCCGCCGGCGAAGAAGGTCTTCTTCGCACTGGTCACGACGACGCCGGTCACGTCGTCGACCTCGTCGTGCAGCCGCTGCACGGCGGCCTCCATCGACGCCTGGTAGAGCTCGTTCATCGTGTTGGCGCTGGACGTCGGGTCGTCGAGGGTCAGCGTCACGATGCCGTCGGCGTCGCGGTCGTAGCGAACAGCGGTCTGGGTGTCAGTGGTGCTCATGCTGCGGGTCTCCTCGGCGCCGCCGGTGGTGGCGGCACATTGCACGAAAGTCGGGTTCCTGGTTGCGATCTGCCGCCACCCTCGGAGGGCGGCCGCTGAAGGTGGCGGCACCTTGCGCCGTGAGGCGCGTCGGAGGTGCGATGTGCCGCCACCTCGTGGGACGGGGTGCGGCGGCTCAGACGAGCTCGACGATCGTGGCGATGCCCATGCCGCCGCCGACGCAGAGCGTGGCGAGGCCGCGCTTCTGGTCGCGGCGGGCGAGCTCGTCGACGAGGGTGCCGAGGATCATCGCGCCGGTGGCGCCGAGCGGGTGGCCCATGGCGATGGCGCCGCCGTTGACGTTGGTGACGTCGTGGCTGATGCCCATGTCGCGCATGAAGCGCATCGCCACGGCGGCGAAGGCCTCGTTGATCTCCCACAGGTCGATGTCCTCGACCTCGAGCCCGGCCCGGGACAGCGCCTTGCGGGCGGCGGGGGCGGGGCCGGTCAGCATGATCGTCGGGTCGGCGCCCGAGACGGCGGTCGAGATGATCCGGGCGCGCGGCGTCAGGCCGAGCGACGTACCGACCTCCTCGGTGCCGATCGCCACCAGGGCTGCGCCGTCGACGATCCCGGAGGAGTTGCCGGCGTGGTGCACGTGGTCGATCGCCGGGATCCAGTGGTACTTCTCCAGCGCCACGTCGTCGAAGCCCGCGTCGCGCCCGATCTGCGCGAACGACGGCTTGAGCCCGGCCAGACCCTCGACGGAGGTGTCGGGGCG
>DATIAJ010000175.1:0-11353 GCA_035458105.1 Nocardioides sp. | reverse complement strand
GAGATGATGACCTTCTTGGCGCCGGCGTCGACGTGGGCCTTGGCCTTGGTCGCGTCGGTGAAGAAGCCGGTGGACTCGACGACCACGTCGGCACCGATCTCGCCCCACTTGAGGGCGGAGGGGTCGCGCTCGGCGAACGCGGCGATGGTCTGGTCGCCCACCTTGATCGACGTGTCGTCGCTGGAGACATCGGCGTCGAGCCGACCCAGGATCGAGTCGAACTTCAGCAGGTTCGCCAGCGACGCGTTGTCGGTGAGGTCGTTGACGCCGACGATCTCGATGTCGGCGCCCGAGGCGCGCACGGCGCGGAAGAAGTTGCGGCCGATGCGGCCGAAGCCGTTGATACCTACGCGGACAGTCATGATCCATGCCTCCTTGGTGGGGGCCTTCGGTGACCCCGTCGACAGCTGCGGCCTTTGGTGACCGTCTCCGACCCTATCGGGTGCCGGACAGGCTGCGAACCGAGGTCGCCCGCGGTACGGACCAGTAACCTTGGATCGATCCAAGGGCGCCGCCGGGCTCGGATCCGACACGCCGGGTGCATGATGTCCCAGCACTCCGGACCGACCGGGTGACGATCGGACCACGCGGGCTTCAGGGGGACTTCACGTGCAGGACGGGGGCGGCATCGGCGTCCGGTGCTCGGGCGTGGTGCACCTCTACCGCACCTTCGAGGGCCACGACGTGGTGGCACTGCAGGGCGTCGACCTCGAGATCGCCCCGGGCGAACGCGTCGCGTTCCTCGGCCCGAGCGGGTCGGGCAAGTCGACCCTCCTCGCGCTCCTCGGGGGGATCCAGCGGCCCAGCGCCGGGCGCATCCTCCTCGGCGAGGACGACATCTCCCGCATGGGCGAACGACACCTCGCGCGGCTCCGGGCCCGCCGGGTGGCGACGATGCTGCAGGGGGCCACCCGCAACCTCCTCCCCTACACGACGGCGAGGCGCAACATCGATTTCGCCCGGGTCGGCATGACCGCCGAGGAGGCCGACCGCGCGCCCGGCGTGGGCGACCTGCTCGACCGGATGGGACTGACCGACCAGGCCGACCAGGTGGTGAGCACGATGTCGGGCGGCCAGCGCCAGCGCCTCGCCCTCGCGTGCGCGGTCGCGACCACGCCGGGCCTGCTGCTCGCCGACGAGCCCACCAGCCAGCTCTCCCACGTGGACCGCGACGCCGTCGTCGGCCTGCTCCACGACCTCAACCGCGACTTCGGCACCACCGTGGTGGTGGTCACCCACCAGCCGGAGGTCGCAGCGACGTTCCCCCGCACCGTGACGATGAAGGGCGGCCGGGTGGGGTCCGAGGGACACCACGGTGCCGAGTACGCCGTCATCGGCAGCGAGGGCGTGCTCCACCTGCCCTCCCACGTCACCACGCAGTGGCCGGCCGGCACGCTCGTCCGGGTCGATGCCGAGCCGCGACGGATCGTCATCACCCACCCGGCCGACGAGACCGGCATCCCGCGGGACGGCCTGCGGTGAGCGGCCGGAACACGAACGGCGACCTGGTGGTCGACCACATCAGCTACCAGCCCGGGCCCCTGCTGCTCGACGACGTGTCCGTGACGTTCGCCGCCGGCCGCGTCACGGCCGTCTCCGGACCGAGCGGCTCGGGCAAGACGACGCTGCTCTCGATCGCCGGCGGCCTGGTCGCACCCACCACCGGCTCGGCGACGTACGACGGCCGGCCGACGTGGCAGGGCGACGGCGACCCGCCACCGGAGATCGCCTTCGTGCTCCAGGTCTACGGCCTGGTCCCCATCCTCTCCGCGCGCGAGAACGTCGCCATCGCGCTCCGCGCCCGCGGGACGTCGTGGACCGACGCGTCCGACCGCGCGGAGGCAGCGCTGGCCCGCTTCGACATAGCCGACCTCGGCGACCGCCAGGTGGAGGAGCTGTCCGGTGGCCAGCTGCAACGCGTGGCCTGCGCCCGCGGCCTGGTCGTGGGCGCCCCGGTGCTGCTCGCCGACGAGCCGACCAGCGAGCTCGACCAGGGCAACGTCTCGGTCGTCCTCGACGCGCTCCGTGCCGAGGCCGAGCGCGGGTGCGTGGTCGTCATCGCCACGCACGACCCGGCCATCGTGGACCTGGCCGACCACCACGTGGCGATCGACGAGGGTCGACTCGTATGACCTCACGGCTGGTGGCCGGGTGGTGGGCCCGGCGGGGCACCCACCTGCCCGTCGCCGCTGCCATCGCCCTGGTCACCGCCGCGACGGTGCTCGCCGACGGCAGCGGGCAACCCGCCCTGCTGGCCCCGCTGGTGCTGCTCGCCGCCGGCGTGCTCCCCGGGGCGGGCCTGGCCCTCGGCGCCGCCCGGAGGCAGGAGGCGGCCCTGCTGCGGCTCCATGGCCGCCGCGGCGCGGGCTGGGTGTCCGCGCTCGTCGCGGAGCCGCTGCTGACCGCGGTCCTCGGCGGCCTGGCGGGCGTGGCCGTGCCGCTGGCCCTCGGCACCGAGCCCGCGTCCGCAGGACTGACGGCCGGGGTGTGGCTCGTCGCCACCGCCACGGTGGTCACGGCGATGGTCGTCGCGGTGCGCGGCCCCCTGCCCGACCTGCTCCGCCCCGCGGCCGGGGAGCGGGCCCGTCGTGCCGGCACCGTGTCCGCGCTCGTTCCCGTCGTCGTCGCGGTCGCGGCGGTCGTCGCGCTCCTGCGCCGGTCCTCGCCCGTGCCGGACGTGTGGGCGTTCACCGCCCCCGCAGTCGTCGGGCTCGCCGCCGGACTGCTGGCGACCGCGGTCGTGCGGCTCGTCGCGCGGCGGCTCGCCACACGTCCCGGCCTGGGCCCGTCGCTCGCCGGCCACCGCCTCGCGCTGCCCCGCGCCTCGACCGGCCTGCCGGTCCTGGTCGGGTCGGCCGTGCTCCTCGGGTGCGCGCTCAACACGGCGCTGGCGGTCGACGGCTGGGCGGACGACACCGCCGTCGTCACGGCCCCGACCCCGTTCGTGGTGCCGTACGACGGATCTGCCGCGGAGCTGGTCACGGCGACCCGCGACGCCGATCCGGAGGGCCGGTGGCTGATGGCGACGATCCGGGTCTTCGAGGACGAGCGGCCGATCTCGCGTCGGGTCTACCTCGACACCTCACGCTACGAACGCGTGGTCGGCGACGGCCTCGACGGGACCGTCGCGGCGAACGGCTCGGAGCTGGTGACCGACCTCCGCGCCGCCGCCGCGGAGACCGAGCCGGAGCCCGTCACCACCGGACGTCGCCTGACCGTCCGCCTCGCGCTCGACGGCCCCCGCCCCCGACCCCTGCGCCTCGACGTCCTGACGGTGAGCCCGACCGGCGTGGGGCGCCAGACCGTCTTCGCCCGTCCGCAGCCGGGCCGACCGACGACCGTGTCGGCCGACCTGGTCCGGTGCGAGACCGGGTGCCGGGTGACGGGTCTCGAGGTCGCCATCGGCTTCCCGTGCAACGACGACCGCTGGGCCCAGCCCCGGTGCCAGCGCCCCTCCCTCGACCTCACCACCCTCGACCTCGGCGGGCTCGACCTGCTCGCCCGCCCGTGGACGCTGGCCGAGCCCGACGACCGACCTCCGGGTGAGGTCGCCGCCACCCCGGGGCGCCTCCGCGTCCGGCCGAGCAGTGCCGGCACCAGCTACCTCGCCACCGACCGGTCCCCCTGGGCGGCACCGGTCCTCACGACCGACACCGTCGTGTGGCCCGACGGGCCGGAGGCCCCCACCACCGGCGGCATGGCCCGACCTGCCCGCGTCCTCGGGACCGCGGACGCGCTGCCCCTGGTGGGCGCCGCGGGCACCGTCCTCGACCTGCCCACCTCCACCGTCGCCGGCACCGGTGCGGTCGCCCGGGCCGAGCCCTTGGTCCTGGCCCGCGGCGACACCCCGGAGGACGTGCTCGCCCGGGTCGGCACGCCGCGCAGTGGGACCGAGCTCTCGGAGAACGTCGTCGCGGCCGCCGACGAGGGCGTGGCCACCCGGTTCGCACTGCTTGCTGCCGGCGGCGCGCTGCTGGGGCTCCTGGCCGTCGCGCTGCCGGCCGCCCGGCTGCGCCGCGAGCGCACCCACGAGCGCGCGGTCCTCCGGCTCGTCGGCGTCCGGCGCTCCGACCAGCGCGCCGCCGGCCGCCTGGGCATCGTGGTGGTCTCCGTCACCGCCGGGCTGGCGACCGTCGTCGCGACGTGGCTGGTCGTCGGGGCCCTCTCCGACGCCCTGCCCGTGCTGGAGGCCGGGCCGGGGCAGCTTCCGCTCGACACCGGTCCGCGGCTGCTCGCGATCCTCCTGGCGGGCGCCGTCGCGACGGTGCTCGCCGGGGTCACCACCGGGTGGACCGACCGCGTCCCCGACCGGGCGAGCCTCCCCGCCCGGCTGCGCGAGGAGGTCACCCCGTGATCCGCGTCGCGCTCGACGGCCTGAGGTCACGCGCCCTGCTCTCGGTCGGCACCCTGCTCCTGCTGGTGGTGGCGCTGGGCTCAGCCGTCCTGGGCCCGTCCTTCGCCGCCGCCGTTGGCAACGCGTACGCCGTCACCCGCCTCTCCGAGGAGCGCAACGTGCTGACGGGGCGGACGTGGGAGGTCCGCCCGAGCGCCTCGACGGACGACCCGTCGGCCCTGCTCGACGACGCCCTCGACCAGCTCGTGCTGCCCGACGACCAGCACGCCCCGACCGCCCAGCTGGAGACCACACGCGTGCTCGCCTCGCCCTTCCTCGGCGAGGTGATGCTGATGGCGAAGCCGGACGCGTGCGCGCACCTCGACCTGCAGGGCCGCTGCCCGTCGGCGCCGGGCGAGGTGGCGGTGCTGGCCGGTGACGCAGAGGAGGACGGGCACGAGCTCGGCGACCGCATCGACCTGGGCGAGCCGTTAGGCACGCTCACCCTCGTCGGCACCTACGCCTACCCGTCGGGACCGACCGTCGCGGCCGAGCGGCGCGAGGAGCTCGAGGACTTCTGGTTCGAGCCGACCCGGCTCGCGTCGATACCGGTCGCGGTGCGCACCGGCACGGAGGTCCCCCGCCAGCCGGCGCCCTACCTCGTCGCCCCCGACCAGCTCGCCGGCCTGCCCCCGAGCCTGCTCCTCGTCCGGGTCGACAGCCGCATCGACGTCCCGGCCGACCTCGACGCCGCCGACCTGCCGGCACTCGCCGAGCGCGCCGCCACGGACCCCGCCCCCCAGCAGCTCGAGGTCGGCACGGCGGCCGAGATCTCCAACAACGACCTCGACGGCATCGTCGCCGACGTCGACCGCGAGCGGCGTGCGGCCCTCCTCGCCGTGGCCCCGGCCGTGGTGTCGCTCGTCCTGGTCGCGCTCGCCCTGCTCAGCCGCCTCACCTCGGCGGCCGGTGAGCTGCGGGTGCCCGACCTGGCCCTGGCCTCGCTGCGTGGCGCCGACCGCCGCCGGACGTGGGTGCTCGCGCTGAGCGAGCCGCTGCTCCTCGTCGTCGTGGCCGTGCCGTTCGGTGTGGCGGGTGGTGCCGCGCTCACCTGGGCCCTGGTGCGGGCCTGGCTGCCGGCGGGCGTGCCCGTCCCGCTGCCGGCGTACGTCGTGCTGGCGTGCGTCGCGGTCGTCGCCTGCGCCGTCGCGGTCTGCGTGGTGTCGACGCGGGCCGTCCTGGCCCGCAGCCTCGCCGACCAGCTGAGCGGCCAGGCCCGCCCCCGCCCGGCTGGTCGGCTCGCCGTGCTGGGTGCGCTGGCACTCGTGGCGCTCACCGTCGTCCTGGTCGGCGCCGCCCTCACCCGTCCCGCCGGCGACGCGACCGACGCGGCGGACCTCGCACTGCCGCTGCTGATCGCGGCCGTGCTGGGACTCGGCGCTGCCGGTGGGGCGCGCGCCGCAGCGCGCGCACTCGCCCGGCGGCCCGCCCGCGGCGTCGCAGGCTTCCTGGCCGTTCGGGCCGTCGCCCGGCGCGCCGTCGGCACCTTGGTCGTGCTGCCGCTGACGATCGCGATCGCCGTCGTCACCTTCGGTGCGGGCACCTTCGACGCGGCCGGGGCGTGGCGGGCCAGCGTGGCCGCCACCCAGGCGCCGGCCACCACGGTCTGGTCGAGCGAGCTGCCGATGCGCGAGGCCGTGGCCCTCACCCACCGCCTCGACCCCGACGGCCGCTGGCTCATGGCCACCGGCACCTGGAACGCCCAGGACGGCGTGTACGTCGTCGCCGACGCGCCGCGGCTGCCCACCGCGTCGTTGTGGGACCCGTCGTGGACTCCCGGCCACGGTGTCGACGACGTCGTCGACCTCATCACCCGCCCGTCCCCGCCGGCGCTGACCGGCAGCCGCCTCCGGCTGGAGCTCACCGTGCCCCGGGGCGCGGATGAGGTCACCGTCGAGATGCGGCTGCGCACCGCCGGCGGCAACACGTTCAACGCCTACGCCGGCCCCTTCCCGCCCGGTGGGACCGCCGCCACCGAACGCGTGCCGTGCGAGGACGGCTGCACGGTCGAGGGCCTGGCCCTCGCCGGTCCCGCCGGCCTGCCGACCGAGCTCTTCGGGGACTACGGCGTCGGCCCGATCGAGGTCGACGGCCGCGACGCGTCCGACGTGCTCACCGACGGCGACTGGCACCTGGTCAGCGAGGGCATCACCCAGGCCGCCCAGGAGGTCCGGGTCACGGACACGGGCCTCGTGGTGACCGCGTCCGGGACCGGCAAGGCCGGCCTCACGTCCGGCGCCGGGGGCCTGCGTCCCGTGGTCGCCGGGCGCGAGGCCGTCGACCGGCTGGGCCGGGTCGCCGCCGGTGCGGCCACCTCCACGGTCGGCGGCCCGCCGCCGTCCGAGGCCGTGCTCGTCGCCGAGAGCGTCCCGTTCCTCGGTCCCGACGGCGTGCTGATCGACTACGCCGTGCTGACGACCAACCGCACGGTCTACGAGGAGGAGTTCGAGGTCCGGGTGCTGGCCGCTGCGGACACCCCCGAGCGGGTCTCGACGGCGCTCGCGCGCCAGGGGCTGACGGTCGAGCGCCTGCACGTCCAGGAGCGCGAGCGCCTCGACGAGACGGCGTACGCCCTCGCCCTGCGCCTCTACCTCGTCGCCGCGGTGCTCGTGCTGCTGATGGCGGTGGCCGGACTCGTGGTCACCACGGCGATCCAGCTGCCGGGCCGCCGGATGGACGCAGCCGCGCTGAGCGTGGTCGGCGTACGACGCCGCTCGGTGCTGCTGGCGGTGGGCGTCGAGCAGGTCGTGGTGCTGGGCGCCGCCGCCGTCGCGGGGTTGCTCGCCGGTGCGGCCGCCCAGCTCATCGTGCTGGGTCGCATCACCCTGGGCCAGGTCGAGGAGGCCTCGTGGCCACGGGTGGTCGCCCGGGTCGATCCCGCGCTGCTGAGCCTGACCGCGCTGGTGGTGGGCGTCCTGCTCGGCACGGTGGCGCTGCTGAGCGCCTGGGCGACCGTACGACGTGCCCGCGGCGCGTCGCTGCGGGAGAAGGCCCGCTAGGTGTACTGACCACGGACGTTAGGTACGGCGTGCCTGCTGGACGATGACGAAGACCTCCGGGTGAGGTGTGAAGCGACCAAGCATTCGCATCTCACAACCGGAGGTCTTCGTGTCCCACGCTAACGCTCAACTCACCCCGGCCGGTCGGCTACGGCTGGCCCGGCTCGTTGTCGAGAAGAAGTGGACACTGCAACGCGCGGCCGAGCGGTGGAACTGCTCGGTGACCACGGCCAAGCGGTGGGCCGATCGGTACCGGCTCCAAGGACCCGAGGGCATGGTGGACCGGTCCTCGCGACCGGCGACCTCGCCACGGCGTACCCCGTCCCGGGTGGAGCGGCGCGTGGTCGGGCTGCGGGTCTCCCGGCGGTGGGGCCCGGCCAGGATCGCCTATCGGCTCGGGTTGCAGCCTTCGACCGTGCACAAGATCCTGCACCGGTACGGCTGCCCACCCCTGTCCTGGACCGACCCCGCGACCGGAGTCCGGATCCGCGCTGGTCGGCGCAAGGTGAACCGGTACCAATGGGCCAACCCCGGCGAGCTGGTCCACGTCGACATCAAGAAGCTCGGCCGGATCCCAGATGGCGGCGGTTGGCGCTTCTTGGGCCGCGCCGAGGGCAAGCGTCTCAAGAGCAACCCGGTCGGTTACTGGTACATCCACAACGCCGTCGACGACTGCACCCGTCTGGCCTACAGCGAGCTGCTGCCCGACGAGCGGAAGGAGACCGCCGCCGAGTTCTGGACTAGGGCCAACGCCTACTTCGAATCCGTCGGGATCACCGTGCAACGCGTGCTGACCGACAACGGCGCCTGCTATCGCTCGAAGCTGTTCGGCCAGACTCTGGGCGAGTCGATCAAGCACAAGCGCACCCGCCCGTACCGGCCCCAGACCAATGGCAAGGTGGAGAGGTTCAACCGGACCACCCTCGAGGAGTGGGCCTACGCCCGGCCCTACACCTCAGAAGCCGAGCGAGCAGCGCTCTTCAACGATTGGATCCACACCTACAATCATCACCGCGGTCACACCGCACTCGGCGGCAAGTCGCCAGCCGACCTCGTGCCCAACCTGTGTGGACAGAACAGCTAGGCCTCCTCGGCCAGCATCTCCGGGGTCAGCGACGACTCGGTGTCGGGGATCCCGAGCTCCTCGGCGCGCTTGTCGGCCATCGCCAGGAGCCGGCGGATCCGGCCGGCGATGGCGTCCTTGGTGAGGACCGGCTCGTGCAGCTGGCCGAGCTCCTCGAGGGAGGCCTGCTTGTGCTCCAGGCGCAGGTGACCGGCCTGGCGGAGGTGGTCGGGGATCTCCTCCCCGAGGATCTCCAGGGCGCGCTCCACGCGGGCGCCGGCGGCCACGGCCGCGCGGGCCGAGCGACGGAGGTTGGCGTCGTCGAAGTTGGCGAGCCGGTTGGCAGTGGCGCGCACCTCGCGGCGCATCCGACGCTCCTCCCAGGCCATGAGCGACTCGTGGGCGCCGAGCCGGGTGAGGAGCGCGCCGATCGCGTCGCCGTCTCGGATCACGACACGGTCGACGCCGCGCACCTCGCGCGCCTTGGCGGAGATGCCGAGGCGGCGGGCGACGCCGACGATGGCCAGCGCGGCCTCGGGGCCGGGGCAGGTGATCTCGAGGGAGGACGAGCGGCCCGGCTCGGTGAGCGAGCCGTGGGCCAGGAACGCACCCCGCCACGCCGCCACGGCGTCGCAGCCGCCACCGCTGACGACGGCGGGCGGCAGGCCGCGCACCGGGCGACCGCGCTGGTCGAGCAGGCCGGTCTGGCGGGCGAGGGCCTCGCCGTCCTTGGTGACGCGCACGATGTAGCGGCTGCCCTTGCGGATGCCGTTGCCCTGGACCATCACCACGTCGGACGAGTGCCCGTAGACCTCGGAGATGTCCTTGCGGAGGCGACGGGCGGCCGCGCCCGTGTCGAGCTCGGCCTCCACGACGATGCGGCCGCTCACGATGTGCAGGCCGCCGGCGAAGCGGAGCATCGAGGCCACCTCGGCCTTGCGGCAGCAGGTCTTGGTGATCTGGGTGGAGGCGAGCTCTGCCTTCACCTGTGCCGTCATAGCCATGGGGCGCATCCTGCCACGTGGGTCAACGACCCTCGACGAGTTCGGGCGGGACCCACCCCTGGGCGTGACTCAGGCCTCGTCGACGATCAGCCGGAACGCCTCCGCCAGCCGGTCGGGGTCATGGCGCGGCTCGCCCGGGACGGCGATGTCGGCGACCACCAGACGGGCACCTCGACCGGCCACGTCCTTCTCCAGCCGCTCGTGGTCGTCGGCCAGCGCCGAGGTGTCGACCAGCACCGCGTGGACGGTGAGGTCGGGTGCGTGCTCGAACAGCGCGGCGAGGTGGTCGGCGGGACCGAAGCCCGTCGTCTCCCCCGGCTGCGCCTCCAGGTTGAGGACCACGACGAGCCGGCCGGCGGTGTCGGCCAGCGCGCGGCGCAGCCCGGGCACCATCAGGTGCGGGATCACCGAGCTGAACCACGACCCAGGCCCGAGAACGACCCACTCCGCGGCGAGGATGGCGTCGACCGCCTCGGGGCAGGCCTGGGGGTCCTCGGGCACGAGGGCGACGGACTCGATGCGTCCGGCGGTCGTGGCCACCTCGACCTGGCCGCGCACGACGGTGACGGCCTCCGGCTCGGCCTCCTCGGCCCCGCGCACCCGCGCCGTGATGTCCATCGGCGTGGTCGCCATCGGCAGCACGCGCCCGTGCGCGCCCAGCAGCCGCCCCACCCAGTCGAGCGCCCGCACCGGCTCGCCCATGAGCTCCCAGAGCCCGACGATCAGCAGGTTGCCGACGACGTGGCCGTTCATCTCGCCGCGGCCGGCGAACCGGTGCTGCAGGACGTCGGCCCAGGTGCGGCCCCACTCGTCGTCACCGCACAGGGCGGCGAGCGCCATCCGCAGGTCGCCGGGAGGCAGGACGCCGAACTCGCCGCGCAGGCGCCCCGACGAGCCGCCGTTGTCGGCGACGGTCACGACGGCGGTGAGGTCGTCGATCGTGAGGTCGTCGTGGAGCCGGCGCAGCGCCGACAGGGTGGCGAACAGGCCGTGCCCGCCGCCGAGGGCCACCGCAGCCTGCGCGGTGTCGCGGGCCACGTCACTCCCTTCCGAGGTCGCGGTGGGCGGTGCTGACGTCGTAGCCGGACTCGCGGAGCAGCCCCGCGATCGCCTCGGTCATGGCGACGCTGCGGTGCTTGCCGCCGGTGCAGCCGACGGCGACCTGCATGAACCGCTTGCCCTCGGTGAGGTAGCCCTCGGCGACCGTGCGCAGGACGGGCAGGTACTGCTCGAGGAACCGTCCGGCACCGGGCTGGGAGAGGACGTACGCCGACACGTCGGGGTCGCGGCCGTTCTGCGGGCGCAGCTCGGGGACCCAGTGCGGGTTGGGCAGGAAGCGCATGTCGGCGACCCAGTCGGCGTCGACCGGGATGCCGTACTTGAAGCCGAAGCTGATGACCGTGACCTTGAGCCGCGTCGAGGCGGCCGTGCCGAACAGCTCGGCGATGCGGTCCTGCAGCTCGTGCACGTTGAAGTTGGAGGTGTCGAGCAGCACGTCGGCGTCGCCGCGGATGTCGGCCATCACACCGCGCTCGCGCTGCAGGCCGTGGAGGAGCCGGCCGCCACCCTGCAGCGGGTGCGGCCGACGCGCCGCCTCCTGGCGACGCACCAGCACGTCGTCGGTGGCCTCGAGGAACAGCAGCGTCGTCGGACGGCCGGTCACCGGCTGGTGACGGTTGGCCTGCAGGGAGTCGAAGAACGAGCCGGACCGTACGTCGACCACGACGGCGATCGGCTGGTGGATGCCGCGGCTGTCGTCGACGAGCCGCACGACGTCGCGCACCAACGTCGGCGGCAGGTTGTCGACGACGAAGTAGCCGAGGTCCTCCAGCTCCTTCGCCGCGGTGCTGCGGCCGGCACCGGTCATGCCGGTGACGATGACGAGCTCGCCGGG
>DATIAJ010000174.1:0-2931 GCA_035458105.1 Nocardioides sp. | reverse complement strand
CTCCTACGCACCCAGAAACGCGAGAGCACCGGGGAGGTGAGGGTCAAGCGGTCCACAGCACCACAACGCCGATCTACAGTGAAAACCAGTGTCACCGATCAACCGAACTAGATCTGTCACCCATCACCCGAAGGTCTTCAGGCCTACCGGTCGCCGGTCGCAGCGTCGAGCCGGTCGACAGTGGAGCGCCCGGCCGCACCTACGGGCCGCAGGCTCCACTGTCGCCGCCACGTGTCCGGTCGACATCACACGCGCGCGAGCTGGGAAGGTTTGGCCAACTCCGGGAGAATGGGGAGCAAACGCCCGCCCGAGCACGACCGGAGTCACATGTCCGCGCCCTCTGCCGCCGTCCTCGACGCACCGACCGGGAGCCAGACGACGGAGCGTCGCCCCTACGGGTTCCTCGTGGCCAACGCCGCACTCATCGGAGCCGTCACCTTCGTCGCGAGCTGGATGCTGGACCGGCCCGTCGCCGACCCGGAGGGCAGCTTCCTGGGGCCGTCGTGGGTGCGCCTCCCGGTGCTCTGCGCGACGGCGATCGTGCTCGACCTCGTCCCGCGCGCCCTCTGGGAGGGCCGCTTCGACCCGGCCCGCACCGTCGCCGCAGCCCGGCACCGGCTGCGTACGCACTGGACCCGCGCCCGCCTCCAGCTCGTGGTCGTCGGCATCTCGGGCTTCTACGTCGTCTACGTCGCCTACCGCAACCTGAAGTCCCTGCTGCCGTTGGTGCGCGAGGTGAAGTACGACAGCGAGCTGCGGGTGCTGGACCGCCTCCTCCTGCTCGGCCACGACCCTTCGACCCTCACCCAGGACATCTTCGGCACCGGGCTGGCGGCGCACCTGCTCTCCGCCGTCTACCTCGCCTACATCCCCCTCGTGGCGATCCTGGTGACCGTCTGGCTGGTCTGGTCGCGCAACATCGCCCACGGCTGGTGGTTCGTCACCGCCCAGGGCATCGCGTGGACGCTCGGCACGGTGTCCTACTACCTGCTGCCGACGCTCGGCCCGGGGATCATGTACCCCTGGCTGGCCAGCGACCTGACGCCCAACGCCACGTCCGACCTGATGGACTCCCTGGTCTACTCACGCCACGGGTTCCTGTGGGGCGAGGGCGACTACCAGGGCGTCGCCGGCTTCGCGAGCCTGCACACCGCCATCGCCCTGCTGTGGGCGCTGATGGCCCACGCGACCGTCCGGAGCCGGGCGATCCGCACCGTCTTCTGGGTCAACTTCGCGCTCACCGTCGTGGCGACCCTCTACTTCGGCTGGCACTACATCGCCGACGACCTGGCCGGGGCCGCTATCGCGATCATCGCCTTCCGGGTCGCGGCGCGCGCGACCGGTCACGACCTCCGTCGCAGCGCGCCGGCCGAGGCCACCGCGCGCTGACGGGGACGGCGTACGCCGCTGGGCTGCGCCTGGATCCAGGCTCAGGCGCCGCCGACGCGATCGGCGGGCACGCCGCGCACGCCGGAGTCGGTGAGCTCGGCCTCGTGGGCCGCGGCCGCCTCGAGCTCCTGGCGCCGCGTCTCCTCCATCATCGCGCGGGTGGCGTCATAGATCCCCGGGTCGGAGACCAGGTCGGCCGCCCCGCGCCGGAGCCGGGCGAGCGCCGCGCGGGCGAAGATCTGCTGCTCGGTCGTGGTGCGCTCGGAGCGGTTGTTGCTGACGAACGTGATCGCCCACCGCATCAGCGCGGAGACCTGGTTCTTGAAGCCGGTGAGGTAGACGAGGTGGACGCCGAGCCACATGAGCCACGCCACGATGCCGGTCAGCCGGAGCTTGCCGACCATCGCGACCGCGCGGAAGCGGCTGATGATGGCCATCGAGCCCTTGTCGAAGTACTTGAACGGCGGCTGCGGCGCCTTGCCCTCGAGCCGGTTGTCGATCTCCTTGGCGGCGTACTTGGCGCCCTGGATCGCGACCTGCGCGACACCGGGGAGGTTGTCGAGGGCGATCATGTCGCCGACGACGAAGACCTCGGGGTGGCCGGGGAGCGTGAGGTCGGGGTTGACCGCGATGCGGCCGGCACGGTCGAGCGGGGCGCCGGTCTGCTCCGAGAGCGTCTTGCCGAGCGGGTTGGCCTGCACGCCGGCGGCCCAGATCTTGGCGACGGAGTTGATCCGCTCGACCCGGCCGTCCTTGAACTTCACGTCGAGGCCGCGCTCGTCGACGTCGGTCACCATCGCGCCGAGCATCACCTCGACCCCGAGCTTCTCCAGCTCGCTCTTGGTCTTCTCGCCGAGCTTGCTGCCGAAGGGCGGCAGCACCTGTCCGGCGGCGTCGATCAGCACGATGCGCGCCGTGCGGGTGTTGATCGCGCGGAAGTCCTTGCGGAGCGTGCGGTGCGCCAGCTCGGCGATCTGGCCGGCCATCTCCACGCCCGTGGGGCCGGCGCCGACGACGACGAAGGTGAGCAGGTGGTCGACGTCGTCACCGCGGGTGGCCCCGAGCTCGGCCATCTCGAAGGCGCCGAAGATCCGGCCGCGCAGCTCGAGGGCGTCGTCGATGCTCTTCATGCCGGGGGCGAACTCGGCGAAGTGGTCGTTGCCGAAGTAGGACTGGCTGGCGCCGGCGGCGACCAGCAGCGAGTCGTACGACGTCACGGTGTCGCGGCCCAGCACCTGCGAGGTGACCGTCTTGGCGGTGAGGTCGATGTCGGTGACCTCACCGAGGATGACCTTCGCGTTGTCCTGGCTGCTCAGCACCTCGCGGGTGGGCGGGGCGATCTCGCCCTCGGACAGGATGCCGGTCGCCACCTGGTAGAGCAGCGGCTGGAAGAGGTGGTGGGTGGTCTTCGCGATGACGGTGACGTCGACGTCTGACTTCCGCAGCGCCTTGGTGCCGAAGAGGCCGCCGAAGCCGGACCCGATCACGACGACCTTGTGACGGGATGACTGCGTCGCGGTCGTCGAGGTCATGGAAGCTCCT
>DATIAJ010000173.1:0-3628 GCA_035458105.1 Nocardioides sp. | reverse complement strand
CGTCGGCCTCCCCGGCGTGATCGCCCACGGCATGTACACCCTCGCGCTCGTCGGCCGCGCGGTCGCCGAGTGGACCGGCGGTGCCGAGGTCGTCGACCTCGGGGCGAAGTTCACCAGCCCCGTCGTCGTACCCGCCGAGGGTGGCGCGGAGGTCGTCGTCGGCGGCACCGTGAAGTCCGTGGCTGACGGCCTGGTCACGATCACGCTCGAGGTGACGTGCGAGGGCACGAAGGTGCTCGGCATGCCCAAGGCCGTGGTGCGCGAGGCCACCGTCCGTGCCTGACCTCCGCGACCACACCACGCTGCGGCTCGGTGGTCCTGCGGGTTCCTGGGTCGAGGCCACCTCGGAAGAGGAGGTGGTCGACGCAGTCGGGGCGGCCGACTCGCGCCGCGAGCGCGTCCTCGTCCTCGGCGGAGGCTCCAACCTCGTCGTCGCTGACGAGGGCTTCCCCGGCACGGTCCTGCACGTCGCGACCCGAGGCATCGTCGCCGATGTCGACGACTCCGGGGACCCGTCCTGCTCCGGCGCCACGGTGACCGTCGCCGCGGGGGAGTCGTGGGACGACCTGGTCGCGTACGCCGTCGAGCGCGGCTGGTTCGGCATCGAGGCGCTCTCGGGCATCCCCGGCTCGGTCGGCGCCACGCCGATCCAGAACGTCGGCGCCTACGGCCAGGAGGTCTCCCAGACCATCGCCCGGGTCCGGGTCTGGGACCGCGTCCTGCGAGGCGTGCGGAGCTTCGCGGCGAGCGAGTGCCAGTTCGGCTACCGCTCCAGCCGTTTCAAGGCCGACCCCGGCCGCCACGTCGTCCTCGACGTCACCTTCCAGTTCCGGATGGGCAGCCTCGCCGCACCCGTGCACTACGCCGAGCTGGCGCGGCACCTCGGCATCGAGACCGGGCAGCGGGCCCCACTCGCAGCGGTGCGTGACGCGGTGCTCGCCCTGCGGAGCGGCAAGGGGATGGTCCTCGACGCCGACGACCACGACACCTGGAGCGCAGGATCGTTCTTCACCAACCCGTTCCTCACCCCCGAGCAGGCCGCCACGCTGCCCGACGGCGCCCCCCGGTGGGAGCAGCCCGACGGCACGGTGAAGTCCAGCGCCGCGTGGCTCATCGAGCACGCCGGCTTCGGCAAGGGCTACGCCAGCGCGGCGGCGGGGGAGCGGGTGCGCCTGTCGACCAAGCACACGCTCGCCCTCACCAACCGCGGTGGCGCCACCACCGACGAGCTGCTCACCCTGGCCCGCGAGGTGCGAGACGGCGTGCGCGAGCGCTTCGGCGTGACACTCGTCAACGAGCCCGTGACGGTCGGCTGCTCCCTCTGACGCCCGCCCTGGGTATCTAGGGACGTTCTGGTAGGTGGATCGGCCGGATCGCCACCGAGGTCGTCCCTAGATACCGCGGTGTCAGGCGAGCCAGGCGGCGATGTCCCGCTTCGCCGCTGCCAGGACGTCCGACGGCGCCTGCGAGGCCTCGAACGACATCTCCGCCAGCCGGGCGAGCGTGGCGTCGTCGAGGTCGTGCGCGGCGCGCATCGTGGCGTACTGGCCGGCGAGCCGGGAGCCGAAGAGCAGCGGGTCGTCGGCACCCAGCGCGACCGTGGCGCCCGCAGCCAGCAGCTGCGGCAGTGGCACCGACGTGAGGTCGCTGTAGACGCCGAGCGAGACGTTGGACACCGGGCAGACCTCGAGCGCGACCCCGTCCTGGACGACCCGGTCGAGGAGCTCGGGGTCCTCGACGCTGCGTACGCCGTGCCCGAGGCGGTGGGCGCCGAGGCGGTCGAGGCACTGCCGCACGTGGTCGGGCCCGCGCAGCTCGCCGCCGTGCGGCACGAGCAGCAGTCCGGCGCGTTCGGCGATCCGGAACGCCCCCTCGAAGTCCTCCGTGCGCCCGCGACGCTCGTCGTTGGACAGCCCGAAACCCACCACGCCCCGGCCGGCGTACTGGCCGGCCAGGCGCGCCAGCGTGCGGGCGTCGAGGGGGTGGCGGGTGCGGTTGGCCGCGACCACCACCGCCATGCCGAGCCCGGTGCGCTCCGAGGCGTCACGCACGCAGTCCAGGACGAGGTCGGTGAAGGCCGTGATGCCGCCGAAACGGGCGGCGTACCCGCTGGGGTCGACCTGGATCTCCAGCCAGCGGCTCCCGTCGCGCACGTCGTCCTCGGCGGCCTCGAGCACCAGGCGGCGTACGTCGTCAGGCGTGCGCAGCACCGAGCGCGCCACGTCGTAGAGGCGCTGGAAGCGGAACCAGCCCTTCTCGTCGGCCGCGCTCAGCTGCGGCGGCCAGTCCTCGACCAGGGAGTCGGGCAGGGCGATGCCGTCGCGCTCGGCCAGCTCGAGCAGCGTCTCGTGGCGCATCGACCCGGTGAAGTGGAGGTGGAGGTGCGCCTTCGGCAGCCGGGACACCTCGCGGCGCGGCCCAGCACCCTCCGCCGGCCTCGCCCCCGCTGCTGCCATGCAGGCATCGTAGGGGGACGCCGTGGGCGTCTCGCCGGCCGGTGGGGTGCCTCGGTTCGACTGGGACTGGGCCCGCCCCGTATGCTTCCGGATTGGTGGTTTCGCCACATGCTTCGGCATGCCCCCAGCGATGGGGACGAGACCGCCGGAGGGCACTAGCTCAACTGGCAGAGCATCGGTCTCCAAAACCGAAGGTTGGGGGTTCAAGTCCCTCGTGCCCTGCGAGGAACACTGCACAGCAACAACGAGAAGGTGGATGACGTGGCTGACGGCAACGCGGTTCAGGACCGGCGCGACTCGCGCGGCGACGACCGTGGGCGCACCAGCCCCGCCACGTTCCTGCGCCAGGTGGTGGCCGAGCTCCGCAAGGTGGTGTGGCCCACCCAGCAGCAGCTGATCACCTACTTCTTCGTCGTGCTGGTCTTCGTCGTCGTGGTGATGGCTCTCGTGACGGTCCTCGACCTGGCTTTCGGAAAGCTGGTCTTCGAGATCTTCACGGGCAGCAGCGCCCAGTGACGACGGGGGAGACGGTTCCCCGCCCCCAGCTACGAACTACGGAGTGAAGACGTGTCTGACAACCATGACGTGGACCAGGTCGACGACCAGGTCGAGTCCGTCGACGAGGTGACCCCCGAGGACGCCGACGCCGACGTCGTCGAGGACACCGAGGACGTGACCGACGAGGCCGGTGACAACGCCGCCGAGGTCTCGGCCGACGAGACCACCGACACCGAGGGCGACGAGGCCGCCGCGGTTGCCGAGGAGAACGACCCTCTCGAGGCCTTCCGCCGCGAGCTGTGGGCCAAGCCGGGCGACTGGTTCGTCGTGCACACCTACTCCGGCATGGAGAAGCGGGTCAAGCACAACCTCGAGAACCGCATCATCTCCCTCAACATGGAGGACTACATCCACGAGATCGTGGTCCCCACCGAAGAGGTCGCGGAGATCAAGAACGGCCAGCGCAAGATGGTCACCCGCACCGTCCTCCCCGGCTACGTCCTGGTCCGCATGGACCTCACCGACGAGTCCTGGTCCGCCGTGCGCCACACGCCGTCGGTCACCGGCTTCGTCGGCCACAGCCACCAGCCCGTGCCGCTGAGCATGAGCGAGGTCGAGGACATGCTCGCGCCGGCCGTCGTGGCCGTCGCCGAGGCCGAGGCCGCCGCCTCGGG
>DATIAJ010000172.1:0-16276 GCA_035458105.1 Nocardioides sp. | reverse complement strand
TGCGTCCTTGCCGTCGGAGTCCCCGCTCGAGCGGGGAGACCGACTCCTGGAGGGGGTTGCAACGGCCTCCAGGAGTCGGAGTCCCCGCTCGAGCGGGGACACCGGCAAGCCCGACGCCCCCACGAGACGACCGTCGCGACCCTGACAGCGCCGGTGTCATGATCAGGCGCATGACGTACGAGCTGGGGCAGGGGACCGGGCCGCTGCGAGGCGTCCGGGTGGTGGAGGTCGCCGGCATCGGGCCGGGGCCCCACGCGTGCATGCTGCTGGCCGACCTCGGCGCGGACGTGCTGCGGATCGACCGGCCGGGCGGCGGGATGTTCGGCATGGGGCGGAAGGACGTGCTCAACCGCGGTCGCCCGAGCGTCGCGCTGGACCTCAAGCGGCCCGAGGCGATCGAGGTCGTGCTCGACCTCGTCGAGGGGGCCGACGTGCTCGTCGAGGGGATGCGGCCGGGGGCGATGGAGCGCCTCGGCCTCGGGCCCGATGCGTGCCACGCCCGCAACGAGCGGCTGGTCATCGGGCGGATGACCGGCTGGGGGCAGGACGGGCCGTGGAGCCAGGCGGCGGGCCACGACATGAACTACATCGCGATCACGGGCGCCCTCCACGGCCTCGGCCAGGACCGCGACCGGCCGCACTTCCCGAGCAACCTGCTCGGCGACTTCGGCGGCGGCTCCACCTACCTCGTCATCGGGATCCTCGCCGCGCTGCTCGAGGCCCGGGCGAGTGGCCGCGGGCAGGTGGTCGACGCCGCGATCGTCGACGGCACGGCCCACCTCAACGCCATGGCGTCCACCTTCGCCGCGACGGGACTCGCCACCGGCCGGCGGCGCTCGGGCCTGCTCGACGGCGGCACCCCCTGGTACGACGTCTACGAGACCGCCGACGGCAGGCACGTGAGCGTGGCGGCGCTCGAGCCGCAGTTCTGGGCCGCGCTCGTCGAGCGCATCGGCGTCGAGCTGCCCGATCGCGACGACCCGGCCAGCCACGCCACCATCCGCGGCGCCCTGATCCGGCGCTTCAAGGAGCGGACGCAGGCCGAGTGGGCCGAGGTCTTCGACGGCACGGACGCCTGCGTCGCGCCCGTCGTACCCCTCGCCGAGGCGCCCGCCCACCCGCACCTCGCCGCGCGGGGCACCTTCGTCGAGCACGACGGCGTCACCCAGCCGGCGCCGGCGCCGCGCTTCTCGCGGACCGCGTCCTCGATCCGCAGCGGTCCCGCGCTGCCGGGCGAGCACACCCGCGAGGCCCTCACGGCCTGGGGCATCGAGGACGTCGACGGCCTCCTCGCGAGCGGGGCGGCAGTCCAGCCGTGAGGCCCTTCCTCTTCCTCGGCACCCGCGCGGAGGACGACGTCGCCCAGCAGGAGTACGACGCCGTGCTGGCCGGCTGCGGCCTGCGGCCCGACGAGCTGGTGCGGGTGCGCCTCGAGGCAGCACCGCTCGGCGAGGTCGACCTCGCCGACTGGTCCGGGGTCATCCTGGGCGGCGGGCCCTTCAACATGTCCGACCCCGAGGATGCGAAGTCGCCGGCGCAGCGCCGCGCGGAGGCCGAGCTGCACGACCTCGCCGTGCGGGCGGTCGAGGCGGACTTCCCGTTCCTGGGCGCCTGCTACGGCATCGGGGTGCTCGGCACCCTGCGGGAAGGGGTCGTCGACCGGACCTTCGGGGAGCCGATCGGCGCCCTGACGGTGCGCCTCACGGAGGAGGGTCGTTCCGACCCGCTGTTCGGTGCGCTGCCAACGGAGTTCACGGCCTACCTCGGCCACAAGGAGGCCATCGCCCGGCTGCCCGAGGGGGCGGTGCTGCTGGCCTCGACCGACACCTGCCCGGTCCACGCCTTCCGGATCGGCCGCAACGTCTACGCCACCCAGTTCCACCCCGAGCTCGACGCCGTCGCGATCTGCGACCGGATCGACGCCTACAGCGCCCACGGCTACTACGAACCCCACGAGCAGGAGCACCTCAAGGCCGCCGCCCGCGAGGCGATGGTGACCGAGCCGGTGCGGCTGCTCGGGCGCTTCGTCGAGCTGCACGCGCGCACCTAGGCTCGAGCCGTGACGACCTCCGAGCACGTGGACGTGCTGATCATCGGGGCGGGCCTGTCGGGCATCGGCGCGGCGGCCCACCTCGCCAAGGACCTGCCGGGGACGTCGTACGCCGTCCTGGAGCGGCGCGAGGTCAGCGGCGGCACCTGGGACCTGTTCCGCTACCCGGGCGTGCGCTCCGACTCCGACATGCACACCCTGGGCTACCGGTTCCGGCCGTGGCGCGGTGACACCGCGCTCGCCGACGGCGCCTCGATCCTCGACTACCTGCGCGACACCGCCCGCGAGTACGGCGTCGACCGGCACGTCCGCTACGGCCACCGCGTCGTCTCCGCCGACTGGGACTCGCCCACCGCCCGGTGGACGGTGACCGCGGAGGTCGACGGCGAGCAACGCACGATGACCGCCGACTTCCTGTGGGCGTGCAGCGGCTACTACGACTACGACGCCGGCTACACGCCGCACTTCGACGGCCAGGAGCGCTTCGGCGGCCAGGTCGTCCACCCGCAGCACTGGCCCGACGACCTCGATCCCACGGGCAAGCGGATCCTCGTCATCGGCTCGGGAGCCACCGCCGTGACCCTCGTCCCGGCCCTCGCCCGCACCGGCGCCGCGCACGTCACGATGCTGCAGCGCTCGCCGACGTACATCCTCTCGGTGCCGGCGAAGGACGCGGTGAAGAGCCGGTTGACCAGGCTGGTCGGGGAGGAGCGGTCCTACGTCGCGACGCGATGGAAGAACATCGCGCTGCAGTCCGCGCTCTACCGCGTCAGCCGGCGTCGCCCGGACCTCGTGCGGCGGTTCGTCCGTCGGACCAACGTCGCCCAGCTCCCGCCCGGCTACGCCGTCGACACCCACTTCAGGCCGACCTACGACCCGTGGGACCAGCGGATGTGCCTGGTGCCCGACGGCGACCTGTTCCGGGCCATCAACGAAGGCCGCGCCGACGTGGTCACCGGCCGCATCGCCACCTTCACCGAGACCGGTCTCGAGCTCGAGTCGGGGGAGCGGCTCGAGGCGGACGTCGTCGTCACCGCGACCGGCCTCAACGTGCAGGTGTTCGGCGGCGCCGAGCTGCGCGTCGACGGCGAGCGGGTCGAGCCGAGCCGGACCATGGCCTACCGCGCGATGATGCTGTCGGGCGTGCCCAACTTCGCCTTCACCATCGGCTACACCAACGCATCGTGGACGCTCAAGGCCGACCTCGTCGGGGAGTACGTCGTCCGGCTGCTGCAGCGGCTGCGGGCCACCGGCACCCGCTCGGTCGTCCCGGTGCGCGACCCGGACGTCGAGGAGGTACCGCTGATGGACTTCGACGCCGGCTACGTCCAGCGCGTGGTCCACACCCTGCCGCGGCAGGGCACCCGCGCCCCCTGGACGCTCAGGCAGAGCTACCTCCACGACGCGCGGACGATCCGTCGCGCCCGGCTCGACGACGGTGTCCTCCGGTGGTCCTGAAGGCCCCACCTGGCGGGGTATCTGAGGACGTCCTGGTAGGTGATCCGGCCGATCCACCTACCAGATCGTCCTCAGGTATCCGGGCGGGGCGGGTGGGCCTCGTGATGGAAGCGCTCCCACATTTCGGGGACGAGCTGCGAGCCGACCGTTGACAGGTGTGTGTGATGGTGGTCATAGTTGCTGCTGGACGGAAGTGGAAGCGCTCTCACAACGCTCACCGTCCACCTCCCGGTCGGGCAACCAGCCCGGCGCCCCGCAGGACGGCAGGAGTGCAGTGGTGCAGACAAAGACCCGGCGAGTCCGACTCGCCTCGAGCGCGCTGATGGCGCTCACCCTCGCGACGACCGCGGCCGCGTGCGGTGGTGGCGACGACGGCGGCACGACCGCGGACGGCAAGACCAAGCTCACCGTCGCGACCTTCAACGAGTTCGGCTACGAGGAGCTCATCGAGGAGTACAACGCGATGCAGGACGACGTCGTCGTCGAGCAGAAGAAGGCCGGCACGGCCAACGAGCACCAGGACAACCTCTACACCAAGCTCGCCGCCGGCTCGGGCCTCTCCGACATCGAGGCGATCGAGGTCGACTGGTGGGCCGCGCTCATGGAGCAGTCCGACGCCTTCACCGACCTCTCCGACCCCGAGGTCGAGGGTCGTTGGCTCGACTGGAAGACCGAGGCTGCGACGACGCCCGACGGCGCGCTGATCGGCTACGGCACCGACATCGGCCCGGAGGGCATCTGCTATCGCGCCGACCTCTTCGAGAAGGCCGGCATGCCGACCGACCGCGAGAAGGTCGCGGAGATGTTCGGCACGTGGGACGAGTACTTCGAGGCCGGTCGCCAGTTCGTGAAGAAGGTGCCCGACGTCGCCTGGTACGACTCCTCCGGCGCGACCGCGCAGGCCATGATCAACCAGGTCGAGTACTCCTTCGAGGACGAGGACAACACCGTCATCGCTGCCGACAACCCGGAGGTCAAGGAGGTCTTCGACACCGTGACCTCGCTGTCCGAGGAGGGACTGTCCACCAACCTCGTGCAGTGGAGCGAGGACTGGACCGCCTCCTTCCAGGACGACGGCTTCGCCACGATGGCCTGCCCGGGCTGGATGCTCGGCGTCATCGAGGGCAACGCCGACGGCGTCGAGGGCTGGGACATCGCCAACGTCTTCCCCGGCGGCGGCGGCAACTGGGGCGGGTCCTACCTCACCGTCCCGGCGCAGGGCGACAACGTGGAGGAGGCCAAGGAGCTGGCCAAGTGGCTGACCGCTCCGGAGCAGCAGATCAAGGCGTTCGAGGCCAAGGGCACGTTCCCGAGCCAGGTCGACGCCCTGGAGGACCCGGCGCTGACCGAGTCGACCAACGAGTTCTTCAACGGCGCCCCCACGGGCCAGATCCTGGCCGACCGCGCCGAGGCAGTGCCCTTCATCGCCCACAAGGGGCCGAAGTTCGCCGACATCAACACGGCGTTCCAGCAGGCCATCCAGCGCGTCGACGAGGGCAAGGAGTCGGCCGACGAGGCCTGGGACTCCTTCCTCGCCGACGTCGAGCGGCTGGGCTGAGCCTCGGCGATGGAGGCAGGTTCCACTGCCGTGAAGCCCGTCGGGGACACCGGTGCCTCGGTGTCCCCGACCGGGGACCGGCCACGACAGCCGCGGCGCGACGTCGTACGACGACCCGCGTGGCGGCAGCGGCTCTCGATGCTCGACGCCAAGGTCTCGCCCTACGTCTTCGTCTCGCCGTTCTTCGTGCTGTTCCTCGTGGTCGGGATGTTCCCGCTCGGCTACACGGCGTGGGTGTCGGTGCACCAGTGGGGCCTGCTGTCCGGGCAGGGCGACTTCACCGGCCTCGAGAACTACCGCCGGGTCCTGGAGGACCGCTACTTCTGGAACGCGCTGCGCAACACGATCAGCATCTTCCTGCTCTCCTCCATCCCCCAGGTGGTCATCGCACTGGTGCTGGCGGGGCTGCTCGACACGCAGCTGCGGGCACGGACGCTGTGGCGGATGAGCGTGCTGCTGCCGTTCGTGGTCGCGCCCGCGGCCGTGGCGCTGATCTTCGGCAACGTCTTCGGTGACCGCTACGGGCTGGCCAACGAGGTGATCACCTGGATCGGTCTCGAGCCGATCCGCTGGCACGTCGACACCCTCGCCAGCCACCTCGCCATCGCCTCCATGGTCAACTGGCGCTGGACCGGCTACAACGCCCTGATCCTGCTCGCCGCGATGCAGGCGATCCCGCGCGACGTCTACGAGTCGGCCGCCCTCGACGGCGCCGGGCGGGTCCGGCAGTTCACCTCGATCACCGTGCCGATGATCCGGCCGACCGTGATCTTCGTGGTCATCACCTCCACCATCGGCGGCCTGCAGATCTTCGCCGAGCCGCGGCTCTTCGACACCCAGGGCCTCGGCGGCTCGGACCGGCAGTACCAGACGCTCACGATGTACCTCTGGGAGCTCGGCTGGCGGGTCCGTGACCTCGGCATGGCCTCGGCGGTGGCGTGGCTGCTGTTCCTCATCATCATCGTCTTCGCGCTCGTCAACCTGCTCGTCAGCCGACGGGCCGGGTCGCTGAAGGGCGTCCACCGACGGCCCGGATCCCCGAAGGGAGCACGCCGATGAACCGTCGACCCGGCTTCTTCGTCTACGGCCTGCTGACCGCTTTCGTGCTCGGCTCGTGCGCGCCGCTCTACTGGTCCTTCCTCGTCGGCTCCCACAGTCGCGAGGTGCTGACCAAGCGGGTGCCGCCGCTGCTCCCCGGCGGCCACTTCTGGGAGAACGCCCAGCGTGCGGTCGACGCCGTACCGTTCTGGAAGGCGCTCGGCAACAGCCTCATCGTCTCCGGCACCGTCGCGACGTCGGTCGTCTTCTTCTCCACCCTCGCCGGGTTCGCGTTCGCCAAGCTCACCTTCCGCGGTCGCACCCCGCTGCTCGTCTTCGTCGTCGCGACCCTGGCCGTGCCCACCCAGCTCGGCGTCATCCCGCTCTTCATCGTGATGGCGAAGCTCGGCTGGGTCGGCTCGCTATGGGCGTTGATCGTGCCGGGTCTGGTGACCGCGTTCGGTGTCTTCTTCATGCGGCAGTACCTCCTCGACGCGCTGCCCGACGAGCTGATCGACGCGGCGCGGGTCGACGGGTGCTCGCTCTTCCGCACCTTCTGGACCGTCGCCGTGCCGGCGGCGCGTCCGGCCGCCGGGATCCTGTGGCTGTTCACCTTCATGGCCACGTGGACCGACTTCTTCTGGCCTCTGATCGTGCTGCCCGCCAGCAACCCGACGGTCCAGATCGCCCTCCAGCAGCTGCAGAGCGGCTACTACGTCGACTACAGCCTCGTCCTCGCCGGCGCCACGCTGTCGACGATCCCGCTGCTGGTCCTCTTCGTCCTCACCGGCCGCCAGATGGTCGCCGGCATCATGCAAGGAGCAGTCAAGGGATGACCCTGCAGACCACGACCGGCACCAGCCCGGCCACCACAGCCCGGTTCCCGCACGACTTCGTGTGGGGGATGGCGACCGCGTCCTACCAGATCGAGGGGGCCGTCGCCGAGGACGGACGCACGCCGTCCATCTGGGACACCTTCTCCCACACCCCCGGTGCCGTGCTCAACGGCGACACCGGCGACGTGGCCTGCGAGCACTACCACCGCATGCCCGCCGACGTGGCGCTGCTCGCCGACCTCGGCGCGACGTCGTACCGCTTCTCGGTGGCGTGGCCGCGGGTGCGCCCCGACGGCGGGCCGGTCAACGCCGCCGGGCTCGCGTTCTACGACCGCCTCGTCGACGAGCTGCTCTCCCACGGGATCGCGCCGTGGCTGACGCTCTACCACTGGGACCTGCCGCAGGCCCTCGAGGACGCCGGCGGCTGGACCAGCCGCGACACCGCCCACCGCTTCGTGGAGTACGCCGTCTCGGTGCACGAGGCGCTCGGCGACCGGGTGCCGACGTGGACGACGCTCAACGAGCCGTGGTGCTCGGCGTTCCTCGGCTACTCCGCGGGCCACCACGCCCCGGGGCGCCAGGAAGGGGCGGCCGGCCTGGTCGCGGGCCACCACCTGCTGCTCGCCCACGGCCTCGCGACCCAGGAGCTGCGCAGCCGTGGCGCCGACCGGCTCGGCCTCAGCCTCAACCTCACCGTGCCGGACCCGAGCGATCCCGCCGACCCGGCCGACGTCGACGCCGCACGGCGCATCGACGGCCTGCACAACCGGTTCTTCCTCGACCCGATCTTCCGCGGCTCCTACCCCGCCGACGTGCTCGAGGACACCGCCGGCCTGACCTGGCAGGACCGGCCCTGGCGCGACGTGGTGCGCGACGGCGACCTCGACACCATCTCGGCGCCGATCGACGTGCTGGGCGTGAACTACTACCACGGCAACGAGGTCTCGGGTCACCCGCGAACCGACGTCGTCGGGATCGGCGCCGACCACCCCGACCGCGTCGCGCTGTCGCCCTTCCCGGGCTCGGAGCACGTCACCTTCCCGAGCCGCGGCCTGCCGCTCACCGCCATGGGATGGGAGATCCAGCCCGAGGGCCTGCACCGGCTGCTGCGCCGGCTCCACGACGACTATCCGCACCTGCCCATCTACCTCACCGAGACCGGCGCGGCCTTCGACGACCGGGTCGGCGACGACGGGCGCGTGCACGACCCCGACCGCATCGCGTTCCTCGACTCCTACCTCCGCGCGGTGCACCGGGCGATCGAGGAGGGCGTCGACGTGCGCGGGTTCTTCCAGTGGTCGTTCTACGACAACTTCGAGTGGGCCTTCGGCTACGCCAAGCGGTTCGGCCTCGTCCACGTCGACTACGCCACCCAGCGTCGGACGCCGAAGTCGAGCGCCCACTGGTACGCCGAGCTCGCCCGCACCGGGAGCCTGCCAGCGCCTGACGACACGACGGACTAGCGTGGCGCGCGTGACGAGCTCGCGGACCCCTGCCAGCGCGGGTCAGCCGACCCTCGACGAGGTGGCCCGGGTCGCCGGCGTCTCGCGGGCCACGGCGTCGCGGGCGATCAACGGGGGGCAGCGGGTGAGCGCGCGCGCACAGTCGGCCGTCGACACGGCCGTGCGCACCCTGGGCTACGTGCCCAACCCGGCGGCCCGCAGCCTCGTCACGCGGCGTACCGACTCGATCGCCGTCGTCGTGCCCGAGCCCGACGACCGGGTCTTCTCCGACCCCTTCTTCGCCGGCACGCTGCGCGGCGTCAACCGGGTGCTCGCCGAGCGCGACATCCAGCTGGTGCTGCTCCTCGCGCGCCCGGGGGCGTCGACGGCTCGCACGCTGCGCTACCTCACGAACCGCCACGTCGACGGGGCCCTGGTCACCTCCCACCACCGCGACGACCGCCTCGCCGAGCACCTCGCCGACATCGGCCTGCCCTGCGTGTTCGGGGGCCGGCCGTGGACCGGAGGCGACCGGGTGGCCTACGTCGACGTCGACAACGTCGCGGGGGAGCGCGAGGCGACCGAGCTGCTCATCGCGCGCGGCTGCACTCGCATCGGCACGATCGCCGGACCTGCCGACATGACGGCCGCAGAGGACCGTCTCGACGGCTGGCGCAAGGCGATGGCCGCCGCCGGCCTTCCCGCCGACGCCGTCGAGCACGGCGACTTCACCGAGGCCAGCGGCGAGGCGGCCGCACGCGCGCTGATGCAGCGCCACCCCGACCTCGACGGGCTCGTCGTCGCGTCGGACCTGATGGCCGCCGGTGCCCTGCGGGTCCTGGCCGAGCTCGGCCGACGGGTGCCCGACGACATCGCAGTCGTCGGCTTCGACGACCTCGGCGTCGCCGAGCGCACGTCGCCGGCCCTCACGACGGTCCGGCAGCCGGTCGCCGAGATGGCCGAGCGCGCGACGCGGCTGCTCCTCGAGCGCGTCGACGACCCTGCCTCGAGCCGCCCGATGCGGATGATCATCCCGCCGACGCTCGTGCGGCGCGCCAGCGCCTGAGTCCCGACTCACACGGCAATGGATTCGCGGGAACACCACCCGTCCCACTAGCGTTGACACCTCAGACGCCCGGCCGGTCTTGCCCCGGGCGCAGGTCCTTCGGGATCCTCCCTCACTTCTGAGGCACGTACGCCGCACCACACCTGCACTTCCAGGCCCGCGGCTCACGGTGGCGAGACGCCAACCGAAAGCAGTCACATGACCTTCGCCGACCTCGGCGTTCCGTCCTCGCTCGTCCAGATCCTCGAGCAGCAGGGCATCTCCACTCCCACTCCGATCCAGGCCGCGACGCTGCCCGACAGCCTCGCCGGCCGCGACGTCCTCGGCCGTGGCCGCACCGGCTCCGGCAAGACGTACGGCTTCCTGCTCCCCCTGGTCGCCCGCCTCGACGCGTCCAAGCTGCCGGCGATGCCGCGCAAGCCGCGCGCCCTCATCCTGGCCCCGACCCGCGAGCTGGTCGGCCAGATCCACGCCGCCCTGGCCCCGCTGGCGAAGGCCGCCGGCCTGTCGTCCGTCGTCGTCTACGGTGGCGTCGGCCAGAACCCGCAGGTCACCGCGCTCAAGAAGGGCGTCGACGTCGTCATCGCCTGCCCGGGCCGCCTCGAGGACCTGATGGGCCAGGGGTACGCCGACCTCTCGGCCGTCGAGATCACCGTGCTCGACGAGGCCGACCACATGGCCGACCTCGGCTTCCTGCCCGGCGTGCGCCGGATCATGGACAAGACGCCGCAGTCGGGCCAGCGCCTGCTGTTCTCGGCCACCCTCGACAAGGCGATCGACGTCCTCGTCAAGCGGTTCCTGAGCAACCCGGTCACCCACGAGGCCGACTCGGCGCAGTCGCCGGTCGCCACGATGCACCACCACGTGCTGCACCTCTCGCGTGAGCAGCGCGTGCCGGTCCTGGTCGACCTGACCAGCGCGCCGGGCCGGACGGTCGTCTTCACCCGGACCAAGTACGGCGCCAAGGCACTCGCCCGCCAGCTCAACAAGTCCGGCGTCCCGTCGGTCGAGCTCCACGGCAACCTGTCGCAGAACGCCCGCACCCGCAACATGGAGGCCTTCCACTCCGGCACGGCCACCACGCTCGTGGCGACCGACATCGCCGCCCGCGGCATCCACGTCGACGACGTCGCGCTCGTGGTCCACGCCGACCCGCCGGTCGAGCACAAGGCCTACCTGCACCGCTCCGGTCGCACGGCCCGCGCCGGCAACGAGGGCACCGTCATCACGCTGATGACCGACGAGCAGGTCCGCGACGTGCGCGACCTGACCCGCCAGGCCGGCATCAAGCCGGTCACGACCAAGGTCAACGGTCCCGACCACCCGGTGCTGGTGCAGCTCGCCCCCGGTGAGCGGACCCTCGTGCCGGGCGGCCTCGTCGTCGAGACCCCCACCGGTGCCGGCGCCCAGGGTGCCCGCGCCGGAGGCGGCGGCCGCAACCGCTCGCGCCGTCGTGGCAACGCCGGCGGCCCCGGCGGCCAGGGCGGCGGGCAGTCCCGCGGCCAGGGCCAGTCGCGCGGCCAGGGCGGCCAGCGCTCGGGCGCCAAGGCATCCGGCGGGCAGTCCGGCCAGGGCCAGCCGTCGGGCGGCGGCCAGCGTCGTCGTCGTACGGGCGGCGGTCAGGGCGGCGGCCAGGGTGGCCAGCAGCGCGGTGGCGGCCACAGCGCCGCGTCGTTCAGCCGCGGCCGCTGACCCGCAGATCCAGAAGTGCCTGACATGTTCAGGAATCCCCGGCCAGCCGGGGATTCCTGAACCTGTCGGCCTTTGCACGGCCTGACAAGCTCGGGATTCCCCGGCCAGCCGGCCGTTCCGAGCCGGGGCACACGCGCGGCCGGAATGCCCGCCGCGCCGCGATGGTTCACCCTTCAACCAACTTGGAGGACTGGAACCGATGGCTGACTTCGACTTCTCGGTGCTCGGCACGCGCGAGCACCCCACGCTGGGCCTGGACACGTTCGGCGACGCGCCGCTCGACGGCGCCCCGGGCAACCACCCGGAGACGCTGCGCCAGGTCGTCGCCGAGGCGGTCCTCGCCGACCGCGTGGGCATCGACTACATCGGCCTCGGCGAGCACCACCGCCCGGACTACGCCATCTCCGCGCCCGACGTCGTGCTCGCCGCCATCGCGGGCCAGACCGAGCGCATCCGCCTCGGCACCGGCGTCACCGTGCTGTCCTCCGACGACCCGATCCGGGTCTACCAGCGGTTCGCCACCCTCGACGCGGTCAGCAACGGCCGCGCCGAGGTGCAGCTCGGCCGCGGGTCGTTCATCGAGTCCTTCGGCCTCTTCGGGCTCGAGCTGTCCGACTACGACCGGCTGTTCGCCGAGAAGCTCGACCTCTTCGCCGCGCTCCAGGAGGAGCAGCCGGTGTCGTGGGAGGGCAGCATCCGCCCGCCGCTGGTCGACCAGCAGGTCTACCCGACGACCGCCGCCGGCCGCCTGCCCGCCTGGATCGGCGTCGGTGGCACCCCGCAGTCGGTGGTGCGCGCAGCGCAGTACGGCATGCCGCTGATGCTGGCGGTCATCGGCGGCTCTCCCGCCGGCTTCGTCCAGCTCGCCGACCTCTACCGCGAGGCCCTCGGCCGGATGGAGCTGCCCGAGCTGCCGATCGGCATGCACTCCCCGGGCCACGTCGCGGCCACCGACGACGAGGCCCGCGCGCAGCTCTACCCCCACCAGGCCGAGCTCTACACCCGGATCGGGCGCGAGCGCGGCTGGCCGCCGTACTCGCGTCTCCAGTTCGAGCAGGCCGCGTCCCCGCAGGGCGCGTTGTTCGTCGGCTCGCCGGAGACCGTCGCCCGGAAGATCGCCTGGGCCGCCCGCACGCTGGGGCTCTCCCGCTTCCAGCTGAAGTACTCCGTCGGCTCCCTGCCGCACGAGCAGCGGCTGGAGTCGGTGCGCCTCTACGGCGAGGAAGTCATCCCCCGGGTCCGCGAGCTCCTGCGCAGTGACTCCTGACCACCGGCTCCTAGAGGCCCCCTCCTAGGCTGACTCGCATGCGTGCCTGGATCCAGCGATCGCTGTGGGACGTCGTCCCGCGCGACCAGCGTGACAGCGATGCCGCCTTCCGGCGACGCCAGGTCGTCGCGGCGATCGTCGTCCTCGTCGGGGCCGCCGTCCTCGGCTGGTCGCTGCGCCTCGAGCCGGGCAGCAACACCTTCTACGTCGCTGCCGTCGTGCTGGCCGGCGTCTGGGCCGCCGGTGCCTTCCTGTCCGGGCGGCTCCACCTGGGCCGCATCGCCGGCGACGGTGAGGTGTTCATCAGGCCGATCCTGGCGCCGATCCTGCTGGGCCTGCTGATGGTCGGCATCTTCGTCCTCGGGGCGCTCGTGGTGCGCGAGATCGAGCCGCTCGCGACCTACGTCAGCAGCGTCCTGGAGTACGCCGACCAGGGCTCGCTGACGATCCTGGCCGCCATCACCTTCGTCAACGGCATCGCCGAGGAGCTGTTCTTCCGCGGCGCGATGTACGCCGCGATCCCGCGCCACCCGGTGCTCTGGACGACGGTCGCCTACGTCGTCGCCACCCTCGCCACCGGCAACGTGATGCTCGCCTTCGCCGCCATCCTGCTCGGCGCGGTCTGCGGCCTCGAGCGGCGCGCCAGCGGCGGCATCCTCGCGCCGATCCTGACCCACATCACGTGGTCGCTGTCGATGCTGTTCCTGCTACCGCTTCTCTTCTGAGGCTGCCCGCTCGGCCAGCGCACGGCGTACGGACTCGCGGTAGGACAGTGGCTCCCCGGGCACGACGTGGCGGATCGAGGTGTCCTTGACGACGACCTCGTGCGACATCGAGTCGATGAGGTTGCGCCCCGTCGTGGCGTCGACGTCGGTGACGAGCGCAAGCCAGTACGACGACAGCCGCGGGGTCAGCACCGGAACGGTGACGATCGGGATCGTGCGCCCGTTCATCGACTCGGCGGCGACCTTCATCATGTCGAGGTAGGTCAGCTGCTCGGTGCCGCCGATCTCGAACACCCGGCCAAGGGCCTCCTCCTTGCCGATGACACCCGCGAGGTAGCGGATCACGTCGTCGAGCGCGATCGGCTGCGTGCGCGTGTTCACCCACTTCGGCACCACCATGGCGGGCAGGTTCTTCACCAGCTGGCGGGTGATCTCCCACGAGATGCCCCCGTGGCCGACCACGATCGCGGCGCGCAGCACCGTGACCGGCACGCCGTCCGCGCCGAGCAGGTGCTCGACCTCGCGACGCGAGCGCAGGTGCGCGGACAGGTCGTCGTCGTCGTCACCGAGGCCCCCCATGTAGACGATCTGCTTCACCCCGGCGGCGGCTGCTGCCGCGCTGAAGTTGCGGGCCGCCTGCGCGTCCTTGCGCTCGAAGTCGGGGTCGTCGAGGGAGTGGACGAGGTAGATCGCGACGTCGACGCCGCGCAACGCGTCGTCGAGCGAGGCGCGGTCGGCCACGTCCGCCCCGACGGGCTCACCCTCGCCGTCGTACGTGTCCGGGTGCCGGGTCATCGCGCGGACGTCGTGACCGTCCTCTACGAGGGCGGGAACCAGGCGGCGGCCGATGAAGCCGGTGGCGCCGGTGACGAGAACTGTGCTCATGCGCCCCACTCTGTCAGCCGGGCCCACGCGAGGGCGTCAGCCCGCTCGGGCGCCCACGCCGCGCCGCGCGTCGAGGCGCGCCATGACGGGCGTCGCGGTGACGCCGTGGAGGATCACCGACACGATGATCGTGAAGGCGACGGTGGACCAGAGCCAGGGTTCGCCGGGCACGTCCTCGTGGGTCACGGCATAGCCCAGGTAGTACACCGAGCCGACGCCGCGGACGCCGAAGAAGGCGACGGCAGCGATCTCGCCGCGGTCCAGGCCCCCGTCCTCGTGCTCGTCGCGCGGGAGCACCGCCAGGGCGAGGTAGCCGGCGAGCGGACGCACGACGAGCACCAGCGCCAGGGCCACCGCGACGCCGCGCCAGTCCAGGTGCTCGAGGAGGCCGCGGGTCATGGCCATCCCCAGGACGAGCAGGATCAGCAGCGTCATGAGCCGCTCGAGGCGCTCGACGACCCCGTGCATCGCGCGGTGGTAGGAGTTGCCCCGGTCCGAGGCGCGCAGCCGGAGGGCGCAGGCGAAGACGGCGAGGAAGCCGTAGCCGCCGACGAGCTCGGCGGCTCCGTAGGAGGTCAGCAGCGCGGCGATCGCGAGCAGGGGCTCGCCCGCGTCGGCCAGCCGCAGCTCCTCGATGCGGGTGTGGAAGGCCTGCCTCCCCAGCAGCCACCCGGTGCCCAGTCCCACGGCAACCCCGACGGCGATCTTGCCGACGAGGTACCAGCCGAGCCACGTCCCGGCCTCGGCGAGCCCGAAGCCACCCGCCAGCAGCAGGAGGGCCAGGTGCACGAACGGGAAGGCCAGGCCGTCGTTGAGGCCCGCCTCCGCGGTGAGGGAGAACCGGATGTCGTCGTCCTCCTCGACCCCGTCCTCGGCCTCCGCCTCGGCCACGTCCTCGGTGAGCGGCTCGCCCACCTGCACGTCGGAGGCCAGCACCGGGTCCGTCGGTGCGAGCACCGCGCCGAGCAGCAGGGCGACCGCCGGCGCCAGTCCGGCGACCCACCACCCGAGCAGCATGGTGCCGAGGATGGTCAGCGGCATCGCGACCAGGAGCATCCGCCAGACCGGTGACCAGGTCCGCCACGAGCGCCACGACCGCAGGTCCAGGATCCGGTCGATCGCCAGCCCGACGCCCATCAGGGACACGAGCACCGTGAACTCTGCGACATGCGTGATGAGCTCGCGGTTGTCCTCCGGCTGCAGGCTCACCTCGTCCGCGAGGGGCAACAGGCCGATGGCGAGGCCGACGCCCACGAGGACGATGGGCGGCGACAGCGCCACCCGGCGGGTGAGGTGCGGCAGCAGCGTCGCCAGGAGAAGCGACAGCCCCAGGATGAAGTAGACCGCGGCCCCGGTCATCGGGGCCGCTTGGCGTCGTACGACGCCTGGCTCTCGTCGATGGCCTGCTCGTAGGCGGTGACGAGGCCGGCGATGGTGAGCGGCTTGAGACGGTGGATGAACTCGCGCAGCTGCTCGGCGGTGTAGCCGGCCTCGCGGAACTGCGGCCACACCTTGGTGCGCACGATCTCCGAGAGCTCCTCGGCCACCTGGCGGCCGTGCTCGGCGTAGACCTCGGCCACCGCCTCGGCAGCCTCGGGCGAGATGCCCATCCCCGACAGGCCGCCCGGCACGTCGACCTCGCGGTCGCCGGTGACGGGAGCCAGCAGGGAGAGGTGGCGCGCGATGTCGGACGGCGTCGCGGTCTCGGGGATCTGGTCGACGTACTTCTCGATCGCCGACAGCGTGAACCCGTGGCCCTGCAGCTCGCGTACCAGCTCGAGCCGGGCGACGTGGTCGGGGCCGTAGTAGCCCGAGCGGCCGCGACGCACGGGCGGGGGCACGAGGCCGCGCGAGGCGTAGAACCGCACGTTGCGCGCGCTGACGCCGGTGCGGTCGGTCAGCTCGTCCAGCGACAGCAGCTCGACGTCCGCGCCGGTCTCCCGGTCGGCCTGCAGCTCTGTCTCCACCGGACCATCCTCTCGTCTGTGCCTCGTCCGCCGAAGACCCCGCCGGGTGGGCGGGGCGAGGCCCGCACGTGACGCGCGCCACACCTGTTGGACTGTGACAGTAATGGTGTCACAATCGCTCACATGGCAGAAGCATTCGTCTACGACCACATCCGCACACCTCGCGGCCGCGGCAAGGCCGTCGGCTCGCTGCACGAGGTGAAGCCGGTGGACCTGGTCGTCGGACTCCTCGACGAGCTCAAGACCCGCAACCCCACGCTCGACCCGGCCCGCGTCGACGACGTCGTGCTCG
>DATIAJ010000171.1:0-4516 GCA_035458105.1 Nocardioides sp. | reverse complement strand
GCAACGGCATCCTCGTCAAGGGCGGGGTGGTCCCCGGACCGGCCGGGCTGCCTGCCGACCTCTCCGGCTTCGACTGGGTGCTCGGCATGCAGGCGATGACCCTCAAGGGCTCGACCGACTACGTCGTCCGGGACCGCGCGAGCGGAGTGGCGTACGTCTACCCCGGGCGCAAGTCCGGCGTCTCCAACCGCCGGGTGCTGGGCGAGGGACTGGGGGCCTTCGACCTGGCCGGGTGAGGCGGCGCGGAGAGCAGCGCGATCAGGCCCGGGCAGTCGCCCGTTCGGCGTCGTGGACGTCGTCGAGGCGAGCCGGGTCGGGGTTGCGGACAAGGACCAGCGAGCCTCCTCGTCCGAGGGGCTCGGTGAAGGTGGCCATTCCTGGTGGGGAAGCCGGGTCGGCCACCGAGAGAAGACGGCCGCCGTCGGTGAGATCACTCCCGACGGCGGCCGTCAGGTCGTGCGGGCGCTGGGACGGCGGCCCGAAGAGCTGCTGCTGGGTCAGCATGTCGGTCGCCGGGTCGTCGCCGGTCGGCGGGTCCCACGCGGTGAAGCCGTCGGGCTGCGACCAGATCTCCACGCCCACGTCGAGCACGCCCGCCGGGAGCGCCTCGGCGAACCGCACGCCCAGCGGGCGCAGGCTGCACGCCAGCACCGGGAGGGATCCGGCCCGGGGCGCCCAGGTCGCGAGGCCGTCGGGTCCGCACACCACGGCGTCCGGCTCGTCGGAGGTGGTGACCCGCAGGCCGAGCGTCCACGCCGCGCCGAGGAACACCGGCGAGAGCCAGTGCGGCGGGAGGTCGATGCGCAGCGACATGCCGCGCTCGAGGTCGGCGACGTCGCTCAGCAGTCCGGAGGCCTTGGCCACCCAGTTGGCGTACGTCGTCACCGACAGCTCGACCCGCTCGTCGCTCGCGTGGTCGTAGAACGTCAGCAGCGGGCGTCCGGGGTCGCGCCGCAGCTGGGCCGCGAGCACCTCGGCGAAGGTCGTCACGAGGGAGCCTCAGACGGCGTTGGGCTCCGGGGAGTCCATGTAGGGGTAGTCCTGCATGAAGGTCTCCAGCGCGTCGCCGCTGACCTCGGAGCAGTACTGCCAGACGCCGACCTGCTTCTTCGGGTCGGTCTCGCCGACGCCGCCGAGCGACCAGTGGGTGAGGGCGACGTGCTGGCCCTCGGGGAAGTCCTTGCCGTCCTCGGAGGTCCACGGCACGGCCTTGAACTTGTCGCGCAGGTTGTCGGTGCCCTGGAGCTTGGAGGCGATGCCGCGCAGCACGTCCATCTGCTCGGCGTCGTCGGCGATCGTCTCGTCGTACCAGAGGATCGTGAAGCCGTGCTCGAGGTTGTGCACCAGCTCGCCGAGCTCGGGCCGGTCGGAGGTGGTGTAGAGCTTGCGCTCCATGCTGTCCCACATGTTCCAGTGCTGGCCGAAGGCCGGCGGGGCGTCGGGGTACGTCATCGGCGTGCCGACCTCGACGTGGTCCTGGCTGCCCTCGGCCGACTTGGTGGTGACGTCCTGGCAGACCGAGGCCTTCGCGCCGATCTCGCCGAGCGAGTCGGAGGCGTAGGCGCGCAGGTCCCACCAATCCTTCAGGGGCTTGAACGCCGCGGCGCCGACGATCAGCACGGCGACGAGGACGCACACGCCCACGATCGCCAGCCCGCGCCGGTTCTCGCGCTTGGACTGCTGGGAGCGGATGGAGTCGATGACCGCCTGACGGTCGGTCTTTGCCTGCTTGGCCACGGTGCTCGGTGTCTCTCGGTCGACTGCGGGAGGGTGCTGCTGGGCACGACGGATGCGTCTGCGCTGGCAGAGTCTACGTAGTCACGGGTGACACGTCGCACACGACGCCGCCCTTCACTGCTGCGACCGGGTCCGCTCCCAGTCCTCGACCCGCCACCCGTGGGCGAAGCAGACCGCCGCGACCGCCGTGCGGTCCGCGATGTCGGGCAGGCGGAGCACTGCCGCGGACAGCTCCTCCGTCGGCGCCTTCTCGCCGAAGGGAGCCCGGTCGGCCTCGTCCCCGGCCAGGGCGCGTACGACGGCCTCGCGGGCGCCCCATCCGAACAGGTCCCCGCCCTCGGGGCGCACGAGCGACGCCGCGCCTGGGCCGTCCTCGCCGGGCGGCAGCACGAGGTCCGCGCGTCCACGCACGACCGCGACCGGCCGCCCCGCCAGCTTGCCCTGCGCGAGCTCGGCGGCCCCCGCGATCTCGTCGGCGACGGCCGGGAGGGTGACGGCGAGGGGGTTGCCGTGGGCGTCGGTGCTGCCCGCGAAGTCCTCGGCGACGACCAGGCCGGCGGCGCCGACGGCGAGGTCGGTCTGTCCCTCGCGCCAGGCGCGACCCGACGTGTCGGTGACCACGACACCCACGTTGGTACCGGTGCGCCGGAGGACCTCGCGGCGCAGCGTCCGGGCGGACCGGTCGGGGTCCACGGGGAGCAGCACCACCGAGCCGACGGGCACGTTGGACGCGTCGACACCGGCCGCGGCCATGGTGAGTCCGAGGCGGTTGCGCACGATGCGCACGGGACCGCGGCGCGCCACGACGCGGACCGTCTCCTCCTCGACCGCGGTCTCGCGGTCGCCCTCCCGGGTGCGTCCCTCGGCCTTGCTGACCACCTTGCTGGTCACGCAGACCACGTCGCCGTCGGCCAGGTCGGCGCCGTTGCCGAGCGCGGCGAGCACGAGCGCGGCCAGGTCGTCACCGGCCGCGACCTCGGGCATCCCGTCGGGCGCCCACACCGCCAGCCGGCGCGCGGGGGTGCTCATGCGGGGTCGGTGACGAGCGAGACGGCCGCCGCGGCCATCGCCGCGGTGGCGTCGTGGTCGGACATCATCAGCGGCACGGCCGCGGCCCGGATCCCGGCCTGGTCCAGTCCGGTCAGCTGGTCGGCGTCGCGCTCGTCGACCAGCCAGCCGTCCAGCACCCCGCCCGCGGACCGGGCGCCGTAGTGGGCGCCGACGGCGCCGGCGCTCACCTCGACCCCGATGCTGGTGAGCATCTGGGCGGCCATGCCGTGCACGGGGGAGGAGCCGACGATGGGGGAGAGGCCCACGACGGGTGCGGACGTCGCGCGGACCGCGTCGCGGATGCCGGGCACCCCGAGGATGGTGCCGACCGAGACCACCGGGTTCGACGGCGGCAGGACGACGAGGTCGGCCTCGTCGATGGCCTCGAGCACACCGGGGGCGGGAGTCGCGGCCTCCTGGCCGACCACGAGCACCGCCTCGGCCGCGACTTCCGCCCGCAGCCGCACCCAGTACTCCTGGAAGTGGATGACTCGCCGTCCGCTGGGGCTGTCGGGGTCGGCCACGGCCACGTGGGTCTCGACCCGGTCGTCACTCATCGGCAGGAGCCGCACCCCGGGGCCGTGCACGGGCGTGAGCCAGCGTCGGCACAGCGCCTCGGTGACCTGTGACAGCGTGTAGCCGGCCTCGAGCATCTGGGTGCGGACCAGGTGGGTCGCGATGTCGCGGTCGCCGAGGCCGAACCACGTCGGCTCGACGCCGTACGCCTCGAGCTCGGTGCGCGCGCTCCAGGTCTCGTCGCGCCGGCCCCACCCGCGCTCGACGTCGATCCCGTCGCCGAGGGTGTACATCACGGTGTCGAGGTCGGGGCACACCTTGAGCCCGTGGATCCACCAGTCGTCGGCCGTGTTGGCGACGACGGTGACCTCGGTGTCGGCGGACCCGCCCGCGACCACGCCGGAGCGCAGGCCGTGCAGGAGTCCCTGGAGGAAGCGGGCCCCGCCGACGCCGCCGGACAGGACGGTGATACGACGGAGCGTGGACGCGGATGATGACATAGGACCAGCCTGCCGGAAGCGGAATGGCCATATCAGATCCGGGCTTGACTTCCCGGGTACGACAGGCATGTAATTCCCACAGTGTCGTTATGTTGTTTCCAGTGTCTCGTTCAGTTCTGAAAACAGGGTCGAAAGGGCGTCAGCCATGAGAGCAGAACTGTTTCTTCTCGAGCCCGAGGGCGAGGAGTTCGGTTGGCAGGACCGCGCCTTGTGCGCGCAGACGGACCCCGAGGCGTTCTTCCCCGAGAAGGGCGGCTCCACCAGGGAGGCCAAGAAGGTCTGCCTGACGTGCGAGGTCCGCGACGACTGCCTCGAGTACGCGTTGATGAACGACGAGCGCTTCGGCATCTGGGGCGGCCTGTCCGAGCGCGAGCGCCGCAAGCTCAAGAAGCGCGCCGTCTGAGGCGTTCGCCCCACCCCCTTCGCGCACGCCCTCGGCATTTCGGCGGCCCGGGGCCCCGTCGCTAGGGTGCTCCGGTGATCGTCACCGCGCTTCTCGTCAGTCATGACGGGGCGCGATGGCTCCCAGCAGTCCTGACCGGTCTGAGCGGGCAGACCCTCCCGGTGGACCGTGTCGTGGCCGTCGACACCACCAGCCGCGACGACAGCGTCGACCTCCTCCGTGACGCCCTCGGGGAGCAGGCCGTCGTCGACGTGGTGCCCGGCTCGACCAGCTACCCCGCGGCCGTGCGACACGGCCTGGACCTCGCGCC
>DATIAJ010000170.1:0-24036 GCA_035458105.1 Nocardioides sp. | reverse complement strand
GAGGAGCGCGGCCAGCACACCGGTGCCGGCGCTGCCGAAGGCGCCGAAGAGGTCGACCTCGCCCAGGGTGTCGAAGGACGGCAGGCCGACGACGTCACCGCTGAGGGTCGGCACGCTGAGCGACCAGCCCTTGGGGTTGTCCGCCGACGCGGCCCCCAGCTCGCCGATGGCCTCGACGACGACGGCGACCACGGTGGTGACGAGGATCGAGATGAGGATGGCGCCGCGCACCTTGCGCACCCAGAGGGCGATCATCAGCGCCAGGCCGAGGCAGAACACCAGTACCGGCCATCCGCCCAGGTGGCCGTCGGCGCCGAGCTGCACCGGCACCGTGGTCTGGAAGGCGTCCGGGATGCGGGTCACGACGCGGGCGTCGACGAAGCCGATGAGGGCGATGAACAGGCCGATGCCGACCGAGATGGCGACCTTCAGCTGCTGGGGCACGGCGTGGAAGACGGCCTTGCGGAAGCCGGTGAGCACCAGTACCAGGATGACGATGCCTTCGAGGACGACGAGCCCCATCGCCGCACCCCACGTGGACTGCCGGGCGATGGTGTTGGCGACGAACGCGTTGAGCCCCAGACCGGTGGCCAGCGCGAGCGGGAAGTTCGCGAACCCTCCCATGGCGATGGTCAGCACGCCGGCGACCAGCGCCGTACCCGCCGCGATGGCCGGGATGCCGCTGCCCGGCTCGGCGCCACCACCGAGGAAGGCACCCGTCGAGTCGGGCACGAAGCCGAGGATGAGCGGGTTGAGCACGATGATGTAGGCCATCGTCAAGAACGTGACGACACCGCCGCGGACCTCCCGGCCGACGGTCGAGCCGCGCTGGCTGATCCGGAAGTAGCCGTCGAGGCCGGAGCCCTGCGGTCGCTGTCGTTCTGTCTGCGTCTGGTCGCTCACGGGACCGCAGTGTGGCACGACTGTGCTACGCCCGTGTTTCGCGCGTCCGCGCGCGTGTAGCGTGAGCGCGTGGACCTGGGTGACGAGCAGCCGACGCAGCACGAGATCGGGCGCCGCACCTACATCGTGGCGCAGGTCGAGCCGCTCGACGTCGACGGCGTGCGCACCACCGAGGTCGGCACCGCGCTGTGGCTCCTGGGCTTCCTCGGGCTGCTTCCGTTCTGGGGCGCCCTCGAGGACAGCGGCCGCACCTGGTGGCTGTGGACCTGCCTCGCCGGCTTCGGCCTGGGCCTGTGCGGCCTGGAGTACTGCCGTCGCCGGCGCAAGGAGCGGGCCGCGCAGCAGGCCGCCCGATGACCACTGCGAAGACCCGCTGGGAGCTCGCCGGTGAGGACAACCGCGGCTACGGTCGCCACTTCGCGGAGCTCGTCGAGCAGGGTGCCGACGTGGCCGGTGAGGCCCGGCTGGCCGACGCCCTGGTCCCCCGTGGCGCCCGGGTCATCGACATCGGGTCGGGGATGGGTCGCATCGCTGCCGCCCTGGTGGACCGGGGCCACGAGGTCGTCGCCACCGAGCCCGACCCGGCGCTGCGGGCCCAGTCGCGGGCGACGTACGTCGACCTCGAGGTCCTCCCCCACGACGCGCTGGCCCTCGACCCGGCCGAGGTCGGCACGTTCGACCTCGCAGTGCTCGTCGGCAACGTCATGGTCTTCCTCGCCGAGGGCACCGAGCGGTCGGTGCTGGCGCGGGTGCGCGACCTCCTCGTGCCGAGTGGTCGGGCGCTCGTCGGCTTCCACCTGCAGGCGGTGAAGGCCGGCAGCCGCACCTACCCGGCTGAGGAGTTCGTCGCCGACGTGGAGTCGGCCGGGCTGCGGGTGGTCCACCGGTTCGGCAGCTACGAGCTGCACGAGCCGGTCGACGACTACGCCGTGTGGGTGCTGGCGAGAGCCTAGAAGGGCTCGAGCTCGTCCTCGACCAGGGTGTCGTGCACGTGGTCCGGGAGCGGGAGGGGCTGCTGCTTGCGCGCGAGCTTGACCTCGGAGTGCGCACCGCAGCCGTGGTCGAAGGTGACGACGCGGCCGTCGTCGTTGGCGTTGCCGTTGGCGCAGACACCGAAGCGCTCCGACAGCGAGCCGTTGAGCCGCACGAGGAAGCCGCACGACCAGCAGCTGTCGGGAGCGCTCTTCGCCAGGGGCGAGTCGGGGCCGCCGGGGCCGGCGTACCAGCGCTCGGCAGCCATGTCGATGCCCTCGCGGCTCAGGGTGCGGACGCGGCCCAGGCCGAGGTCCTCGGCGACCCGGCGCACCTGCGCGCGGGCGTCGGCGTCGAGGGGCGAGTCGAGCGGGTCGTCGCCGACGAGGTAGGTCGGGACGAGGCGCACGTCCTCGTCCTCGACGGGCAGCAGGTCCCCGGGCGAGAGGTCGCCGGGCTGGAGCCGCTCCTTGTAGGGCACCCAGTCGGGGGCCACGATCGCCTCGTCGCCGGGCAGCAGGACCACCTCGTTGACCGTGAGGTCCTTGCCCCGCTTGGCGCGGGTCATCGTGACCGACCAGTACCAGCCGGGGTAGCCCGGGCGGGTGCAGGCGAAGTGGTGGGTGACGACCCGCTCCCCCTCGGCACGCGCGCCGAGGTGGTCGCCGAGGTCGGCCGGCTCCGCGACCTCGAGGACGACGCTGCGCGCCAGCTCGACGGCCTTGGCGAGGACCGAGTCGGGCTTGCCGGCACGCGTGGGGAGAGCGATCACCAGCGCATCATGGCAAACAGCCGGTGGTCCTGTCCCGTCGGGGGACCCGGGCCGGACCCGACCCGCGGGTGTCGGGCGCCGGCGTCGGGGCCGTAGGTCAAGATGGTCCCGTGACCTCCGACCGTCCCGATCCCGCCGCGGGACCGCAGTCGGGGCGGTCCGAGACGGCCACCGACGCACCCCGCGCGGGTGCCGCCACGCCTCCCCCGGGCGCCGTACGACGCTCGCTCGCAGGCGCGGCGCGGGGAGCCCGGGCCGCCGGTCGTGGCGCCGGGACCGCCGGGCAGTACGCGGTCACCCAGGCTCGGCGGGCCACCCGCGCGGAGGGAGCCGGCGACTCCGGGCTCTCGCGCCTGATCGAGCTGCACGCCTTCAACGCCGCCGGCGACGCCGCGGTGGCGATCTCGCTCGCCGGCACCTTGTTCTTCCAGGTCCCGACCGGCGAGGCCCGCGGCCAGGTCGCCCTGTTCCTGGGCCTGACGATGCTGCCCTTCGCGATCGTGGCCCCGCTCATCGGGCCCTTCCTCGACCGCTTCAGCCACGGCCGGCGGTGGGCCGTCGGCGCGACGATGGCGATCCGCTGCTTCCTCTGCTGGGTGCTGGCGACGGCCGTGGTCACCGAGTCGGACTGGCTGTTCCCCGCCGCGCTGGGCTGCCTCGTCGCGTCGAAGGCGTACGGCGTCGCGCGTGCCGCCGCGGTGCCGCGGCTGCTGCCGCCCGACCTGACGCTGGTCAAGGCCAACGCGCGCGTCTCCCTCGCGGGCATCGTGGGCGCCGGACTCTCCGCCCCGCTGGCGATCCTCGCCTCCACCTTCGGTCCGGAGTGGTCGCTGCGCTACGGCTTCCTCGTCTTCGTCCTCGCCACCATCTGGGCCATCCGGCTGCCGGAGAAGGTCGACGCCAGCCAGGGCGAGGGCGAGCTGGTGCTGACCGGTCCGACCGAGGCGGGGCGCTCCGGGCGACGCCCGCGCACCCGCATCCCCGCCGCCGTGGCGTTCGCGCTGCGCGCCAACTGCGGGCCGCGGTGGTTCTCCGGCTTCCTCACGATGTTCATGGCATTCCTGCTGCGCGACAACCCGATCGGCGACTGGCGGCCCGAGGTGCTGCTCGGGCTCGTGATCGGCGCGGCCGGCCTCGGCAACACCCTGGGCATCACGATCGGGTCGCTGACGAGACGCATCAACCCGGCCGCGACAGTGGTGCTCGCCCTGCTGGCCGACGTCGTCGTCGCGACCCTGGCAGCGATGTTCTACGGGCTGGTCACGCTCGTGCTGCTCGGCCTGACGGCGGGTCTCGCGCAGGCGCTCGCGAAGCTGTCGCTCGACTCGACGATCCAGCGCGACATCCCCAGCCGCATCCAGGCCAGTGCGTTCGCCCGCTCCGACACGACCCTCCAGCTGGCGTGGGTCATCGGCGGCTTCGTGGGCATCGCGATGCCGCTGATGCCCCAGCTCGGTCTCGGGATCGCGGCCGGGGTCCTGGGGCTGTGGGCGTCCTTCGTGCTGCTCAGCCGCTCGGGCCGGGCGACGAGGCCGGCCCGAACGTGACGACGTACGACGCGTCGGTCAGCAGTGGGTCAGACCAGCCTCAGACGTCGAGCTCGTCGGCGAGGGCGCGGAGCACCTTCGCCGTGCCGCGCGCGGCCGCGCGCTCGGGGTGCCGGCCCCGGCGGTAGGTCTCCTCGACGCCCTCGAGCATCTTGATGAGGTCCTCGACGATCGTCACCATCGCCTCGGGCTGCTTGCGCTGGGCGTTGCGCTGGTTGCGCGCGACGGAGGCCGGCGCGTCCAGGACGCGCACCTGCAGCGCCTGGTCGCCGCGGCGGCCCTGGGCGATGCCGAACTCCACCTTCGTGCCGGCCTTGAGCGTCGTCGTGCCCTCGGGCAGCGCGTCGGCGTGGACGTAGACGTCCGGACCCTCCTCCTGCGACAGGAAGCCGAAGCCCTTCTCCGCGTCGTACCACTTCACCTTGCCACTCGGCACGGTCCACCCCTCAGCTCTGCGCTCGTGGCCGCGTGGAACCACGCGGCGGGCACAGGATAGGGGCCGCAGCGACCACGGACCAACGGGTTGTCGCCCGGGGGGCTTTGATTTGGTGACGCCCCTGCTGGGACCATGGGAGGCTCGGGGTCCCACCGCGGGGGCGGAGGGCGACACGGACGACCAAGCGGGAGAGACGCGTGCGCACACGACGGACGAGACGGTTCCTCGGCTACGGGGCGCTCGCCCTCGCCCTGGCCCTGTCCGTGTCGGCCGTGGCGCCCGGCACCGCGACCGCGGACGACATCCCGGCGTCCCCCGCACCGGGCGACCTCGTCCTCGTCACCCTCGCCGGCGCCGGCACGTCCGCCGGGCGCGCCGAGGCGCCCGAGCTGCTGGCGGAGCAGGACGCCGTGCTGGCCGCCATCGGTGCGGGCGAGCCCGTCTACCGCTGGACCACCGCGCTCAACGGCTTCGCCGCCAGGCTGACGGAGGAGCAGCTGACCGCCCTCGAGGACCAGAGCGACGTCGCCTCGGTCGAGGCCGACTCGATCCGCCCACTGGCCGGCCGCACCTCGCTGGCGGCCGTCCGCGGCGCTGCCGCCAGCCCCCGCCTGCGGGGCGGGGCAGGAGTGGTGGTCGGCGTCGTCGACTCGGGCATCGCGCCGGAGTCGCCCGCCTTCGCCGAGGTCCCCGGCCTCGGTGCCGACCCGGAGGCCTTCGCCGGTGCGTGCGTCGAGGGCGACGGCTGGACCGCCGACGACTGCACCCGCAAGATCGTCGGCGCCCGGTGGTACGTCGACGGCTTCGGCGCCGAGCGGGTGAGGTCGTCGGAGTCGTTGTCGCCCCGCGACGCCCTCGGCCACGGCACGCAGGTCTCCTCGGTCGCGGCCGGCAACGCCGGGGTCAGCGTGCGGGTCGACGATCGCGACGCGGGCTTCTTCGGTGGGGTGGCCCCGCAGGCCCGGGTCGCCGCCTACAAGGCCTGCTGGGGGGCTCCCGACCCCGCGGACGACGGCTGCTCGACGGCTGACGTCATCTCGGCGGTGGACGCCGCGGTCGCCGACGGCGTCGACGTCCTGAGCCTCGCACTCTCCGGCGGCGAGCGCATCGACACCCTGCAGCTGGCACTCCTCGGCGCGGCCGAGGCCGACGTGGTCGTCATCGGCGCCTCGGGCAACGCAGGCAGGTCGGCCTACGCCGCCCACGCCGGGCCGTGGGTCACGACCGTCGGCGCTGCCGTGGGCCGCATGTCACGAGCACGCCTGACCCTTCCCGGAGGCCGGTCGTGGGCCGGCGGCGGACGCCCGTCGGTGGTGAGGGGCCGCACCGTGCTGGCGCAGGACGCAGCGGCGCCGGGTGCGTCGCGGCGGGCCGCCGCGCAGTGTCGGCTCGGGGCTCTCGACTCGCGTCTGGTCGCGGACCGGGTCGTGGTGTGCCGGCGCGGGGCGATCGGGCGCATCGACAAGTCCGAGGCCGTCGCGCAGGCGGGCGGTCGCGCCATGGTCCTGGTCAACCGTCGTCCCGGCTCCGTCACCGCGGACCTCCACTCCGTGCCCACCGTCCACCTGTCGGCGTCCGCCGGGCGCTCGTTCAGCCGCTGGGTGGCGCGTCACCCCGACACCCGGGTCACGCTGTCGCGGGTCGCCGGCGACCCCGGCACCCGTCGTACGGCCCGGTGGAGCGCTGCGGGCGACCCGCGCGGGATCACGGTCAAGCCCGACGCGGTGGCCGACGGGGACGCCGTGCTGGGCGCCCTGCCGGACTCGACCGGCCGCTCGTGGGGCGTCTTCAGCGGCAGCTCGGCGGCCACCGCCCATGCCAGCGGTCTCGCGGCACTGACCCTCGGTCAGCATCCTGAGTGGTCGGCCTCGGTGGTCCGGTCGCTCCTGGTGACGTCGGCCCGGCCCGTCGCGGGCTCGTCGGTCCTGGAGCAGGGCGCCGGCGCCCTCCCGAACCAGGCCCCGACCGCCCACCTGGCCCTCGACGTGGCCCCCGAGCAGTGGCGCCGCGCCGTGCGCCGCCACCGTCTCGCGCGCCTCAACACGAGCTCGCTCCTGATGCCGGCGCGGCAGCGCCGCGCGGTGCGGACGGTGACCAACGTCGGCACCCGCCCCGAGTACTTCTCCGTCACCGCTCGAGGCTTCACCTCGCACCGCGTGCGCGTGCAGCCGCTGGCCGTACGCCTCGCGCCCGGCGAGTCGGCCGACTTCACCGTCACGGTGTCCGGCCCCACCGCTCCCGGCCGGCTCGACGACGGCATGCTGGTCTGGCTCGGCGCTCGCGGAGGCGTCACCCGCGTACCGGTCGCGCTGACCCGCTGACGCCGACGGGCCGCCGTCCCATGATGGACGACGGCCCGTGACGGACGTGGCGGACTCAGTCCTGCAGCACCCGGTCGTGGCGCAGCGAGCTGGCCTTCGTCTCCTGGGCGACCAGCACGGCGATGATCGTGATGACCGACGCGATCGTCATGTAGATGGCCACCTTCGGCACGTTGCTGACCCCGGCGCTGGCGTCACCGAGCAGCTCGATGGCGATGATCGGCGCGAGGGCGCCGGCGAAGATCGAGGCGAGCTGGTAGCCGACCGAGGCGCCGGTGTAGCGGACCGAGGTGCCGAACAGCTCGGAGAAGAAGGCCGCCTGCGGCGCGTACATCAGTGCGTGCAGGACCAGGCCGACGACGATCGCGAGGATGATCTTGCCCTCGGACCGGGAGGCGATCAGGTCGAAGAAGACCCACGACCACGCAGCGACACCGACGGCGCCAACGAGGTAGAGCGGGCGACGTCCGACCCGGTCGCTGAGCGCGCCGACCAGCGGGATGGTCACGAAGTGCACCACGGAGCCGATGAGCAGCGCCTTGAGGATGAGCGACTTGTCGTCAGCGGTGCCGGCGTAGATGGTGAGGAACGAGATCGAGATGATCGTGAACAGGTAGTAGGAGATGTTCTCGGCCATGCGCATGCCCATGGCGACGAGGACCTCCTTGGGGTACTTCCGGAACACCTCGACCAGCGGCAGGTGCGGGGTCTCCTTGGTCGCGAGCTCGGCCTTGGCCTCGGCGAAGACCGGCGACTCCTCGATGGACAGGCGGACCCACAGGCCGACGCCGACGAGCACGGCGCTCAGCAGGAACGGCACGCGCCAGCCCCAGGACTCGAAGGCAGCGTCGGACTGGACGGCCGCGAGCACCCACAGGACGCCGGTGGCGAACAGGTTGCCGAGCGCCACACCGGCCTGCGGCCAGGAGGACCAGAAGCCGCGCTGGGAGTCGTCACCGTGCTCGGCGGCCATGAGTACCGCGCCGCCCCACTCGCCCCCGACCGCGAAGCCCTGGAGCAGGCGGCAGGTCAGCAGCAGGAGCGGCGCGGCGACGCCGATGGAGGCGTACGTCGGCAGCAGGCCGATGGCGAAGGTCGCGATGCCCATCAGGAAGAGCGAGGCGACCAGCATCTTCTTGCGGCCGACCTTGTCGCCGAAGTGCCCGAACACGATGCCACCCAGCGGTCGCGCGACGAAGCCGAGGGCGTACGTGCCGAAGGCGAGCAGGGTCGCGGTGGCGGGCTCGCTCTCGGGGAAGAACAGGGTGCCGAAGACCAGGGCCGCGGCGGAGCCGTAGAGGAAGAAGTCGTACCACTCGACGGCGGTGCCGATCAGCGAGGCGAAGACGACCTTGACGATGCTGGTGCGCTCCGGCTCGGTGCCGGGCGCGCCGCGCCCGGCGGCGCTGGTGGTGTCGGTGCTCATGACGTGCCTTTCATGGGGGGAACTCAGGGTGCGGGGACGGACGGGGAGCTCAGGCTGCGGTCCAGCCGCCGTCGAGGGAGAGCGAGGACCCGGTCATCGAGGTCGCGGCCGGGCCGCACAGGAAGGCCACCGCGTCGGCGACCTCCTCGGGCTCCACGAGCCGCTTGAGCGGGGTGCGGGCGAGCAGGACGGTGTCGAGGACCTCGTCCTCCGCGATGCCGTGGGATCGGGCCTGGTCGGCGAGCTGCCCCTCGACCAGCGGCGTGCGCACGTAGCCGGGGCACACGGTGTTGCTCGTGACGCCCTTGTCGGCCGCCTCGAGCGCGATGACCTTCGAGAGGCCCTCGAGGCCGTGCTTGGCGCTGACGTAGGCCGACTTGTAGGCCGACGCGCGGTGGCCGTGGACGCTGGAGACGTGGACGAGCCGGCCCCAGCCCCGGGCGTACATGCCGGGCAGGACGCGGCGCGCGAGCAGGAACGGCGCGTGCAGCATCAGCGCGTGGATCGTGCGGAACCGCTCGGGGTCGAACTCCTCGATCGGTGCGACGTGCTGGATGCCGGCGTTGTTGACGAGGATGTCGACGTCGAGGTCGAGGTGGGCGATTGCCGCCTCGTCGGTGAGGTCGACGACGTGGGGGGTGCCGTGCACCTGGGCGGCGACCTTGGCGACGCCCTCGTCGTCGCGGTCGAGCAGGTGGACCTCGGCGCCGGCCGCGGCGAGCCTGGCGGCGACTGCGGCGCCGATGCCACTGGCGGCACCGGTCACCAGGGCCCGCCGACCGGTGAGGGCGGGCAGCGCGGAGGGGGTGGCGGTGGTCATGGGCCTCACCGTAGGGAGCGGAGTGACGCACGGCACATGGTCATTCAACCCATAGTTGGCAGCCGACCATGTGGCGACGCGCCATTCTTGGGCGTGGGTCAGCCGTCCTGCAGGCGTGCGAGGCGGAGCGCGAGCTGGAGGTCGAGGGACCGCTCGGGCTCACGCCAGCCGGCGCCGAGGAGCTCGCCGATCCGCTCGAGCCGCTGCGTCACGGTGTTGGGGTGGACGTGCAGGGCGGTCGCGGTGTCCTTGAGGTGTCCCCCGCTGGCGAACCATGCCTCGAGCGTGGCGACCAGGCCGGTCCCGCGGCGCTCGTCCCAGGCACGCACCGGACCGATCGTCGCCTCGATGAACGCCGTGACGTGCTCGCGGTCGTTGTCACCCAGCAGCAGGCGCGCGACCCCGAGACCGGCGGGGTCGCTCACCGCACCCCGGCGGCCGAGGCGTACCAACGTGTCGAGGCAGCGTCGCGCCTCGTCGTGGGCCGTCACCAACCGGTCGCCGTGGAGCGCGTCGCTGGTGCCGGCCACCCCGACGGTCGCCACTCCCCCGAGCTCGGCCAGGGCTGCGCGCAGGTCGTCGCCGACCTGGCGCGGGTCCTCGCTGGGGACCACCACGACGACGGCGCCGCGGTGCTCGCCCGCCAGGCCGGAGCTGCGTCGCGCCAGCGCCACGGCGGCCCGGCTGGCGCGGTGCCGATCGGCCCCGTCGACGGTGGCTGCGGCCACGACCACGGGGCCGTCGAGGCTGGCGCTGTGCCGGCGTACGCGGTCACGCAGCCGCTCGCGCGACGCGGGGTCGGACTCCAGCAGGTCGGCGAGCAGCTGTCCACCGAGGCGCTCCTCGGCGTCGGTGACCGAACGGGCGAAGAGCAGCACGAGTGCGGTGACCAACGCTCCGCGCTCGAGCGTACGGCGACCGGCGAGGTCGAGCGGCTCGTCGCGGCGCAGGACCAGGGTGGCGACGTGCTCGGTCCGGGCGAGGGCGGCCGCGACCAGTCCCGACCCGGTCGCCACCGACCGGCCCGAGGCCACCGCGTCGGCCACCGCGCCGGCGACCGCCGGGGAGGCGTCCGGCCGGTCCGGCCCGGCGCCCTCCCCCGCCAGCAGCTCCCCGGTGGGGGCCCAGACCGACACCGCGCCGCCCAGCACGCCGGAGAGCACCTCGGCCACCTCCGCGACCCCTCCGCCGCCGATGAGCAGGTCGGTGAGCCGGTCGTGGGCGAGCGCAGCGGCGTCGACCGCCTCGGTGTGCCGGGTCAGGGAGCGGTTGGCCTCGTCGAGCTCGGCGAAGAGGCGGGCGTTCTCCAGGGCCACCACCGCGTGCGCGGCGAACGACGTGAGGAGGCTGACCTCCGACTGCGGGAAGCGACGCACGGACCGGTGCACCGCGAGCAGGGCCCCGATCACGACGCCGTCGAGCACCAGCGGCACCCCGAGGATGGCGCGGATCTGCTCACCCGCCACGGCCTCGTCGATGTAGCCCTGGTGGACGAACCGCTCGTCCGTGGCGTAGTCCTCGGTGAAGTAGGCCGCGCCCGTCTGGGCGACCAGGCCCAGCAGACCCGTGCCGAGCGGCAGGCGCAGGGTCTGGAACTCCCGGGTCAGTGCCCCGTCGGTGACCTTCATGTAGGACGCGCCGTCGTCCTCGTCGTTGAGCGAGAGGTAGGTCATGTCGCAGTGCAGCAGCTGACGCGCGCGGCGCACGATCGCGGCGAGAATGGTGTCGACGTCGCGGATGGCGGTCAGGTCGGAGGCCGTCTCGTAGAGCGCGGACAGCTCGGCCTCCCGCGAACGCATGCGGCTCATCAGGTCGCGCAGCCGGAGGGCGACGTCGTACTCCGTGCGCAGCCGGGCGGTCTCGGCGTCGTCCGCGCCCGCCTCGCGCTGGGCGAGGTGCTCGTCGAAGGCGGCCAGCGGGGCCTCGTCGTAGAGCAGGTCCAGGAAGGTGGGCACGTCGCCCATCCTGCCCCGTCGGGGCCGCGCCGGCCTCAGCCCTCCCGGGAGACGACCATCTCGCGGTCGCCGTAGACGAGCCTGTCACCGTCGACCAGCGAGGCCGGCTTGCCGGGAGCGAGCTGCCGCGAGACGCCCTGGCGCACCAGCACGGTGCCGTTGGTCGAGCCGCGGTCCATGACCACGATCGTCCCGTCGGGGGCGGGGCCGAACTGGGCGTGCGTCTTGGAGACCGACATGTCGGCCGAGGCCAGCGGGATCAGGTGGGCCACCTGCTCCCCGGCGCGCGGTTCGGGCCGACGCCCGACAAGAGCGAGACCGGCGATCACGAAGCTCTCGCCGTTGTCGAAGTGCACCCGCCATCGCGGCGGCGCCATCGGCGTCCCCGGGGGCGGACCCTGTCGCACCGGCTGCGCTGGCACCGGCTGCGGCGGCCCGGGTGGGGGCTGCGCCGGACGGGCCTGCGGCTGCGGGGGTCGCGCGAGGTCGGCGGGGAGGGGCTGGCGTCGCATGGAGTGCTCGGAGCGCTCGGGCGTCCTGACCTGCTCGACCGGCGGGGCCGGCACGAGCCGCATCGCGGTGAGGTTGACGATGTGGCGCGGTGCGTCGTCGGCAGCCGCGTCGGCGACCTCGACCACGGGACGTACGTCGACGACGACCGTGTGGGCGAGGTGGTCGTGCCAGCCGCGACGCTGGCGGCCGCGGTCCTCCACGGCCGTCCACGCCAGGGTGGCCACGCCGATGCCGAAGGTGGGGAGCCCGGCAACGCCGAGCACGAGCGAGCGCAGCAGTGCCGGGCCGACCCCGATTTGGGTGCCCGTGCCGTGGTGCACCACGCGCAGGCCCGAGACCGCCTTGCCGGGCGAGGTGCCGCTGACGCCCTGCACGACGGCCAGCACCAGCCAGATCAGCACCGTTGCACCGGCCACGGCGCCGACGACGGTCCAGAGCTCGTCGGAGACGAACAGGGCGGTCGCGACGCCGACCGCCGCGATGAGGCTCCAGGCGAGGAGACGGTCGACCGCGAACGCGGCGAAGCGTCGTTCGAGCTCGGCGACGGGGTAGGTCATGGCCTGGGGAGCGGCCTGGGGGTGCTGGGTCACGGCTGTTCTCGGCGGGTGCTGATCAGGGGTTGGTGACCTGGATGGTGACACCGTCGCCGAGGTCGAGGACGGCGCCGGGGATCAGGCTGACGGCGATGCCGGGCTTGAGCTCCTCGGGGTCGAGACCGGGCTGGGCCAGGACGGTGCCGTTGGTGGAGCCGAGGTCGGTGGCGATGGCGGAGCCGTGGTCGGCACCGGCCCCCGGCCTGATCTCGAGGTGGGTGGAGGAGATCTCCTGGTGCGGGCTGGGCACCGTGACGACGTGCGGCTGGTCGTGGGAGGCAAAGCGACGTGCCTCCGGGGCGCGCCCCACGAGCACGGTGCGGTCGACGGCCACCACGTCACCGGTGGAGAGGACGAGCGAGGCGACCGGCTGCGCGACCACGTCGGGTGCGATCTCCTGGCCGGGGATGGGCGGGCGCTCGAAGTCGGCGACCGGGGCGCCCACCTGCGTCTGGCCGTCGCGGTCGGACCAGTCGTCCGCGACGACCGGGGTCTCGCCCGTCGGGGTCGGGTCGTCCTCGGGCGAGCCGAACTGCATCGGCGCAGCGGGGGCCTCGAGGTCGGCCTCCACGTCGGGAGCGACGACCGCGGGCTCCTCGGCTGCGGGCTCCTCGGCGGGGGCGGCCGTCGACGGCGTACCGAACTCGACGGCCGAGACCCGGGCCAGGCCCGGGGTGAGGCGGTGGTCGGCGGAGCCCTCACCGCTGAGCGTCACCCGGACGCTGGTGACGCCGGCCAGCACCTGCTCGGCCCACGTGGTGCGGGGCGCGGCGCTGAGGATCTCCTCCCCAGCGGTCGACGAGACCGTCGCCGTCGGCGCACCGCGCACGATCAGGTGGGTCGAGTCGTCGTCGTGGGCGACGAGGGCGAAGTGGTCGAGGGAGGACAGTCCGCCCGCGAGGAGGGCATCGAGCAGGGCCTCGGCCCCGGCACCGGAGTCGGCGAGGTCCCACAACGCGGCCACGCGGTCGCGCTGGCTGTTCGGCAGCAGGACCGTCACCCGGTCACCGACCACGGCGTACCAGTCCCCCGGCGCGAACCTGGCCTCAGCGCTCACAGTCGTCCCCCCAGCTTGGATTCGAGACTCTCCAGCTGGCGCCGGGAGTCGTAGGTCGCGTCCTTCACCAATCCCACCACATCGACGACGACCGCCGTGGCGTTGTCGCGACCTCCGGCGGCCACCGCCGCGCGCACCAGCGCGTCGGCGGCGTCGCGCGGGTCGGCGACGGACTCGAGGATCTCCTCGATCTCCTTGTCCTCGATCATCCCGGTCACGCCGTCGCTGCAGAGCAGGAGGCGCTCGACCGAGCCGAGGGGCAGGAGGAAGAAGTCTGGCTGGATGCCCTCGGGGCTGCCGAGTGCCCGGGTGATGACGTGCCGCTCGGGGTGGACCGAGGCCTCCTCGGCCGTGATGTGTCCGGAGTCGATCAGCTCCTGGACCACGGAGTGGTCCACGCTCACCTGCTCGAGGCGGCGCTCGACGATGCGGTAGATGCGCGAGTCGCCGAGGTTGGCCAGGAGCCACTTGGTGGTGCCGTCGTCGACGACGAGGACCGCCACGACCGCGGTGGTGCCGGCGTGCCAGCCGGGGTGCAGCGCGCGGTGGGCGTCACCGTAGTCGACGATGCGCGCCTGCGCCCGGGCGAAGGCGTCGGCAACCAGCTCGGCACCCCGCCGGGGGTCGTAGGACTCGGCGAGGCGCTGGAACTCCTCGACGACCATCTGGCTCGCCACGTCGCCGCCGGAGTGGCCGCCCATGCCGTCGGCGACGACGAAGACGGGAGGGGCGACGAGGTAGGAGTCCTCGTTGACCTTCCGCACCAGTCCGACGTCGGTCGACGCCCCGTGGTGCAGATCAACGTCCAGCATGTCGGCCCTCTTCGCCCCGTGTCGAGATGTGGGGCCGCGGTGCCGGCCCGGCGAGTAGCGTAAGAGGGATGTCCAGTTCAGCGCGGACGACACCCGCACGCACCCTCGCCGACCAGCTCCGCAGCTGGCCGGACGATCGGCTCGTGGCGCTGCTCAGGGCCCGTCCAGATCTCGCCACACCCGCCCCTCAGGATTCCTCGCAGCTGGCCTCGCGGGCTGCCACACGGTCGTCGATCCATCGCGCTCTCGACGGCCTGGACCGCCTGGAGCTCTCCGTGCTTGATGCCCTCCTGGTTGCCGGTCAAACCACTACTGCGGACCTGATCTCGATCGTGCACGCCGACGAGGCGCGCACGGCGGCGGCACTGCAGCGCCTCCTCGACCTGGCCCTCGCCTGGGAAGCGCCCGGAGGCGTGCGGGCGCTCACCGGTGTGGCCGACGCGATGCGGGGCATGCCGGGCCTGGTCAGCGGTCTGCGACCCTCCAGCCCCGAGCCCGCGCGGCCCGACGAGGTCGCGGCACGGATCGCCGAGCTCACCCCGGCCGCGACCGCCCTGCTGCGCCACGTGGACGACCACGGCGGGGAGGGGACGACCGGTTCGGCGCGACGCACCGTGTCGCCGGCCGAGGCCCGGTCGCCGGCCGAGGAGCTCATCAGCAGGCGCCTGCTCGTGCCCCGCGAGGGTGACGCCGTGGTGCTGCCGGGCGAGGTGGGCCTCGCCCTCCGCGGCGGCCGCACGACCCGGGAGCCGGTCGACGAGGTGCCTCCGCTGGCCACGGCGTCGCGCGACGCCTCGCTGGTCGCCCGGACGGCGGCGGGTGCGGCCTTCGACGTCGTACGACGCGTGGAGCTGCTGCTCGACCACTGGGGCGTTCAGCCGCCGAGCGTCCTGCGGAGCGGCGGGCTCGCCGTGCGCGACCTCAAGGCGGTGGCCCGCGAGCTGCACGTCGACGAACCGGGAGCCGCCCTGGTCGTGGAGGTGGCGCTGACCGCGGGCCTCGTCGCCGAGGCGGCCGATACCGACGGCACTCCCTCCTGGTTGCCCACCGAGGACTTCGACGTCTGGTCGGGACTTCCGCTCGCGGAGCGGTGGGCCCGCCTGGTGGGCGGGTGGCTGGCCAGCAGCCGGGTGCCGTCGCTGGTGGGTTCTCGCGACCCGGCCGGCAAGGCCTGGAACGCGTTGGCCCCCGAGCTCTCCAGCGGGCTCGCCGAGGAGGCCCGGCGGCTGGCGCTGCAGGTGCTGGCCGGGGTGCCCGACGGCGAGGTACTGGCGGTGGGCACGGGCATCGCGTCGCTCGTGCAGCGCGTCGCCTGGCTGCGTCCGCGCCGGCCCACGGTCTTCGCCGATCTGGTCACCGCCGCGCTGTCGGAGGCGGCGGCGCTCGGGGTCACCGGCGCCGGAGGCCTCCCGTCCAGTGGTCGGCACGTCGCTGCAGGTGACCTGTCGTCGGCTGCCGAGGCGATCGCCCCCCACCTCCCCCGCCCGGTCGACCACGTCCTCCTCCAGGCCGACCTCACGGCCGTCGCCCCGGGTCCGCTCGAGACCGAGGTGGCCCGCCGCCTGCACCTGCTCGCCGACGTCGAGTCGCGCGGCGGCGCGACGGTCTACCGCTTCACCTCAGGGTCGTTGCGCCGGGGCTTCGACGCTGGGTGGTCGAGCGGCGAGGTGCGCGAGTTCCTCCACTCCGTCTCGCACACGCCGGTCCCCCAGCCGCTGGAGTTCCTGGTCGACGACGTCGCCCGCACCTTCGGCACCGTGCGGGTCGGTCACGCCGAGGCGTTCCTGCGCGCCGACGACGAGGCCGCACTGGCCGCGCTCGTGCACGACCCACGCGGGCGCAGCCTGGGGCTGCGCCTGCTCGCCCCGACGGTCGCCATCGCCACCTCGCCGCTCGACGTCCTGCTGCCCCGGCTCCGTGAGCTGGGCGCCGCCCCGGTCGTCGAGGCGGCAGACGGCACCGTCCGCGTGAGCCGCCCCGACCTGCAGCGCGCCCGCACCCGCCGCGGCCGCCGGCCCGCAGGCGCGGTGGCGGCGCGACAGGCAGCGCAGGTCCAGGCCGTGGCGACGGCCATCCGCGCCGGCGACCGCGCCGAGTCGTCCCGGCCGACCAGCGCCGAGGCGACCACGACCCCCTCCGGCGCGCTGGCCGCCCTGCGGGAGGCCATCGAGGCGGGCAGCACCGTGGTCATCGGCTACGTCGACAACCACGGCGCCAACGGGGAGCGCGTCGTCGACCCGCGCCGCCTCGACGGCGGTCGGCTGTCGGCTTACGACCACCGTGCCGACGACGTCCGCGAGTTCGCCGTGCACCGCATCACAGGTGTCCGGCAGGCGTGATCACCCCACGCCGTTCTCCTCCTCCGCTCCGCTCCCCCGGACAACGCCGCAGGGACCCCGACAGGCGTGACCACCTGCGTGGCCGCCTCCGTAGACTTGGACGATGGACTTCATCCGGTACGCCGAGCGCGCGGCCGCGCTCGTCAACGCCGACCTGCACGACGAGGAGGCGCTGCGCGAGCACCTCGCCGACCGCTCCTGGCTGCACCGCTCGGTGGTCGCGGATGACGTGGAGTCGGTCCGGGCGTTCCAGGCCGAGCTGCGGCCCGTCTTCGAGGCGTCCGACGTCGACGACGTGGCGCTCGTCGTGAGCTCGCTCAACGACCTGCTCGCCGAGCACCCCGTCACGCCCATGATCTCCGACCACGACCCCGACAACCTGCACATGCACGTGGCCAACCGGGCCGCATCGGTCGCCGAGCTGCTGATCGGCGAGGCACTCATGGGAATGGCCAACCTCGTCTGCGACCTCGGCGCCACCCGGCTCGGCACCTGCTCGGAACCCCGGTGCGACCACGTCTTCGTCGACACCTCTCCGAACCAGTCGCGCCGCTACTGCTCCGACCGCTGCTCCTCGCGCGCCAACGTCGCGGCCTTCCGGGCCCGACGTCGGGCCGAGCAGGTGGGCGACGACCCGGCCGCTGGCCACGCCGCGGCGGCCACGCGATGAACGACGGTCCCCTCATCGTCCAGTCGGACAAGACGCTGCTGCTCGAGGTCGACCACCCCTCGGCCGTCGAGGCCCGCAAGTCGATCGCGCCGTTCGCGGAGCTGGAGCGCTCCCCCGAGCACATCCACACCTACCGCCTCACGCCGCTGGGGCTGTGGAACGCCCGGGCCGCGGGCCACGACGCCGAGCAGGTCGTCGACGCGCTGCTGACCTGGTCGCGCTACGCCGTGCCGCACGCGCTCCTCGTCGACGTCGCCGAGACGATGGGCCGCTACGGCCGGCTGCGGCTGGAGAAGCACCCCGTCCACGGACTGGTGCTGTCCTCCACCGACCGGCCGGTGCTCGAGGAGGTGCTCCGCGCCAAGAAGGTCGCCGGGATGATCGGCGCGCGGATCGACGACGACACGGTCGTGGTCCACCCCAGCGAGCGCGGCAACCTCAAGCAGGCGCTGCTCAAGCTCGGCTGGCCGGCCGAGGACTTCGCCGGCTACGTCGACGGCGAGGCGCACGACATCGACCTCGCCGAGGACGGCTGGACGCTGCGCCCCTACCAGCGTGAGGCAGCCGAGTCCTTCTGGGACGGCGGCTCGGGCGTCGTCGTGCTCCCGTGCGGCGCGGGCAAGACGATCGTCGGCGCCGCCTCGATGGCCCACGCCCGCGCGACCACGCTCATCCTCGTCACCAACACGGTGAGCGCGCGACAGTGGAAGGACGAGCTGGTCGCACGCACGTCGCTGACCGAGGACGAGATCGGGGAGTACTCCGGTGCCGTCAAGGAGGTCCGCCCGGTCACCATCGCGACCTACCAGGTGCTGACGACGAAGCGGAAGGGCGTCTACCCGCACCTCGAGCTGCTCGACGCCCGCGACTGGGGTCTCATCGTCTACGACGAGGTGCACCTGCTGCCGGCGCCGATCTTCCGGATGACCGCCGACCTGCAGGCGCGTCGCCGTCTCGGCCTGACGGCCACGCTCGTGCGCGAGGACGGGCGCGAGGGCGAGGTCTTCTCGCTCATCGGACCCAAGCGCTACGACGCCCCGTGGAAGGACATCGAGGCGCAGGGCTACATCGCGCCCGCCGACTGCGTCGAGGTGCGGGTCAGCCTGCCCGACGGCGAGCGGCTCGCCTACGCCACCAGCGACCCCGACACCCGCTACCGCCTCGCCTCGTGCACCCACGCCAAGATCGACGTCGTACGACGCCTCGTGCGGCAGCACGCCGGCCAGCCGACCCTGGTGATCGGGCAGTACATCGACCAGCTCGACGAGATCGCCGAGATGCTCGACGCCCCGGTCATCAAGGGCGAGACCCCGGTCAAGGAGCGGCAACGCCTGTTCAACGCGTTCCGCGCAGGCGAGATCGGCCTGCTGGTGGTCAGCAAGGTCGCCAACTTCTCCATCGACCTGCCGTCGGCCGAGGTGGCCATCCAGGTCAGCGGGTCGTTCGGCTCACGCCAGGAGGAGGCCCAGCGGCTCGGGCGGCTGCTGCGGCCGAAGACCGAGGGCCGCAGCGCGCACTTCTACACGATCGTCTCGCGCGACACCGTCGACGCCGACTTCGCGCAGAACCGGCAGCGCTTCCTCGCCGAGCAGGGCTACGCCTACCGCATCGTCGACGCCGGCGACCTGTCGGCCGAGCCGAGCTGACGGCTTCGGGTCCTTGGCTAGCCTCGACGGCGTGACCTTCCGCGACCGCCTCGGCGCCGAGCTGTTCAGCAAGGTGGCCGGCCCCGACGGCCCGCGCAACCGGCAGCGCGTCCACGGCACACCGGGGCCGCGGTGGTTCGCACCCGACTCCCCCATCGGTCGCGTGCACGGCGACGCCTCGATGTTCGTGGGTGGGATCCGCGCGGTCATGCTGCAGTCGCTGCACCCCGCCGCGATGCAGGGGGTGGCCGACCACTCGGGCTACCGCGGGGACATGTGGGGTCGGCTGGCCCAGGTCTCGACCTACATCGCGATGACGACCTTCGGCGCCGAGCAGGACGCCTTGCAGATGATCCGGGCCGTGCAGCGCGCCCATGAGTCGGTGACCGGCACGATGCCCGATGGCACGCCCTACGCCGCCTCGGACCCGCACCTGCTCGGCTGGGTGCACGCCGCGGAGATCCACAGCTTTCTCGTCGCGCACGACCGCTACGGCCACCGGCCGCTGGTCGGGCCGGAGCGCGACGAGTACGTCGCCCAGACCGCCGTGGCTGCCGAGCACCTCGGCGTGATCGGCGCACCGCGGTCCGAGGACGACCTGCACGCGACGCTGGCGGCGTACGGCACCGAGCTGCGCGGTACGCCGGCCGCCCAGGAGGCCATCCGCTTCCTGCTGCTCCACCCCGACCTGCCGCGGGCCGCGCGCCCGGGCTACCTCGCGCTGGCCGCGGCCGCCATCGGGCTGCTGCCCGCCGACGCACGTCGTGAGCTGCGGCTTCCGCCCGTCCCTCCGGTGACCAACCGGGTGCTCGGCGCCGCGGCCACCCGCACGATCCGCTGGGCGATGGCGTCGGGTCACGCCGAGGCTCGCGAGCTGCAGCAGGCGACCCAGCAGTGAGCCTCGCCGACCGCTGGCCGCTCCCCGACCACCACGTGCTGCGCGACGAGCTGCTCGCCGCCTGGGACCGCCCCGGCTACCACGACCTGCGCCACCTCGAGGAGGTGCTCGACCGCCTCGGCGTGCTGGCAGCGGCGGGGGTCACGTTCGACGCGACCTCGGTCGGCCTCGCTGCGTGGTTCCACGACGCCGTCTACGACGGGGCGCCCGACGACGAGGAGCTCTCCGCGCAGTGGGCCGAGCGCGCGCTCCCGGCGATCTACGCCGACGAGGTGTCCCGGCTGGTGCGGATGACCGTCGACCACCGGCCGGCCGCCGACGACCTTGCCGGCGAGGTGCTCAGCGACGCCGATCTGGGCATCCTCGCCGCGCCTGCTGAGCGCTACGACGACTACGTGGCCGGGGTGCGGGCGGATTTCGCGCACGTCGCCGACGACGACTTCCGGGCCGGCCGGGCCGCGGTGCTGCGCGACCTGCTCGGCCGGGCGTACCTCTTCACGACTCCCCAGGCGCGCGAGCTCTGGGAGGACGCGGCGCGGGCCAACGTCGAGCGCGAGCTCGCTGGTCTCAGCGGTCGTTGAGCTGGAGGTAGACCGTGAAGCGGTCGTGGCGGTAGCAGGTGCGCGAGACCTCGACGATGCGGCCGTCGGAGACCGCGCGACGGGCGTGCCGCAGCACCGGGTCGCCCTCCTCGATCTCGAGGACCGCTGCCTCGTCGGCACTCGCCCGGTCGGCGCTGATGGAGTCCTCGACCTCGGTCGGGCGCAGGCCCCGGGAGGCGAGCGCCTCGTAGAGGCTGGTCGGTGTGCCGTGCTGGAGGAAGCCCGGCAGCAGGACCTCGTTGAGGTAGGCGTCCTCGACGCACACGATGGCCTGGTCGGCCCGACGCAGGCGACGCCAGTGGAGCACGGGGTCACCGGGCGAGATGTCGAGCGCCCTGGCGACTCCGGGCCCCGCCTGCTCGACACGGGCGAGGAGCGTCTGCGACTCCGGCAGCATCCCGCGGCGGCGGATCTCCTCGGTGAAGGACGTGAGCCGGCCGGCCGTCCGGGGCGGCTGCGCGACGAAGGTGCCGCGACCGGGGATCCGCTCGAGCAGGCCTTCCGCGACGAGCGCGTCGAGGGCCTGGCGCACGGTCATGCGTGCCACGCCGAAGCGCGCCACCAGCTCGCGCTCGGAGGGTGCCGCGGAGCCGGGCGGCTGGGACTCGATCAGCCCCCGCACGTGCTCACGGACCTGCACGTGCTTCAGCGCCCGCTGTCGCGGGACGACGAGGTCGACCGGTTCCATTCCCTCAGGGTAGGACTGGGCTATACCGGCGGTCCGCAAATTGACCAAGCCTGTGGCAAAGCCTTGACAGTTTCTTGATCTTCGAACGAGTGTTCGATGCATCGGCTACAGTGGGACGGTGGACTTCCAGACGTCCCTCTTCGCCGACGACACCACGGATTCCGTGGTGCTGTCCCCTGAGCGTCGCCAGCTGTCCCGCGGAGCGTGGGTCGACGTCCAGCGCAACTGGCTCCGCGACCCCGACACCGTGTTCTCCGCACTCGTCGAGCGCGTCCCGTGGCGGGCAGAACGACGCGAGATGTACGACGCCGTGGTCGACGTCCCCCGCCTGGTGCACACCTACCTCGCCGACCACCCGCTGCCCCATGTCGCGTTGACCGAGGCGAGGGCCACGCTGAACGAGCACTACCTCCCCGAGCTGGGCGAGCCGTTCGTGACGGCCGGTTGCTGCTACTACCGCGACGGGCACGACTCCGTCGCGTGGCACGGTGACACGATCGGGCGGGGTCGCACGACCGACACGATGGTCGCCATCGTGAGCGTCGGCGACCCGCGCCGGCTGCTGCTCCGCCCGCGCGGCGGGGGTGCGTCGATCGCCATCACGATGGGTCACGGCGACCTCGTCGTGATGGGCGGGTCGTGCCAGCGCACCTGGGAGCACGCCGTGCCCAAGGTCGCCCACTCCGGACCGCGGATCTCGGTGCAGTTCCGACCGCTCGACGTCTTCTGATCACGGTCGCCGCAGCAGCCGCCACAGCAGGACCACGACGACGAGCCCGGCGAGCGCCGGTCTCCAGTAGGTCCGCGCCAGCACCGGCAGCACCGCGCTCCCGAGGTCGAGCGCCTCGGGCTCCCGGGGCGGGGTGACCGGCCCGGGCGGTGGCTGCGCCGCCCTCGGTGCCGCCGGAGGAGACGGAGCCGCCGGCAACTCGGGGGCCGCCGGAGCCGCGGGCGCCGCCGGGGCTTCCGGTGTCTCCGCAGCCTCCGGGGCCGCCAGCCGTTGCTCGAGGCAGGCGACGAACTGCCCGAGCAGCTTGTCGGAGACGTCCTGCATCACCCCGCGCCCGAACTGCGCGGGCTTGCCGGTGATGGCGAGATCGGTCTCCACCGAGACGTCGGTCGAGCCACCGGCGTCGGCCATCGAGACGGTGACCTTCGCTCCCGCCGTGCCGTTCCCGCGCTTGTCCTTGCCCTTCGCGTCGACCACGAAGCGGTGGGCCTCGGCGTCCTTCTCGACGAAGGTCCCGCTTCCGTTGTACTGCAGCGCGATCGGTCCGAGCTTGACCTTCACCGATCCGGTGAAGGACTGCTCGTCGGCCTCGGTCACCTGCGCGCCCGGGAAGCACTCGGCGACCGAGGCGATGTCGTTGAAGTGCGCCCAGGTCTCCTCGACGCCGATCGGGACGGTGAAGTTGTGGCTCAGCTCCATCTAGGCACCCGCGGCCTTGAGGACGGCGCGGCCGGTCAGGACGCGGGCGAGGTGCTGGCGGTAGTCGGCGGCGCCGTTGAGGTCCGAGGGCGGGTTCGTCCCGTCGGCGGCCAGCTGCGCCGCCTCGCGTACGCCGTCCTCGGTCGCCGTCGCACCCGCGAGCGCCTGCTCGGTGGCGGTCGCCCGGAGCGGGGTGGAGCCCATGTTGGTCAGCCCGACCCGGGCCTCGTCGATCGAGCCCCTCACCGTCGCCGCGATCGCGACGATCGGCCACTGGTGGGCCACGCGCACGAACTTCTCGTAGTGCGCGCCCCAGCCGGTGTGCTTGGGGATCCGCACCTCGGTGAGGATCTCGTCGTCGCCGATGGCAGTCTCGAAGAGGTCGACGAAGAAGTCCGCGGCCTCGACGGTGCGGGTGCCGCCCGGACCGGCGATGACGAACTGCGCGCCGAGGGCCAGCGCCGGGGCGCCGAGGTCGCCGGCCGGGTCGGCGTGGGCGAGCGCGCCGCCGAAGGTGCCGCGGTGCCGGATCTGCGAGTCCGCGACCTCCGCCGCGGCCTTCGACAGCAGCAGCGCGTGCTCCTTCACCAGGCTGTCGTCACGCACGTCGTGGTGGGTGGTCATCGCGCCGATCACGACGGCGTCCCCGTCGTCACGGATGCCGCGCAGCGACGAGATGCCGCCGAGGTCGATGACGACCTCGGGCGCGTTGAGCCGCATCCGCAGGACCGGCAGCAGGCTCTGCCCGCCGGCCAGGATCTTCGCGTCGTCACCGTGCTCGCCGAGCGCGGCCAGGGCCTCCTCGACCGACGTCGGTGCGAGGTAGTCGAACTCCACCGGGATCACTGGCCCGCTCCTTCGTCCTGGTTGAGGGCGCCTTCTTCGAAGTGCGGCATCGCCGCCTGGGGTGTCGGTGCGTCACCGTCGTGGGCGTGGATCGCGCGCCACACCCGCTCCGGGGTGCACGGCATCTGGATGTCGTTGACGCCCAGGTGTCGTACGGCGTCGACGACGGCGTTGACGACCGCCGGCGTGGACGCGATGGTGCCGGCCTCGCCGACACCCTTGGTGCCCAGCGAGTTGGTCGTGCAGATGCTCGGTTCGTCGGTGTGGACGACGTCGAAGGAGATCGTGTCGGCCGCGGTCGGGAGCAGGTAGTCGACGAACGAGCCGCTCACGAGCGTGCCGGACTCGTCGTGGACGGCCTCCTCCCACAGCGCCTGGGCGATGCCCTGCACCAGCCCGCCGTGCACCTGCCCGGCGACGATGAGCGGGTTGATGATCGTGCCGATGTCGTCGCAGCAGGTGTACTTGCGCATCTTCACCGCGCCGGTCTCGGTGTCGACCTCCATCGCACACAGGTGGGTGCCGTGCGGGTAGTTGAAGTTCACCGGGTCGTAGGTCGCGTCGGCGTCGAGGCTCAGCTCCATGCCCTCGGGGTAGTCGTGGCCGGCGAAGGTCGCCGTCGCCAGCTCCTGGATCGCCTTGCCCTGGTCGGTGCCACGGACGCTGAACCTCCCACCGGCGTACTCCAGGTCGTCCTCGCTCGCCTCGAGCAGGTGGGCGGCGAGCACCTTGGCCTTGTCGATCACCTTGTCGACCGCCCGGACCAGCGCCTCGCCGCCGACCACGAGCGA
>DATIAJ010000169.1:0-10219 GCA_035458105.1 Nocardioides sp. | reverse complement strand
GTGCTAGGCGGTGACGCGGTACGCGTCGAACACGCCGGGCACGGCACGTACGGCGCGCAGCACGCCGTCGAGGTGGGCGGCGTCGGCCATCTCGAAGGAGAAGCGGCTCTTCGCCACCCGGTCGCGGGTGGTGGAGAGCGTCGCACTGAGGATGTTCACGTGGGCGTCGGAGAGCGCCATCGTGATGTCGGAGAGCAGGCGGGCGCGGTCGAGGGCCTCGACCTGGATGTTGACCAGGAACGTCGACTGCGACGTCGGGGCCCACTCCACCTCCAGCACGCGCTCGGGCTGGCCCAGCAGGCTGGAGGCGTTGGTGCAGTCCTTGCGGTGCACCGACACTCCCCCGCCCTTGGTGACGAACCCGAGGATCGGGTCGGGCGGCACGGGGGTGCAGCACTTGGCGAGCTTGACCCAGAGGTCGTCGACTCCCTTGACGATGACGCCGGAGTCGGTCGGCCCGCGCTTGGCGGCGGCCCGCGAGCGGCCGGTGATGGTGACGCCCTCGGCGAGGTCCTCCTGGGCCCCCTCGTCGCCACCGTGGAGGTCGATGACGCGTCGTACGACGGCCTGCGCGCTGAGGTTGCCCTCGCCGACCGCGGCGTAGAGGGCCGAGACGTCGGCGTGGTGGAAGTGCTCGGCGACGAGCGCCAGCACGTCGTGGGTCATCAACCGGTTGAGGGGCAGGCCCTCCTTGCGCATGAGCTTGGCGATCTGGTCCTTGCCGCGCTCGATCGCCTCCTCGCGGCGCTCCTTGGTGAACCACTGCCGGATCTTTGAGCGCGCCCGCGGCGACTGGACGAAGTTGAGCCAGTCACGCGACGGCCCCGACGTGGGCGACTTGGAGGTGAAGACCTCGACGACGTCGCCGTTGTCGAGCGTGGACTCGAGCGGCACCAGGCGGCCGTTGACCCGGGAGCCGATCGTGTGGTGGCCGACCTCGGTGTGGACGGCGTACGCGAAGTCGACGGGCGTCGCGCCCATCGGCAGGGGGATGACGTCGCCGCGCGGGGTGAAGACGTAGACCTGCTGCTGGTTCATCTCGAAGCGCAGCGACTCCAGGAACTCCCCCGGGTCCTCCACCTCGCTCTGCCAGTCGAGGAGCTGGCGCAGCCAGGTCAGGTCGTCCTTGTCGCCGAGGCGGTCGGTGTCGACGCCGGCCTTGGAGTTCTCCTTGTACTTCCAGTGCGCCGCGACGCCGTACTCGGCGCGGCGGTGCTGGGCGAAAGTGCGGATCTGCACCTCGACCGGCTTGCCCTGCGGGCCGATGACCGTCGTGTGGAGCGACTGGTACATGTTGAACTTGGGCATGGCGACGTAGTCCTTGAACCGCCCCAGCACCGGGTTCCAGCGGGAGTGGATCACGCCGAGCGCGCTGTAGCAGTCGCGGTCCTCGTCGACGAGGATCCGGATGCCCACCAGGTCGTAGATGTCGGAGAAGTCGCGACCGCCGACGATCATCTTCTGGTAGATCGAGTAGTAGTGCTTGGGGCGGCCGGTGACCTTGGCGTTGATGCGCGCGGTCTTGAGGTCCTGCTCGATCTCGGCGACGACCTCGGCGAGGAACTGGTCGCGCGAGGGCGCTCGCTCGGCGACCATCCGAACGATCTCGTCGTAGATCTTGGGGTGGAGCGTCGCGAACGCGAGGTCCTCGAGCTCCCACTTGAGCGTGTTCATGCCGAGCCGGTGGGCCAGCGGCGCGTAGATGTCGAGGGTCTCGCGGCTCGATCGCTCCTGCGAGGCCGCCGGGACGTAGCGCAGGGTGCGCATGTTGTGCAGCCGGTCGGCGAGCTTGATCACCAGCACCCGGATGTCGCGCGACATCGCGACGATCATCTTGCGGATGGTCTCGGCCTGCGCCGAGTCGCCGTACTGCACCTTGTCGAGCTTGGTGACGCCGTCGACGAGGAGCGCGACCTCGTCACCGAAGTCGGCGCGCAGGGCCTCCAGCGTGTAGGGCGTGTCCTCCACCGTGTCGTGGAGCAGCGCCGCGACCAGGGTCGGCTCCGTCATGCCGATGTCGGCGAGGATCGTGGTCACCGCGAGCGGGTGGGTGATGTAGGGGTCGCCGCTCTTGCGCATCTGGCCGGTGTGCCACTTGTCGGCCACCGCGTAGGCGCGCTCGAGCAGCGCCAGGTCGGCCTTGGGGTGGTTGGCCCGCACGGCGCGGAAGAGCGGCTCCAGGACGGGGTTGGACGAGGGCGGACGGGTGCCGACCCGGGCCAGGCGGGCACGCATGCCGCGTGCTGTCAGAGGCGCCTTGGCGTCCTGCGCGGGTGCCGGGTCCTCTGCCATTGGACCAGTCTAGTGAGCGCCGTCAGATCGTGAGCAGCGACTCGATCGGAAGGTCGCCGGTGGCGGACCGGGGATCGAGGAACGAGAGCTCCATCAGCACCGAGGCGCCCGTGGCGACGCCGCCGCAGGCCTCGATGAGCCGGCGGGTCGCGACCGCCGTGCCTCCGGTCGCCAGGACGTCGTCGACCATGAGGACGCGCTCGCCCGGGGCGATGGCGTCGGTGTGCACCTCGAGGGTCGCCTCGCCGTACTCCAGCGCGTAGGACACCGCGTGCGCCTCGCGCGGCAGCTTGCCGGCCTTGCGCACCGGGACGAAGCCGATGCCGAGGGCCAGCGCCACCGGCGCGGCCAGGATGAAGCCGCGGGCCTCCATGCCGACGACCTTGTCGACGACGACGGTGCCGTGGTCGTCGCGCCCGGCTGCGGCCAGCGCGGTGATGATGGCGGAGAACGCGTGGTGGTCGGCGAGCACCGGGGTGATGTCCTTGAACGTCACGCCCTTCTCGGGCCAGTCGGCCACGTCGACCGTCAGGCGCGTGAGCGCCTCCTGGGCCGTACGACGATCAGGCATCGTCGTGCGCGTCGGTGCCCGGCTGCTGGATCGGCTCGTCGACCTTGGCGATCGCGGCGCGGGCGATGTCGATCTGGGTGCCGGGCGCGATCTCCAGGCGGGCGCGGTCGTCGGCGAGCGAGACGACGGTGCCGAAGATGCCCGAGGACATCATCACCCGCTGGCCGACCTGGATGCTCTCCTGGAGGCGGACGACCTCCTTCTGCCGGCGCTGCTGGGGGCGAACCACCATGAACCAGAACAGGGCCAGGATGGCCAGCAGGGGCAGAAGGGCGACGAGGTCGTTCACGGTGGGGGCTCTCCTCGGGAGGTCGGGGTGCAGGAGCGCGTGGAGTCTACGCGGGTCCCCTGCCCGGGGCCGTAGCCGCCGATCGACGCCGTCGCGAGCGACGCAAGGCGGGTGTGCCGGCAAGGCGGAGTGCCGAAGGCGGGCCGGAGGCCCGTCGAGTGCGCGACAACGCAGCCGGCGCGCCCGGATGGCGTCGCGCAGCAGGCGAGAGATCGGTGGCTGCGGCTCAACTCACACGTCGTCGAAGAGGGTCGAGTCGACGGTCGGCACCGGTGGCGGCGTCAAGCCGAGGTGGTGCCACGCTGCGGGAGTCGCGACGCGGCCCCGGGGCGTGCGCGCGAGCATGCCCATGCGGACCAGGAACGGCTCGGCCACCTCCTCGACGGTCTCCCGCTCCTCGCCGACGGCGACCGCGAGGGTGGACACGCCGACCGGCCCCCCGCCGAACCGGCGGCACAGCACGTCGAGCACGGCACGGTCGAGCCGGTCGAGCCCGGACTCGTCGACCTCGAACAGGTCGAGCGCCGCCTGCGCCACGGGCAGGCTCAGCACGCCGTCGGCGCGCACCTGGGCGTAGTCGCGGACCCGGCGCAGCAGGCGGTTGGCGATGCGGGGGGTGCCACGCGAGCGCGAAGCGATCTCGCCGGAGCCCTCCGAGGTGAGGTGCACGCCCAGCAGCCCGGCGGATCGGTGCACGATCTGGTCGAGCTCGTGGGGCTCGTAGAACTCGAGGTGGGCGGTGAAGCCGAACCGGTCGCGCAGCGGGCCGGGCAGCAGGCCGGCACGCGTGGTGGCACCGACGAGGGTGAACGGCGGGATCTCGAGCGGGATCGCCGTGGCGCCCGGCCCCTTGCCGATGACGACGTCGACCCGGAAGTCCTCCATCGCCATGTAGAGCATCTCCTCGGCCGGGCGCGACATCCGGTGGATCTCGTCGACGAAGAGGACGTCGCCCTCGTTGAGGCCCGACAGGATCGCGGCGAGGTCGCCGGCGTGGGTGATCGCCGGGCCGCTCGTGAGCCGCAGCGGCGTGCTCATCTCGGCGGCGATGATCATCGCGAGCGTGGTCTTGCCGAGTCCCGGTGGACCGGAGAGCAGCACGTGGTCGGGCGCCCGGCCGCGGCGGCGGGCGGCCTCGAGCACCAGCCCCAGCTGGTCGCGCACGCGTGCCTGCCCGACCACCTCGTCGAGCGTCTTGGGCCGCAGCGCCGCCTCGACCGCGCGCTCGTCGCCATCGGCGTCCGCGTCGGTCAGCCGCTGCAGGTGGCCGAGCTCGGCCGCGCTCAGCTCGACCTCGTCGTAGGTGTCCTCGTCGGTGTCGTCCCAGTTCATCGTCGTCCGCCGCCGCCTCAGGCCCTGCTCAGCGTGCGCAGGGCGGCGCGCAGCAGCGCGCCGACGTCGGGGACGTCACCGGCGTCGGGGGCGACCGCCTCGACCGCCTTCTCCGACTCCTTGGCCGACCAGCCGAGCCCGACGAGGCCCTGGTGGACCTGGTCGCGCCACGCCTCGGTCGCCGGGGCAGCAGCGGCTGCGGGGTGGTGGACGCCGACCGGCGGGCCGATGCGGTCCTTGAGCTCGAGGATGATGCGCTGGGCGCCCTTCTGGCCGATGCCCGGGACGCGGGTCAGGGCCTTGACGTCCTCAGTGGTGATGGCGCGGCGCACGTCGTCGGGGCTCATCACCGCAACGATCGCCTGGGCGACCTTGGGGCCGACCCCGGAGGCGGTCTGCACGATCTCGAAGACCTGCTTCTCGTCCTCGTCGAGGAAGCCGAAGATCGTCAGGCTGTCCTCACGCACGACCATGCTGGTCGGCAGCGTCGCCGGCGTCCCGACGCGGAGGGTGGCGAGGGTGCCGGGGGTGCACATCAGCTCGAGGCCGACGCCGCCGACCTCGAGGACGGCGCTGGACAGGGTGACGGCGGCGACCTCGCCGCGGACGAAGGCGATCATCGGGTCCTCACGGGGGTCTGCTGGGTGCGGGCTCGGGCGACGGCTGCCTCGAGGCGGTTGCTGGCGGAGCCGCGCCAGACGTGGGTGATGGCGAGCGCGAGGGCGTCAGCGGCGTCGGCGGGCTTCGGCAGCTCGGCCAGCCGGAGGATGCGGACGACCATCGCCCCGACCTGCGCCTTGTCGGCGCGGCCGTTGCCGGACACCGCGGCCTTGACCTCGCTCGGGGTGTGCATCGCGATCGGCAGCCCGCGCCGGGCGGCGACGACGAGCGCGATGCCGCTGGCCTGCGCGGTGCCCATGATCGTGCTGGAGTCGGAGCGCGCGAAGACCCGCTCGACCGCGACCGCGTCGGGCCGGTGCTCCTCGATCCAGGCGTCGAGGCCCTTCTCGATGGTGACCAGCCGCTCGGCGATCGGCAGCGTGGAGCTGGTGCGGACGACGCCGACGTCGACCATGGTCAGCGGCCGGCCGACGCTGCCGTCGACCACGCCGACACCGCACCGGGTCAGGCCGGGGTCGATGCCGAGCACGCGCACGCCATTCCCCTTCCGCCGGTCCGCCCGGAGCACGTCCGAACATGTGTTCGTGCGGCCACGCTAACCCGCCTCGGGGGCGCGACGTCGTACGACACGCGGCGTGGGGTGTTCCCGACCCCACCCCGCCCGCACCTCCGCCGGCCGCTGTAACGCCGGGTTAGTTGCTGTACACACCGGCTAGCAAGGTAGTGGGTACAGGGCCCAACCCGGCGTTACAGCGCAGGATCAGGGGCGGCGCGTCACCCGGTAGCGCTTCAGGTCGTCGGTGCCGGTCCCGAATCGGGCACAGGTGTCGGCGTACTCCCGGGCGGCCCGGGCGAGGGCGGCACGCCGGCCGGTGAACATGTCGACGTAGGTCAGCCGGCTCATGCCGAGCTTGAAGCCGGTGAGGAAGTCCTGGCGACGCTTCTCCTCGAGCACGACAGTGGTCGGAAGGATCCCGGCGGGGTTGTCCGGCTCGTACTTGAGGCCGCCGTCGGCCTCGAAGAGGTGCCGATGCACCGCGAGGTCGGCGTACGCCGTCGTCCGTCCGTCGGTGAGGCCGAACTGGAGCTCGGGGCGGCCGATCCCGAGCTCGAGGACGAAGTCGCGCACGAGAGACTCGAGGTAGGTCTCGGCCAGTGGGTCGGCGTGCTCGATGCACCACCGCATGCACCGGCTGTGCGGCCAGTCCCGCATCCCGGCCAGGACGTCGTGGAGCTGGGCTCGGGTGACGCCTTGTCGCATGGCCGCATCACACGCGGCGAGGCCGTGGCCGCGGCCGTGCTCGCGCACCATGTCGAGGGCGGTGCGGGCGGCACCGAGCAGGCGCAGGCCGTCTGTCTCGACGACGTCCTCGGGACGGTAGGGCGCAAGGTGGTGCTTCACGCCGGCGCGCACGGCGTCGCCGTGCACCTTCGTGCGACTGACGTGGACCAGGGCCGCACGCGGGTCGGGCGCGCCCATCCGCAGCGCGATCGCGGACGAGTCGTGGCTGAAGGCATAGCTCGTCGACGTCAGGCTCATTGCCGCCGCCCGCATACGCAGCATCGGCTGCTGACGGAAGGGATCGAGGTCCGTCCACGCGTCAGCGTCGACGTACACACCGCGCCGTAAGCGCAGGAGGCGGTCCGTGGCGACGAGGCGGTCGATGTCGGCCGGACCGAGTCCGGCACTCGTGAGCTGAGCCGTCGTGACGAGGCCGTGCTGGGACTGCATGAGGTGGATGGTCGGGAGGTACATCCCACTGAGGTTCGGCGGGCAGTCCGACAGATGGGCCGCGCCTGAGCCATCCCCTGTGGACGACGTCCGACCTGGCCGGCCTGTGGATGGCCGGTGGCACGCAATGCCGTGCTGTAACGCCGGGTTAGCTGCTGTTCCCACCACCTAGCAAGGCAGTGGGTACAGGTACTAACCCGGCGTTACAGCGGTCAGAACGGGCGGCGCATCAGGCGTCGGCGGTCTCGAGCTCGGCCATCACGTCGGCGGGGATGTCGACGTTGGTGAAGACGTCCTGGACGTCGTCGAGGTCCTCGAGGGCGTCGACGAGGCGCAGCACCTTGCCGGCGCCGTCGGCGTCGACGGGGATCTCGAGGCTGGGCACGAACTCCACGTCGGCGGAGTCGTAGTCGATGCCGGCGTCCTGGAGGGCGGTGCGGACCGCGACGACGTCGGTGGCCTCGCTCTGCACCTCGAATGCCTCGTCGAGGTCGTTGACCTCCTCGGCCCCGGCGTCGAGGGTCGCCTCGAGCACGTCGTCCTCGGTGACCTCACGGGTGGTGCCGTCGTGATCTTGCGACTTCGGCACGACCACGATCCCCTTGCGGGTGAACAGGCGGGAGACCGAACCGGGGTCGGCCATGGTGCCGCCGTTGCGGGTGACCGCGGTGCGGACCTCCATCGCGGCACGGTTCTTGTTGTCGGTGAGGCACTCGACGAGGAAGGCGACGCCCTGCGGGCCGTAGACCTCGTAGGAGATGCCCTGGTAGTCGACGCCGCCCGACTCGGCACCGGAGCCGCGCTTGACCGCGGAGTCGATGTTCTTGTTGGGGACCGAGCTCTTCTTGGCCTTCTGGATGGCGTCGTAGAGGGTCGGGTTGCCGGCCGGGTCGCCGCCGCCCTGCTTCGCGGCGACCTCGATGTTCTTGATCAGCTTGGCGAAGAGCTTGCCGCGCTTGGCGTCGATCGCGGCCTTCTTGTGCTTGGTCGTTGCCCACTTGGAGTGGCCTGACATGAGTCCCTCTATCCGTCGCTGTGCGTCTGTGCGGTCCTCAGGCCGAGCGCACCAGGTCCACGAACATGCCGTGGACCCGGCCGTCGCTGCCGACCTCGGGATGGAACGAGGTCGCCATCAGGGGGCCTTGACGGACCGCGACGATCCTACCCGCGGCGGGCCCGTCCTCCACCCGGGCCAGCACGTCGACGTCGTCGTCGACCGCCTCGACCCACGGCGCGCGGATGAACACCGCCCGCACCGGGTCGGCCAGGCCGTCGACGTGGAGGTCCTCCTCGAAGGAGTCCACCTGGCGGCCGAAGGCGTTGCGGCGCACGGTGATGTGCAGCCCGCCGATGGTCTCCTGCCCGACTGCGCCGTCCTCGATCCGATCGGCCAGCATGATCATCCCCGCGCACGTCCCGAAGGCAGGCAGCCCACCGCGTACGGCGTCGCGCAGCGGCTCGAGCAGGTCGAAGATCCGGGCCAGCTTGACCATCGTCGTGGACTCGCCGCCCGGGACGACGAGGCCGTCGCAGGCGGCGAGCTCGGTGGGACGGCGTACGGAGATCGGGTCCGCGCCCAGGGACCGCAGGACGGCGAGGTGCTCGCGCACGTCGCCCTGCAGCGCGAGCACGCCGATGGTCGGATTCACGATCGCCGATCCTAGGACCGCCGCGCCGCCGTAGGCTCACGCCCCATGAGGGTCCGCCGTCTGCTCGCCGTCCTGCTGGGTGTCGCTCTCACCACCGGCGGCGCCCCGACAGCGGCCGGCGCAGCGGTCGACCGGGACGGAACCAGCGGCAGGCCGGCGCCGCGATCGGTGGAGGGATGGCCGACGGCGTCGCCCTCGAGCCTCGGGCTGCGCGCCCGGGCGATCCGGCGCGGCGCGGCCGAGGCCCGCCGCCTGGACTCCACCTGCTTCGCGGTGGTGCGCAACGGCAGGCTCGCCGGGGAGTGGAGCTGGCGGTTGCCGCGCAACGAACCCCGCGAGGTCTTCTCGATCACCAAGTCGGTCACCAGCACGCTCGTGGGCATCGCGGTGCGTGACGGCGACCTGCGCCTCGACGACCCGGTCTCGACCTACGTGCCGCAGTGGCGCGGCACCGCGTCGGAGTCGGTGACGGTGCGCAACCTGCTCTCCAACGACAGCGGCCGCTACTGGTCCCTGGAAACGGACTACCGCGGACTGCTGTCGGCCAGGAGCCGCACGAGGTACGCCGTCTCCCTCCCCCAGCAGTACGTCCCCGGCAGCGCGTGGGCCTACAACAACGCCGCGATCCAGGTCCTCGAGCCGGTGCTGGAGCGGGCGACGGGCATGCCGGTGGCGCGGTTCGCGAGGAAGCGGCTGTTCGAGCCGCTCGGGATGACCCGCACGAGCTTCGTCACCGACCGGGCGGACGACGCGGCCGTGTTCTACGGGCTGCGCACCACCTGCCTCGACATCGCCCGGCTCGGCCGGCTCCACCTCGGCAGGGGCAAGGTGGGCGGCACCCGCATCCTCGACCGCAGCTGGGTGCGGGAGGCCGTGGGCCGGTCCTCGACCGTCCACAACGCGGCCTACGGCTACCTGTGGTGGCTGAACCGTCCGGGAGCCCTCCGCGGCGCGACCGACCCCGTCGACGCCCAGGGCCAGCCGCTGCGGCCCACCAGCGGGCAGCTCGCCCCCTCCGCGCCGGAGGAGGTCTTCGCCGCCCTCGGCTTCGGCGGCCAGGTGCTCCTCGTCGACCCGACGACGCGCACCATGGTCGTCCGCCTCGGCCTGCCCGCCCAGCCCGGCGAGGCGGCGTACGGCTTCACGAACGCCGCCCGCGTGCTGACCCGCGCCGTGCGCTGACGCGACGCTGACCCGACCCCTGCACCGGTGCGTGACGCCGCGCGGGAGGGTGCGGCACACTCGACGGATGGTCGGGGCGTGGGAGCACCTGCCGGCGGCGCGGGTCCCGGCGCCGCTCGCCCCGCACGTCGTCGCGATGCACGGCTACGCCGCCGACGGGCTCGTGCCCGGGGTGCACCGCGGCCTGCCGTCCGCGGGGCTGACCCTCGTGCTGAGCCTCGAGCGACCGCTGCGGACCGCACCCACGGCCGAGGCCTGGGCCGACGGCGTGCGCGACGAGCAGTGGGTGAGCCTCGGCGGGCTCCACACCCGGGCCGCGATGGTCGAGCAGCCCGGCCGGTGGGTCGGGGTGCAGCTGACGCTCCGCCCGGTGGGTGTCCGACGGCTGCTGGGCGTCCCGGCGTCGGACCTCCCCGTCGGCAGCTGGGACGCGGGTGACCTGCTGGGCCGTGAGGTCGAGCGGGTGGTGGAGGAGCTGCACGCGGCGCCTGACTGGCCCGGGAGGTACGCCGCTGTCGGTCGCTTCCTGCTGCGGTTGGCCGACCGCGCCG
>DATIAJ010000168.1:0-4613 GCA_035458105.1 Nocardioides sp. | reverse complement strand
GAGGCGTCGCTGCCCGACGAGCTCACCTCCCACGTCGTGACGACCGCGGCCCTGCTCGACGCGATGGTCGCCCACGACGTGCCGCGCATCGTCTACGCCTCGTCCAACCACGCCGTGGGCCGCACGCCGCGCGCCGACGGGGTGCTCACCGAGCACGCCCTCCCCCGGCCCGACACCTACTACGGGGTCGCCAAGGTCGCGGCCGAGGCGCTCCTGCACCTCTTCGCGGACCGCCACGAGATCGACGCCGTCGCCTGCCGGATCGGGTCGTTCCTCGAGGAGCCGGCCAGCGTCCGCGGCCTGTCGACGTGGCTCTCCCACGACGACTGCGTCCGCATGGTCGAGGCGGCCCTGACCACTCCCGCCCCCGGCTACGCGGTGCTCTACGGCATCAGCGCCAACACCCGCGCCTGGTGGGACCTCGAGCCGGGACGCCGGCTGGGCTACGAGCCGCGGGACGACGCCGAGGCGTACGCCGACCGCGTCGAGGCGGGCCCCCACGACGAGGCGGAGGCCGCGCACGTCGGTGGTCCGTTCGCGACGGACCAGTTCCACCGGCCCGCACTGGGCAGCTGACCTGGGCCCTTGACTTGGAGCGCACTCCAAGTCGGACACTGGTCGGATGACCAGCCTGAGCATCGCCGAGGCGGCTGAGCGCACCGGACTCACCGCCCACACCCTGCGCTACTACGAGCGTGACGGGCTGCTCCTGCACTCGGTCGACCGCGCTCCGTCCGGCCATCGCCGCTACACCGACGAGGACCTGCGATGGATCCAGATGGTCACCCGGCTGCGCGCCACCGGCATGCCCATCCGCGACGTACGCCGCTATGCCGCCCTGGTGCGCCAAGGCGACGGGAACGAGGTCGAGCGACTGGGGCTGCTCCTGGCGCACCGCGAGGTCGTCGAGCGCCAGCTCGCCGAGGTGACGGGCCACCTCCGCGCGATCGACCACAAGATCGCGCTCTACGAGAACAAGGTCGCCCCAGCCCCTTGACCTCGAGTGCGCTCGAAGGCGAAGGGTGGCACGCATGAGCATCCAGACACGACAGATCGGCTCCCTCACCGTCTCCGCCCTCGGCCTCGGCTGCATGGGGATGTCGGAGTTCTACGGCACGCCCGACGAGCAGGCGGGCATCGACACCATCCACCGGGCCCTCGACCTCGGCGTGACGTTCCTCGACACGGCCGACATGTACGGCCCGTTCACCAACGAGCGGCTCGTCGGCCGGGCCATCGCCGGGCGCCGCGACGAGGTGCAGCTCGCGACCAAGTTCGGCAACGAGCGCAACCCCGACGGCTCCTGGGTCGGCATCAACGGGTCACCCGACTACGTCCGCCGCGCCTGCGACGCCTCCCTCGAGCGGCTCGGAGTCGACCACATCGACCTCTACTACCAGCACCGCGTCGACAAGACCGTGCCGATCGAGGAGACCGTCGGCGCCATGGGCGAGCTCGTCGAGGCCGGCAAGGTGCGCCACCTCGGGCTGTCCGAGGCGTCCGCGGAGACGATCCGCCGCGCCCACGCCACGCACCCGATCACGGCACTGCAGTCCGAGTACTCCCTCTTCACCCGCGACCTCGAGGACGACATCGTGCCGGTGCTGCGCGAGCTGGGCATCGGCCTGGTCCCCTACTCCCCGCTCGGCCGCGGCATCCTCACCGGCGCCGTCACGCGTGAGTCGCTGGAGTCCGACGACTCGCGCGCCACAGGCCGGTTCCCCCGCTTCAGCGGCGACGCCCTCGACGCCAACCTCGCCCTCGTCGACAAGGTGAAGGAGCTGGCTGAGCAGAAGGGCTGCACCCCGGGACAGCTCGCCCTGGCGTGGGTCTTGGCGCAGAGTGACGACCGGCTCGGCGTCGCGCCGATCCCCGGCACCAAGCGGGTGAAGTACTTGGAGGAGAACGTCGGCGCGCTCGACGTCGAGCTCGCGGCCGACGACCTGGCCGCGCTCGAGCAGGCCGTGCCGCGCGACGCGGTCGCCGGCGACCGCTACGGCGACATGTCCACCATCGACGCCTGACTGCCGCGGCGGGGCCGGGTCAGGTGGCGGCGATCCCGACCCGGCCCTCGCGGAAGGCGTCGACGAACAGCGCGTGGTCCTCGCGGACGCGGACGGCGTACGCGATCCCCCAGTCGCACAGCCACGAGACGAACTCGTTGCGGCGGCCCTCCAGCGACGCGGCGATCGCCTCCTCGACCTGGAAGTCCACGAGGTCCTGCTGGCTGTCCTCGTCGGAGGCGCAGTGGATCTTGGCGGTCGCGCGACCCAGCAGGTCCACCACGGCGCGCATGTCCTCGGGCTCGTTGATCTCGCTCCAGTCGAGGTCGACCTCGTAGGGCGACACCTCGGAGACGACGAATCCCACCCCGTCGATGCTCGTGTGCCCCAGGAGGGGGTCGGTGTGCACCTGCAGGGCCCGCTGGCTCACCGCGGTGCGGTGTCCCTCGTGCTCGAAGTAGGCGTCGACCTCCGAGGTGTCGACGAAGCGGCTCACCGCCGGGATGTTGGCCTGCTTCATGCTCAGCACCACGTCGTTGTCGAGCGCCTGGCTGTAGCCCTCGACCAGCACGTTGTACGCCGGCAGGCCGGCGCTGCCGATGCCGAAGCCCGTCTTGCCCACGACGTCGCGCAGCTCGTAGAACAGGTCCCGGTCGAAGCGCTTGGACTCGGGAATCGTGTCGAGGTAGGCGCGGAAGGCTGCGACCGCTTTCGAGCGCTCCGTGCGCGAGAGCCGTCGGGTGGTCCCGTCCTCGACGAACTTCCTGGTGCCGCGCTGCATCACCGTCACGTCGTCCAACAGGTCGGCTCGGCGCATGCGTCGCGCCGACTCGAGTGCCGTGAGGACCGGCCCGTGCGCGGTGTCGAGCCGGATCTCGAACTCCTCGTCGTCGTGGGTGCTCGTGTAGTGGTTGACCTGGGCGAGGTAGGAGCGCGCGTAGCGACCGATGAGCTTGCGGATCGCGTCCTCGGGCAGCGCCTTCTGCCAGCCCAGCAGCGCCAGGCTCGCCGCGAACCGCTGCAGGTCCCAGGTGAACCGACCGACGTAGGCCTCGTCGAAGTCGTTGATGTCGAAGATCAGCCGACCGTCGGAGTTGAGGTAGGTGCCGAAGTTCTCCACGTGCAGGTCCCCGTGGATCCAGATGCGCTCGGCCCGGTGGTCGGCCCAGCCGTCGTCCTCGCCGGTGACGTCGCAGTAGAACAGGCATGCCGACCCGCGGTAGAACGCCAGCGGGTCGCGCGCCATCTTGCGGTACTTGGCGCGGAACGCCGCCGGGTCGGCCCGCATCAGCGGCGCGAACGCGTCCTGCAGCACCTCGATGATCACGTCGGTGCGGGCGGCGGTTCGCGCAGTGGCCATGCGGGAACTCTAGGACCGGGCGGCCAGTAGGTTGGGGACCATGGCAACCACACAACTCGGACCCAACACCGTCAGCACCGTGGGCGAGCTCCCCACGGTCGGCTCCCAGGCTCCCGGCTTCGACCTCGTCGACTCGAAGTTCCAGGCCCTCACCGACGCCGACGTCTCCGGCAAGCGCGTCGTGCTCAACATCTTCCCGAGCATCGACACCGGCGTGTGCCAGGCGAGCGTGAAGAAGTTCAACGAGCTCGCCGCCGGCCTCGACAACACCGCCGTCGTCAACGTCTCCGTCGACCTGCCCCTGGCCCAGGCCCGCTTCTGCGGTGCGGAGGGCATCGACGACGTGCTCGTCGGCTCGGCCTTCCGCTCCTCCTTCGGTGAGGACTACGGCGTCGCGATGGCCGACGGGAGCTGGAAGAGCATGCTCGCCCGCGCCGTGGTCGTCCTCGACACCGACCGCACCGTGCTCCACACCCAGCTCACCGACGCGATCGGCGAGGAGCCCGACTACGACGCAGCGGTGGCCGCTCTCGGCTGATCCCGGCACCCCGGCGACAGTGGAGCGCGCGGCCCGACCTACCGGCTTCGTGCTCCACTGTCGGGTGCCTGTCTCGACCAGGCCCCACGCCAGCCACTCGTCTCGGCGCTACTGGCGCCGGGCCAGCCAGTCGTGCTCGACCTGCGGGAGCAGCCCCGAGGCCAGGAAGGTGGCGGCGAGGTCCCGGTCGCCCATCAGGGCACGGAAGTACGCCGGCAGCCGCAGGCCGTGCCCGGGCCGGTGGACGACCTCGACCGGGTCGCCCGACCGGATCACGCCGGGCTCGACGACGGCGAGGTAGGCCCCGGTCAGTCCGCGCTCGGCGAAGCGGCGTACCCACGCCCGCTCGGCCATGTGCTTGGCGAACGTCGCGCACGGGATGCGGGGCCCGCACACCTCGAGGAGCGTGCCGCCGACCTGCCACCGCTCCCCCACCTCGGCGGTGTCGACCTCGAGGCCGACGGTGGTGAGGTTCTCGCCGAACATGCCGTCGGACAGGTCGCGACCGAGGTGCTCGCCCCACCAGTCGAGCTCCTCACGGGCGACGGCGTAGACGGCCTGCGTCGTCCCCCCGTGGTGCTTGCGGCTGATGATCGCGTCGCCGACGACGCCGCTGCCCAGACCGCCGCGCTTCGGCCCCGGGTCGCGCACCTCGATGAGGTCGACCGGGCGCTTGTGGATGCCGCTGGGCCGCTTCAGCCCGGGGACCGGG
>DATIAJ010000167.1:0-7928 GCA_035458105.1 Nocardioides sp. | reverse complement strand
GTAGCCGTTGTTCAGCAAGGTGTCGATCGCGCTGCGGCCCTTGGTGCCGTAGCCGATGACGACGACGTGCTGGTCCATGTTCCTCTTCCTCCACCGGGCGACCCGGAACATCTCTCGTCCCTGCGAGGCGAGGACCTCGAGGGTGGTGCCGATCAGCAGGACGAGGAAGGCGATGCGGGCCGGCGTGATGATGAACGCGTTGACCAGGCGGGCCTGGTCGGACACCGGGGCGATGTCGCCGTAGCCCGTCGTGCTGAGCGTGACGGTCGTGTAGTAGATCGCGTCGATCCAGCTGATCGTGTCGGTCGGGTCATTGCCGTCCGTGTAGCCGTCCCGGTCGAAGTAGACCAGGAGCACCGTGCCGACGAGGATGGCGAGGGCGGCGAGCAGGCGCCTGCCTAGCTCCCACCACGGCGACCGGTCCTGCTCGGGCAGGGAGACCCGCCCCACGCTGGGGTGGACAGTGTCGGCACGCACGGTCAGGAGTCTCGCACGCTGATGCGCTCGCGCAGCCGCTGCACCAGCTCCAGCCGGGCGCGCGTCGTGCTCTTCTGCGGGAAGACGGTGTCGAAGGCCGCGTTGACCGCGGCCCCGATGAGAACGGCCAGCGCGAGCAGGTAGAGCCACAGCAGCACGGCGATGGGCGCGGCGAGCGGTCCGTAGATCGAGCGGGACTCCGCAGCGGTCACCGTGAGCACCCAGCGCAGCGTGTAGGAGCCGGCGATCCAGCAGAAGAGGGCGAAGACCGCGCCGGGGAGGTTGAAGCTCCAGTTGGTCCGCACCGGGACAGACACGTGGTAGAGCGTGGCGAGGAAGCAGATGCACAACACCAGCACGACCGGCCAGTAGAGCTCGTTGACGAAGTCGAGCCGCTCGGGCAGCACGCGGTCGACGAGGGTCGGTCCGGCGACGACGAGCGGGATGCTCACCGCTCCGGTCACCATCGCCAGCACGTAGAGCACGAAGGACAGGGCCCGGGTGGCGACGATCCCCCGGTGCCCACCCAGCCCGTGCATGATCGTGATGGTGTCGACGAAGACGTTGAGTGCGCGCGAGCCCGACCAGAGCGCGAGGACGAAGCCGATCGAGATCACGTCGTAGCGCCCGCCGTCGAGCACCTCCTGGAGGGTCGGAGCGATGATCCGGTCGACGGCCCGGTCGGTGAGCGCCTGGCGCGAGACCTCGAGCACCGCGTTGCTGACGTCCTCGACCTGGGTCGCTGTGAACCGCTCGCTGACGAAGCCCACCGCTCCGGCGAGGGCGAAGATCAGCGGCGGCACCGACAGCACCGCGAAGAACGCCGCCTCGGCGGCGAGCCCGGTGACGCGGTGGCGCAGGCAGGAGCCGACGGTCGTGACGATGATGCGCCACAGGTGCTCTCGCCACCTCCGCAGCAACACCTCCGCGCGGCGCGGGGCAGGGGTGTCCTCGCGCGCCTCGACCATGCCGACCACGCTATCGAGACGCCGCGCCGTTGGACCGCACCCGCGCGGCGGTTCGACGTACGACGTGGTCCTCGTCACGCGCCGCCGGGGCGGGCCCTACGGTGGCCCCATGAGCGACCGCACCACCCACGACGCCCGCACCGCGACCAACCAGGCGCCTGCCCTCGTCGGGCACAACGTCGTCACCTCCGACCTAGCCCTCACCGACGCGCTGGTCCGGCACGGGTCAGCCGGGCTCGTCGACGACCTGGCGCCGCTCGGAGCGGAGGCGGGCACCGAGGAGGCGCGCGAGCACGGGATGCTCGCCAACCGCCACCACCCGGAGCTGACGTCGTACGACCGCTGGGGCAACCGCGTCGACGAGGTCGAGTTCCACCCGTCGTGGCACTGGCTGATGGAGCGGGCGGTCGGCCACGGGCTGCAGGCCGCGCCGTGGGAGCAGCAGGAGGCCGGCGACCCGCACGCCCACCTGCGCCGCGCCGCCGGCTTCCTCGCGTGGTCGCAGACCGAGCCGGGCCACGGCTGCCCGATCTCGATGACGTACGCCGCCGTGCCGGCGCTGCGGGCGGACAAGGCCATCGCGGAGGAGTGGACGCCGCTGCTGGCCGCCCGGTCCTACGACCCGGGCGTCCGCACCCACACCACCAAGGCCGGTGCGCTCGCCGGCATGGGCATGACCGAGAAGCAGGGCGGCTCCGACGTACGCGCCAACCAGACGTGGGCAACGCCGACGACCGACGACGGGTGGTACCGCCTGGACGGGCACAAGTGGTTCACCTCCGCGCCGATGAACGACGTCTTCCTCGTCCTCGCCCAGGCCGACGGCGGGATGACGTGCTTCGTCGTCCCGCGCGTGCTCGACGACGGCACCCGCAACCGGATCGACGTGGTGCGGCTCAAGGACAAGCTCGGCAACCGGTCCAACGCCTCGAGCGAGCTCGAGCTCGCCGGCACCCTGGCCCAGCGCCTCGGCGACGAGGGCCGCGGAGTGCGGACGATCATCGAGATGGTCGCCGCCACCCGCCTCGACTGCGTCCTCGGGTCGGCAGCGCTCATGCGGCACGCGCTCGCCGAGGCGTCGTGGCACGTCGCGCACCGCTCGGCCTTCGGCGGCCTGCTCGTCGACAAGCCGCTCATGCAGAACGTGGTCGCCGACCTGGCCGTGGAGTCCGAGGCGGCCACCGCGTTGGCCATGCGCCTCGCGGCGGCCGTCGACCGCCCCGGCGACCCGCACGAGGTGGCCCTGCGCCGGATCGCGTTGCCGCTCGCGAAGTTCTGGGTGTGCAAGCGCACGCCGGCGATGGTGGCCGAGGCGCTGGAGTGCCTCGGCGGCAACGGTTACGTCGAGGACTCCGGGCTCCCGCTGATGTTCCGCGAGTCGCCCCTGAACTCGATCTGGGAGGGCTCGGGCAACGTCAACGCGCTCGACGTGCTGCGCGCGCTCGCCCGCGAGCCCGAGGTGCTCCAGGCCTGGATCACCGAGGTCGGAGCCGCCCGCGGAGCCGACAGCCGGCTCGACCGGGCCGTCGACGACACGCTCGCCCTCCTCGGGGAGGGAGCCGGGCTCGAGGCGGGTGCACGCCGGCTCGCCGGCCGGATGGCCGCGTGCCTGCAGGGCTCGCTGCTCGTGCGGTTCGCGCCGGCCGAGGTCGCCGACGCCTTCTGCGGCAGCCGGTTCGGGACGTCGTACGGCGGCACCTTCGGGATGCTCGACAGCGGGTCGCTGCGCGAGATCGTCGACCGGGCGACACCACGGCCGGCCTGACCGGTCCAGACCACCCGGCGTCCTGTCCCGCAGGCTTGTCGCAGGGTCGTCGAAGTCCTGCCCCACCCTCGTCGGAGACCTCGTACGACGTCCGACTCCGGCCCTAGGTTCGCCGCACCCACATCGTGTGGGTGATGCCTTGTGGGGAGGTGGGGGATGACGAAGATCTCGAGCACGATGCTCAGCGTGGGGACCTTGCTGCGACGGGCCGAGGACACGGGCGCGGAGGTCAGCGTCCTGGTCACGGGCAGCTGGCTCCAGGGACGCGTGATCGGCTGCGACGGTCTCGGCGCGGTGCTCGACGACGGCGACGGTCAGGCGCTCGTCCGGCTCGACGCCGTCACGGCGGTGCGCTTCAGCCGCACGCAGATGGAGCACGGCGACGGCGCCGACGTCCGCTCGCACGGCGGCACCGAGCGTGGCCCGATCGAGGCCGGTCCGGTGACGGTGCCGCACCCCGCGCGGGGCGAGCAACGCTTCCTCACCGCAGCGCCGTACTGACGACCTCCCGCGCCTCCTCCTGAACTTGGGCGAGGTGCTCGGGACCGCGGAAGGACTCCGCGTAGATCTTGTAGACGTCCTCGGTGCCGCTCGGCCGCGCGGCGAACCACGCCGACTCGGTGGTGACCTTGAGCCCGCCGATCTTCGCTCCGTTGCCCGGGGCCTCGGTGAGCTTGCCGGTGATCTCCTCCCCCGCCAGCGTCGTCGCCGTCACGTCGTCGGGCGTGAGCGCGCCCAGCTTGGCCTTCTCCTCGCGGCTGGCCGGGGCGTCGATGCGGGCGTACGCCGGGTCGCCGTGCCGGGCGACCAGCTCGCCGTAGTGCTGGCTGGGCGTCCTGCCGGTGGCGCCCAGGATCTCGCTCGCGAGCAGGGCGAGCAGGAGGCCGTCCTTGTCGGTGGTCCAGGTGGAGCCGTCGCGGCGCAGGAACGACGCACCTGCCGACTCCTCGCCGCCGAACCCGAAGGACCCGTCCATCAACCCGGGCACGAACCACTTGAAGCCGACCGGCACCTCCACCAGCGGCTTGCCGATCGACTCGGCCACCCGGTCGATCATCGAGCTCGACACCAGCGTCTTGCCGATGCGCGTGTCCTCGGGCCAGCCGGGCCGCGCGCCGCCGAAGAGGTGGGCGATCGCGACCGCAAGGAAGTGGTTGGGGTTCATCAGGCCCGCGTCGGGCGTGACGATCCCGTGCCGGTCGGCGTCGGCGTCGTTGCCGGTCGCGACGTCGTACTCGTCCTTGCGGCCCACCAGCGAGGCCATCGCGTGGGGCGAGGAGCAGTCCATCCGGATCTTGCCGTCCCAGTCGAGGGTCATGAACCGCCAGGTGGGGTCGACCAGCGGGTTGACCACCGAGAGGTCGAGCCGGTGCCGCTCGGCGATCTCACCCCAGTAGGCGACGCTCGCACCGCCCAGCGGGTCGGCGCCGATCCGCACACCGGCGTCGCGCACCGCGTCGAGGTCGAGCACCGACGGCAGGTCGTCGACGTAGGTGCCGAGGAAGTCGTAGGACCCGACCGCGGCGCGTGCCTTGGCGAACGAGACGCGGTGCACGCCTGCGATGTTGCCGCGGATGAGCTCGTTGGCTCGCGCCGCGATCACGCTGGTGGCGTCGGAGTCGGCCGGACCGCCGTGCGGCGGGTTGTACTTGAACCCGCCGTCCTGGGGCGGGTTGTGCGACGGCGTCACCACGATCCCGTCGGCCAGCCCCGCGCCCGTCGTACGTCCCTGGTTGGCGCGCAGGATGGCGTGGCTGACGGCCGGGGTGGGCGTGAAGCCGTCGCGGTCGTCGACCAGCACCGTGACGTCGTTCGCGACCAGCACCTCCAGCGCTGTGGCCCAGGCGGGTTCGGACAGGGCGTGGGTGTCGCGGCCGATGAAGAGCGGGCCGTCGTAGCCCTGCTCCTTGCGGTAGTCGCAGATCGCCTGCGTGGTCGCCGCGATGTGGACCTCGTTGAACGAGGTGGTGAGCGACGTGCCCCGGTGGCCACTGGTGCCGAAGGCGACCTGCTGGGAGACGTCGTCGGGGTCGGGCTCGAGGTCGAAGTAGGCCGTCACGAGGTGGGAGACGTCCACCAGGTCCTCGGTGCGGGCGGGCTGTCCGGCTCTCTCGTGGGTGGCCATGGGCCCATCTTGGCGGGTCACGACGTGGGTTGGGCAAGACCCGGGAGGAGGTGTGTCGCAGGTCGCCGGGAAATGTGTCGTGTCGGCTGTCGATCCGGGCGGACCCGGTCCGTCACAGTGGTGAGGCCGCAATCCTGCGGTCCGCGAACCGAAGGAGTCACCGGCGATGAGCCGCTACCTGATCCTGCTGCCCGCACCCGAGGCCGACTGGGACGACCTCCCGCCCGAGGAGCACGAGAAGGGACACCGCTCCCACCAGCAGTTCCAGCGCGACCTCGAGGCCGAGGGACACACCCTCGTCACGGTCAGCCCCCTCGAGCCCTCCGCGCAGGCGACGTCGATGCGTCCCGACGGGTCCGGCGGGGCGCTGGTCACCGACGGTCCCTTCAGCGAGACCGCGGAGCAGGTGGTGGGTTTCTACCTCGTCGACACCGAGGACGGGACCGGCTTGCGGGAGGCGTGCGAGCGGTTCGCCGCCCGTGGCGAACACATCGAGCTCCGCCGGCTGGCGGAGTGAGCTGAGCGAGCAGAGTGAGGGAGAACGAGATGACCGAGTACGTCGTACTGCTGATGGGCGACGCCGAACGCTGGTGGGACATGTCCGAGGAGGAGCGCCGCGAGGGCTACGCCAAGCACGACACCTTCTCCACGCAGGTGCACGAGCGCGGCCACCGCATCACCGGCGGGGCCGAGCTGCGGCGCGCGTCGGAGGCGCGCACCATCGCCCCCGACACCACGACCGTCACCGACGGCCCGTGGGCCGAGACCCGCGAGCAGGTGGGCGGCTTCTACATCATCGAGAGCAGCGACCTCGACGACCTGCTGGACTGCTGCCGCCTGCTGGCGGCCACCGGGGACGCGGTCGAGGTCCGGCAGTGCGTGAGCCCCGAGGAGCGTCCGTCGTGAAGTACCTGGTGCTGCTGATCGGCGACGGTGCCGAGAAGCCCTGGTCCGAGCAGACGGAGGAGGAGCAGGGCGCCGCGATGGCGAAGTTCGGCGCGTTCGACGCCGCGTGCGCCGCCCGCGACGGCGTACGCCTGCTGGCCGGCGAGGCACTGAGCGGACCCCGCGACGCCACGGTCATGCGGACGACGGGTGGGAAGGTCGAGCTGACCGACGGGCCCTACGCCGAGGTCATCGAGGGCATGGGCGGGTTCTACCTGCTGGAGGCTCCCGACCTCGACGTCGTCGTGGAGCTGCTGCAGGTGCTGCCGCCCTACGACATCCAGATCCACCCGACGGTGGACGTGGAGCTCTGAGCGAGCACGTGGGTGGCGGCGCGACCGACCTCGAGCAGGTCGTGCGCGAGGAGTGGGGCCGTCTCGTCGCCCTCCTTCTCGCGCAGTTCCGGCGTCTCGACCTCGTCGAGGACGCGCTGGGCGACGCCGTCGAGGCCGCCAGCCGCACGTGGCCCGTCGAGGGCGCGCCGGACAACCCGCCGGCGTGGCTGCTGACCGCGGCACGGCGGCGGGTGCTCGACCGGCTGCGCACCGAGGAGGTGGCCCGGCGCAAGGAGCCGCTCCTCCTCATCGACGCCGCGCACCGCCAGGACGGAGGCCGCACGATGGCCGACGCGGGCAGCCTGGTCGAGGACGACGTGCTCCGCCTGGTGCTGATGTGCGCCCACCCGGCCCTCGCGCCGGAGTCGGCCAGCGCGCTGAGCCTGCGGCTGGTCCTCGGCGTCCCGACGGTGGACATCGCCCGGCTGTTCCTCGTCCCCGAGCCGACCATGGCCGCCCGGATCACGCGCGCCAAGAAGCGCATCGTCGGAGCCGGCATCCCCTTCGCCGTGCCTGACGCCGACGTGCTTCCCGAGCGGATCGGGATCGTTGCGCAGACCGCCTACCTCGCCTTCACCGCTGGCTACTCCCCCGGCACGGGCCCCGACCTGCTCCGCGCCGAGCAGTCCGGGGAGGCCATCCGGCTGGTGCGCATCGTGCTGGGGCTGCGTCCGGACGAGCCGGCGCTCGTCGCCCTGCTGGCCCTGATGCTGCTGCAGCACTCCCGGCGCGACGCCCGAGTGGGTGACGGGCGGCTGGTGCTCCTCGCCGACCAGGACCGCACCCGGTGGCACCACGACGAGATCGCCGAGGCGACGCGACTGCTCGCCCGGCAGGAGCTCTCGGGCCCGCTGAGCCCGCTCGCGGCGTCGTACGTCCTGCAGGCGCGGATCGCCGCTGAGCACGCGACCGCTCCGAGCGCCGAGGACACGCGCTGGGACCGCATCGTGGGGTTGTACGACGTCCTGCTGCAGGTGGCGCCCTCTCCTGCGGCCCGACTCGCGCGGGCGGTCGCGGTCGCCGAGCAGCACGGACCGGCCGCCGGCCTCGACGCGCTCGAGGGGCTGGAGCTCCCCCAGAGCCACCGGCCCGCCGCGGTGCGCGCCGAGCTGCTGTCACGTGCGGGCGACGTCGACGCCGCGCGGGCGGCGTACGACCAGGCCATCGCGGCCTGCCGCAACGAGGTCGAGACCGCGTTCCTCGTCGCCCAGCGCGACGCGCTGCGGTGAGCTGGTCGGGGTCAGTCCTCCGGGACGTGTTGCTGCTTGGCGAGGACGGTGAGTCCCTCGTCGACGACGAACCCCCGTGCGCGG